>CAVINP010000073.1:0-10144 GCA_963643985.1 bacterium
GCGGACTTTACCGCCGGTCGGGAATTTCACCCTGCCCTGAAGAGCTATGCTTCGCAGATACTATACCCTCTGCGGCTTCAAATGTCAAGGCCGGCATAAAGATTTAAAAAACAGTGCGGACACCGTTGAAATCCGCCGATTCATATGCTATATTATTGAATAATCGGAGGGATAAAGTTATGTATGCAAATGATTTTCGCCGCATGGGGCGGGAGGCCCTGCGCGGCAAGTGGAAAAAAACGGTAATGCTGCTGCTCTTGGCAGCCTTCCTCGCGGGTGGATTGCTGATCGATGATTTAGCTGAATTATTTTACGGCCATGTCGAGATCTTTTATTATAATTTTGAAGGCATGACAGTCCCGATTCCCTATGTGCAGGTGGTCGGTTTCGGCCGGGTGCTGATGCTGCTGTGCGCACTGCTGCGCCTGTTTATGATGCCCATGTTTTCAGCGGGCGGATATGCGCTGGCGCAGGATGCGCTGGACGGCAAGGAACCCGCCCTGCACAGGCTCTTCCCCGTAAAGCTGGTATGGAAACTGCTGGGCATGTACCTGCTGCGCCTGCTGCTGATCTTTTTGTGGTCGCTGCTCTTTGTCATTCCCGGCATCGTGGCGGTATACCGCTATTCGATGGCAGAATACCTTCTGCTCAATCATCCGGAAATGGGACCTGTTCAGGCACTGCGCCGCAGCAGGGAACTGATGATGGGCAACAAGGGTCGCGCCTTCGGTCTGGACTTCAGCTTCATCGGCTGGCTGCTGCTGACCTATGCGGCATCCTACGCCCTGGGCTGGCTGTTCAGCGTGAGCGGCATCGACTCGCTGTCCGGCTATTTTGTCATCGCCGCACTGGCGGTATATCTCGTCTCTGCGCCGGTTCAGGCCTACCGTAACACCGCCAGGGTGGCTTTCTATGCCACCGTGGAGCACGCGGGCGATTTTGCCGGGGCAACCGCGGACGAGCAGGCCACGCAGGAACAGGAGGCGCGGCGTGCAGCCGAGGAGGAGGCCCGCAAGCGCGATGAGGATGTCCGCCGTGCCCATGAGATGTTCCTGATGTACCACTGCAGCCGCCGCACGATCGAAAAGGCGGGGCTGACCGAGCAGTACCTGCAGCTGCTCTCGGGCAACGCCTACCCGGAGGAGCAGTGGAAGCGCGACTATGTGAGCACGCTCATGCAGCGTTTTGACGGCGATCCGTCCGCACTGGACGATATCATCGCTCTCGCCGACGAATATGGTATGGACGATCTGGCTGACCGCGCACTGGGGCGCGTCGACCGCCACATCTACCAGCAGACGCTGCCCGACCCTGAAATACTCAACCTGCTCGGGCGGATGCTGACGCTGCTGCAGTCGCAGAGCTTTGCCGAACAGACCGGCTTTGTCATGCGCAAGAGGCAGCAGATACTGGGCATGGCGACCCGCCTCGAACAGCGGCTGAATGCGGATGACCCCGACGGCAGCTGGAAGGATATGCTGCACGTCGTGAAGGAAATGGCGCAGGCGTCGTAACAGCAGTCAGTGGACAGTGACCGGAAGTCACTGTCCACTGTTTTTTGGGCTCTTCACGTTTTCCCGGGGATGAGGCTACCAATCCCTCAGTCAGCTGCGGTGGTGGGGTCAGTCAATTCTCCGGGTTCCCGTGGAGAGCCTGTATATTAGCCCGCCGCAAGCTTGTTGGTCTTGGGCAGCAGCCTGGCCGGTATGGCCCTGTCCAGACGCCAGAGGATGTTCATGGGACGCGATCCTTCGTGACGGAGATACTGCGCCGTGCCCAGATAGGTGTAGGTCGCCGCACTCCCCGAGACGCGATCCGTCTTGAATTCGCGCACAAACAGCAGCACGCGGCTGCCGCGCTCTGCGTGGTGGATGTAGCGCTGTCCCGTCGGAGATTGCTCCGACGTGGTGCTCTGGCTCTGCCAGTGAAACAGGTTTTCGTTTATGGAATAATCCTTGTACATGGTCGTCGGGGAATAGTCTTTGTCAGACTTGTTCAGCGTTACAAGAAGCACGTCCAGCTGCTTTTCGGGCAGCCATTTTACACCCTCACGCACGGTGGACGGCTTTTTGAAGTCCAGCGCAGCCAGCAACTGATCACGCGTGTAGCTGCAATGCAGATCCAGCGGACAGTCAAAGCCGATATCAACGGCCTCATCGATAAAGTCGATGCCGTCATAGCGGTATCTGAGCAAATCCGTCAGTTCCGCAAGCATCACGGGGCTGTCCGTCAGCATACGAAAGTGTGCCTGCGTCTCTTCACTGCTCCAATCAGACGCACATTCGCCCCAGATGGTGACGTGCAGCATCTGAAGCATGCGCCTGTGCAGGGGAGACAGTGCGGCAAAGTCTGCATTCGAAAGTTTCGGCAGAATATCGAGCAGAAAGCCGATCCAGCGGCGCGAGTCAATCAGCGCAAATCTGGGCAGCGCCCTGGTCAGAAGTTCCTCTGCAGGCTCCTTGAAATCATCCCGCATGCCGGCAAGCACGCAGAGCCGTGAAAAGCTCGAGAAGCGATAGAGCGTGCGCGGGTCGATGCGGCACCGGTCCAGAAAATTGCCGAGCGTCAGTTCACAGTTGCTGTCCTCGCAGAAACTTCTGATGCGTGCAACCAGCCCTGCAGTATTGCCGTAGGCCGCGCGAATGTTGTCCAGTACAATGCGCTCGGCTTTTCTCTCAAGCTGGATGAAACAGCCCTTTGGCATGTTGATAAAGCCGTTGCGTATCTCATGTGCCACACCTCGGGACGTATTGCTCAAAAGCGCGGCAAACTTGGCCTCGAAGTTATAGCGTTTGTTCGCCTGACCGATGAAGTCCAGCACGGTGAGGCATTCCTTGCCCTCCGAAAGACGAAGGCCACGTCCGAGCTGCTGCAGAAATACGGTCAGGGATTCCGTCGGGCGCAGGAACAGCACCGTGTTGATCTCGGGAATGTCCACGCCCTCGTTGTAGATGTCAACCACGAATATAAAGCGCAGTTCGCCGCTGACCAGGCGCTGCTTCGCCGTATCACGCACATCGTCCTGCGTCTGTCCCGTCAGGGCGATGGAAGCTATGCCGTGTTCGCAGAAGCAGTTGGCCATAAATTTTGCGTGTTCAACGGAGACGCAAAATCCCAGTCCCTTGACATCGTCAATGTCGGTCACATACTTCAGAAGTGTATTAATCACCAGATCCGCACGCTGCCGCGCTGCAGCACCGCTGAGCGTGTATACCTTGGACAGTTCGCTTTTGTCGTATCCGCCGCGCGTCCAGCGAAGCGTGTCCAGATCGATGCTGTCCGTCACACCGAAATACTGGAACGGACAGAGCAGCTTCCTGTCAATGGCCTCGGGCAGACGGATCTGTGCAGCAATGCGGTCATCGAAGTACGGCAGTATGCTTCTGCCGTCCATGCGCTCAGGTGTAGCCGTCAGGCCCAGAAGAATTCGGGGCTTATAATAGCTCAGCAGTTTCCGGTAGGTCGGCGCGGCGGCGTGATGAAATTCGTCCACCACGATGTAATCATAGAAGTTGTCTGCGGTCTTTGCCGTAAAATCATGGGAATTGAATGATTGTATGGAAATAAAGAGATAATCGATCGCTTCGGGCACATGACTGCCCACGAGCAGGTCTCCGAAATTGGCATCCTTGAGCACTGCCCGAAAGGTCGCAATGCTCTGTTTGAGTATTTCCTCCCGATGCGCCACAAACAACAGCCGACAAGGCTGCTTTGCATGCTGCCTGCGAAAGCGCCTGTAGTCCAGTGCGGATATGACCGTCTTGCCTGTACCCGTTGCAGCCACGAGCAGATTGCGCGTTTTGCCCCGTACCGTGCGCTCCGCGTCCAGACGATCCAGTATTTCCTGCTGATAGGCGTAGGGCATGATGTCCATGGTGTATATCTCGGGGTTGTTGCTGCCAAAGTACCTCTCGGCCTTCAGCGCCCGCGCAAGGCGTTCCTTCTGATCCTCGGCATAGTATTCAAATTCGCGGGAATTCCAGTAGCTCTCAAATGTGGCCTCAATTTTGTCGAGCGTTTCGGGCAGATCCTTTTTCGTGAGTTTTACGTTCCATTCCAGGCCGCTGGATATGGCGGCGTTGGAGAGATTGGAAGAGCCGACGTAGGCCGTGGTGAAGCCCGTGCCCCGATGAAAGACGTAGGTCTTGGCGTGCAGGCGCGTACGTTTGGTGTCGTAGCTGACCTTAATACGGCTGTTGGGCAGTTTGCGCAGTTCTTCGATGGCCTTGATATCCGTCGCACCCATGTAGGAGGTGGTGATAATGCGCAGTTCGCCGCCGTTGTACGTGAAGGTCCGCAAATCTTCCATCAGCAGGCGAAGTCCGCTCCATTTGATGAAGGACACCAGCATATCGATGCGGTCTGCCGAAGCGATTTCCTTTTTGAGTTCCGAAAACATCTGCGGCTCGTGCACCGCCCCCGTGAAAAGTGAACTCTGCGCGACGGAGGTCTCGGGGCGGCTCAGATCCGCTGCAGTCTGATTGACGGCCAGACGCGGATCATTTTCCCGAAGGATCGCAAGCAGCTGTTCGGCCTGCGCATCAACGCCCAGCGCGGCAAAATCCGCCTCGCTGGTGACCTTTCCGATCAAAGATACGATGCGATTTGTCAGATCGAGCTGTGCACCGATGCCGCCGCTCTCGCGCACATCGTCCAGCCCTTTTTGAATGACATCCGTCAGATATTGGGCGAGCACCTTCGAAGCCTCGGCACGATCGATGGGCGCAAGGGATTTGCAGGCATCGGGAACAGCACACAGGGCCTCGCCGAGTGCGTGATTGACAACCTGTTCATACAAGCCCGCCTGCAGTTTCATACCGCACCTCCCTGTACCTTACAGTTCATGATAATAGGGACAGATGTCCTCGTAGTGGCCGTCCTTCATGCGAAAGCCCTTGGGGATCACGCCCAGCTGATGAAAGCCCAGACGCTCGTAGAGGTGCCGCGCGTGCACGTTGGTGGCCACGACGGCATTGAACTGCAGCACACCGAAGCCGTGTGCCCTGCCCTGCGCAAGGCAGTCCAGCACCAGCTTTTCACCGATGTGCAGCCCGCGGGACTCCCGGCCTACGGCATAGCTGGCGTTGCAGATGTGGCCGCAGCGGCCGACGTTGTTCGGGTGCAGTATGTACAGGCCGTAAATCCTGCCGCTTCCGGTATCCTCTGCCACGGCGCTGTAGCTCTGGGACGCAAAGAAGGCTGCACCCGTCTCGGCGTTCAGAAGCTCCTCCTGCGGAAAGGCAATGCCGTCCTCGACGACCTCGTTCCAGATGCGGATCATGTCGGGCAGATCCCGGTTTGTGTATTCGCGGATGACAGTGTTCATGATTTTTGGACTTCTTTCTTTGAAAAGTTGATTTCGCTCACGAGCGCGGAGCCGACGATGAGCACCGAGCCGATGATGCCCGAGGCCGTCAGCTTCTCGTGCAGCACAGCCGCGGAGAGCAGCAGTGCAAACACCGGATCGATATAGCCCAGCACCGCCACGGACTGCGCCCGCATGTGCTGCATGCCGGAGAAGTAGAGCGTATAGGCAAGCCCCGTGTGCACAAGCCCCACCACGAGCACCATAAAAAGCGCCGTACCGTCCGGGGATATGGCTGAAAAGTCCTCCGTCATCAGCAGGTATGGAATGAGCACGACGGCGGCGGCGGTCAGTTGCAGTATCGTCTTTGAATAGGCATCCCGGGTCGGCAGCTTCTTGTTCATGATCACGACCGTCGCGTAGAGCGCCGCGGCGAGCAGCCCCAGCGCTATGCCCGCCAGATCCCGCCCGGCGATTCCTGCGCCGCCCGTGAGGCCGGAAACAAAAAACATGCCCACCACGGCAGCCACGGCACAGATGAGCTTGCGCGGAATGAGCTTTTCCCTGAAAATCAGCGGGGAGAGCAATATCACGATGGTCGGCTGCATGTAGTAGCACAGTGTGGCCGTGGCCACGGAGGTGTAGTTGTAGGCCTCAAAGAGCGCAATCCAGTTCAGCCCGATCAGCGCCCCGCTGAGCGCCAGCAGCCAAAATTTCTTTTTCCCGATCTTTTGCAGGCGCTGCCGCCTGAAAAATACGATCAGCAGCAGGAACAGGCTGCCCAGTATGCCGCGCGTGAAGGCCAGCAGCCCCGAGGAGAGCGGTATGAACCTTCTGAATATGCCGATTGTGCCGAAAATCAGCATGGAGAGTATAAATTGCAGATAGTATTTCAAGTCGTGCGTCTCCTCTGATTAATAAGGCCGTCGGCGAAAATCCGACGGCCCTTGATGTTGGCATTTATTTCAGGTAGTAGTCCGCCAGTATCTTTTCGATCTTGTCCAGCTGGCCGGGGTCAATGGGCATCAGTTCCCATATGACGTTGGCGTTGCCGCGGCGGCGCTTCGTACCCAGCAGCGGATTTTTCTTCAGCGGTGCATCGAGCCAGGACGTGCGCCCGGCCACGACCGACATGTCTGCGCGGCTGCCGTCGCTCATGTCGATGTGCAGCACAAAGCCGCGTGCGCCTTTCTTGCCGAAGCCGAACGCGCCGTTGAGGCCGGAGCCCTTTTCGTATACGTCCTCGCGCTCATAGCTCAGCTCGGGCATCAGATCGATGACGAAGTCACCTTCCTGACCGAACACGGGCGAGGTGATCACGGCATACTTCCCACCGTGACGCGCCAGGGCCACGAAGCGCCCGTCCTCGCCGGAAGCAAAGAACATGCGTTCGGGTCTGAAATTCATTTTTTCGAGTTCCTGTGCAAAGAGCAGGCGGCGATCCTCCAGCTCCTTGAGATTCTGTTTGCGCTTTGCTTCCGCTTCGCGGTCGAACAACGGCATGGGCAAACCTCCCGTCAAAGTCATTTTTACCTATTATATCAGACCGCGGGAACGATTGCAATTAAATCCACAATTTTTTCGGAAATCGTGGATCGAAAACCCGCAATATTTCGTCTAAAGCTTGAGTATAAGCACGAAATGTGCTATACTGTTCAATAGGAGAAAAATGCCTGTTTTACAAAGCGAGGAGGGTTCAATACTATGCGCAAGCTCTTGGTTTGCATGCTGATCGCGCTGATGGCGCTGACCTGCCTCTGCCCGGCCATGGCAGAGGAGACCACAACGGCCGTCAACGGCGCAGGGGTCGCAAACACCGGTTCCGACATATACATTGCCGTGCCGGCCGACAGCGGCATGGCGCTGGTGCGCGTTCCGCTCAACGGCGGTTCGCCCGTGCTCATTGACCGCGGCAGCGAAATTTCCGATATCATGCTCTACTCCAGCGGCATTGCCTACCTGAAAAAGGACGGCGGCAACACCGGCATCATGGGCTGCAAGGGCAACACGGCCGTGACGCTGTATTCCCTGGGCGCACAGAATGCCGGCAACCTCTGCTGCTACGGCGGCAAGTTCCTGATACTGATTGACAACCTGCTCTACTCTGTCGATGCCGAGGAGCAGCTCTGCCTGAAGCTCTCCGGTGCGCAGATGAGCGAGTTCGTCGTGGATGAGAGCTATGCCTACTACGTCGCCGAGAGCGACCAGCTCGACTACACCACGACGCTTGACAGCGGCACGACCGCCACCGGCCGCGCGGGCTGCATCTATCGCCTGAATCTGGCCTCCGGCGAGACCGAGCTGCTGCTCAAGAGCGGTGCGGCAGACCTGAAGATTTCCGGCCACTACATCTACTTCCACAACCTCGGCTCGGCCTATGCCGTGCAGAGCGGCGATACCGCCGTACTCAAGGGCATGGTTTCAAGCCTCGATACGCAATTGAAGACCCTCGAGAGCGTCTGCACCAGCCCCGACAGCGGCTTCTGGCCCATGGGTCTGGGCACGGCCTGCTGGTACAACGGCGCACTGATCGTCGACACCGAGACGGGCGCACTGACGCTGTATTCTCCCGCAACCGGCGCGACCGTCGCGTCTGACGGTGAGAGCCTCTACATCTGGGAGCCCGGCACGGGCACGCTGACGCGCGTGGATGCCAAGGCCGGCCTGACGACGCTCTACTCCGGCAACCTGGCAAATGCCGCCGATGCCGCGACCGTTGCGGCGGAAGCCACCGCCGTTCCCGCGGGCGCGAGCGACGTGATCACCGCGGCGGATGCCGACTGGTTCGACCAGTTTGTGGCCAATTCCGAGCTGGCCGGCAATGTCGTCTCCGTATCCGACGGCACCGTAGGCGCCGCCGCGACGCCCATCCCCTCGCTTGATATCATCGACACCACCACCGACGATGAGACGCAGGCCACCACCGCGGATGCGGGCGTGTCCGCCGCTTCCGTCGATGATTCCGCCTCGTCTTCGGCTTCTACCGTCTCTGTGACGGATACGAGCCTGAGCAAGGTTACGACCACCACGAGCCTGAACATCCGCGCCGAGGGCTATCTGGGCGCGAAGGTCATCGGCTCCGTGCCCGCAGGCGTGAGCGTGACATGCGAAGGCAAGTATGCCACCGACTCCCGCGGCAACCACTGGTACAAGATCAGCTACAAGGGCGTGACCGGCTGGATCTCCGCAGGCTACTGCACCACGGGCAGCTCGTCCTCCTCGTCCTCGTCGTCCCAAAAGTCGACTGCGGGCAAGGAATACAGCATGTCCGGCAAGTACGTCCGCGCCGTGGGCGGCTCCGTGAACATCCGCTCCTCTGCCAGCCTGAGCAGCTCGGTCAAGGGCACGATGCCCAAGGGCAGCTACGGTACCTTCCAGGGCAAGGCCTCCAAGGACAGCCGCGGCGTGGTCTGGTACAAGGTCAAGTATGACGGCGTGACCGGCTGGGTCTCCTCCAAATACTCGAAGGTTTCCGACTCCAAGGGCAGCGGCAGCAGCGAGTCCGGCGACTCGGGCAGCTCCGGCGACAAGGTCAAGATCGTCGGCGGCGACGTTACCATCCGCTCCAAGCCGGACAAGACCAGCAGCAAGTTGGGCTACATCAGCTCCGGCAAGACGGTCACCTATCTCGGCAAGAGCTCCGTGGACAGCCGCGGCGTGCGCTGGTACAAGATCAAGTACAACGGCACCACCGGATGGGTCTCCTCCATGTACGCCAAGATCGTATAAACATTTTCTTTTCCCCCGAGGCATTGCGCTTCGGGGGTATTTTTATCGGCTACGAGCTTGATTTGCATTCGGATATGCGATATACTGTACATCAGGAATAATCCTATTTAACGAAAGGAAGAACGCTTATGCAACAGGACGTCATACTGGTATTTGATCTGGGCAGTGAGGAAAACCCGAAGATTGCCCGCGAAATCCGTGCGCTGGGCGTGTACAGCGAAATCCATACCCACGACATCAAGGCTGCCGAGCTTGCCGCCATACCGAACGTACGCGGCGTGATACTCAACGGCGGCGCAAACCGCATCGTAGACGGCGTGACCATCGATGCAGACGATGCGATCTACGCGCTGAATGTGCCCTTTTTGTCCGTGGATCATGCTGCAAAGAAGGGCGATATGATCGCCGCCTGGCCGCAGGACGATGCCGAGCGTGCCAAACTGCTCTCTGATTTCGTATTTGACAAGTGCGGCTGCGGCAAAACCTGGAGCACGCAGAACTTCATCGATGATCAGATCGAGCGCATCCGCGCCCAGGTCGGCGACGGCAAGGTATTGCTGGCGCTCTCCGGCGGCGTAGATTCCTCCGTGGTCGCAGCACTGCTGATCCGCGCCATCGGCGACAAACTGACCTGCGTTCACGTCAACCATGGCCTGCTGCGCAAGGGTGAGCCGGAACAGGTGGTGCAGGTGTTCCGCCATGAATTGGGCGCGAACCTGATCTACGTCGATGCCGTGGACCGCTTTCTGGACAAACTTGCCGGCGTAGCCGACCCCGAGCAAAAGCGCCACATCATCGGTGCGGAGTTCATTCGCGTCTTTGAAGAGGAAGCCCGCAAGCTGGACGGCATTTCCTTCCTGGGTCAGGGTACGATCTATCCGGACATCATCGAGAGCGGCACCCGCACCGTGAAGGCGGTCAAGAGCCATCACAACGTGGGCGGTCTGCCCGAGGACCTGAAGTTCGAACTGGTCGAGCCGCTGAAGATGCTCTTCAAGGACGAGGTACGTGCCGTCGGCGCAGCGCTGGGTCTGCCGGACAGCATGGTCTATCGTCAGCCCTTCCCCGGCCCGGGTCTCGGCGTGCGCTGTGTGGGCGCGATCACCCGCG
>CAVINP010000074.1:0-9701 GCA_963643985.1 bacterium
GCCAATGTCTCCGGTTTTTCCGTGGACGAATATACCCAGGTCTGCCGGAAACTGGACGCATGTGAGCAGGTCGGCTGGCTGGAGGTCAACATCTCCTGCCCGAACGTGCACGGCGGCGGCATGAGCTTCGGCACGGATCCGAAGATGGCGGCTGAGGTGACGCGGGCGATCAAGGCGGTTACGCGCAAGCCCGTCATCATGAAGCTCAGCCCGAATGTGAAAGACATCTGCGAGATCGCCAAGGCCTGCGCGGATGCGGGCGCAGACGGTCTGTCGCTGATCAACACGCTGCTGGGCATGCGCATCAATCTGCGCACAAAAAAACCGCTGCTGGCCAACAAAACCGGCGGCATGAGCGGCGGCGGCATATTCCCGCTGGCTGTGCGCATGGTCTATCAGGTCTACGAGACGGTGGACATTCCCATCGTCGGCGTGGGCGGCGTATCAAGTGCGGAAGACGTCATAGAGATGATGCTGGCCGGTGCTACGGCGGTGCAGGTCGGCGCGGCCAATCTGGTGCAGCCCTATGTCTGCCGGGACATTATAGAGCAGCTCCCGCAGGTCATGCAAAAATATCATATTGAAAGCCTGAATACAATCATCGGAGGTGCACACGCATAATGGGACGCGACGTTATCATTGCCTGCGACTTCTCAAGCCGCGAGGCGACGCTGAACTTTCTGGACCGGTTTACGGATGAGAAGCCCTTTGTGAAGATCGGCATGGAGCTCTTCTATGCGGAGGGGCCGCAGATCGTGCGCGACATCAAGGCACGCGGCCACAAGATCTTTCTGGATCTGAAGCTGCACGACATTCCCAACACCGTCAAAAAGACCATGAACGTGCTCTCCAGGCTGGATGTGGACATCACCAACCTGCACTGCGCGGGCACGGTCAACATGATGCGTGCCGCCATCGAAGGCCTGACACGCCCGGACGGCAGCAGACCGCTGCTGATCGGCGTGACGCAGCTGACCTCCACCGACCGGCAGAGCATGGAGGATGAGCTTTGGATCCGCGAGCCGATCGACGAGGTCATCATGCACTACGGCGAGCTGGCCAAGGAAGCAGGGCTTGACGGCGTGGTCTGCTCACCGCTGGAGGCAGGCAAGGTGCACGAGCGCTGCGGCAAGGGCTTCCTGACCGTCACCCCCGGCGTGCGCTTTGCCGACGGCGACGTGGGCGACCAGAAGCGCGTGACCACACCCGCCGGGGCCAGGGAACTGGGCAGCGACTACATCGTGGTCGGCAGACCGATCACGGCAGCAAGTGACCCTGTGGCGGCCTATCGCCGCTGCGTGCGCGAATTTGTGGACTAACGGAGGAATAGCATTATGGATATGAAAAAACAAATCGCGGCCGCTCTTTTGAGCATTCAGGCCGTCATCTTCCGCCCCGAGGAACCCTTCACCTGGGCCAGCGGCATCAAAAGCCCCATCTACTGCGACAATCGTCTGACGCTCACTGCGCCCGAGGTACGCACGCAGATCGAGGAGGGGCTGGCGCAAATCGTCCGCGAATACTATCCCGAGGCCGAGGTACTGATGGGCACGTCCACCGCGGGCATTGCCCACGCCGCCATCGTGGGACACCTGATGAACATGCCTATGGGCTATGTGCGCTCGGGCGCAAAGGATCACGGCAGGAAGAACCGGATCGAGGGCAGGCTTCTGCCGGGTCAGAAGGTGGTCGTCATCGAGGATCTGATCTCGACCGGCGGCAGCGCAATCGAGGTCGTCGACGTACTGCGCGAGGCGGGCGCCACCGTGCTGGGCATCGCCTCCATATTCACCTACGGCATGCAAAAGGGACTGGATCGTCTGGCCGCAGCAAATGTCAGAAACGTTTCGCTGACCGATTTTGACGCGATGTGCGAGGCGGCTGCCGAGGAAGGCTACATTCAGAAGGCGGACATCGCGCGGCTGATCGCCTTCCGCAACAACCCTTCGGATGAAAGCTGGATCGGAGGAAACAGGTAATGCGCCATCTGATTGATATCATGCAGCTGTCCACCGATGAACTTCAGGAGCTGATAGATTGCGCTCTGGACATCATCGCCAACCCCGGGAAGTACGCCGAGGCCTGCCACGGCAAGAAGCTGGCCACGCTGTTCTTTGAGCCCTCGACCCGCACGAGGCTCTCTTTTGAGGCCGCCATGTACGAGCTTGGCGGAAACGTGCTGGGCTTTGCCTCCGCGAACACCTCCTCGGCCAGCAAGGGCGAAAGCGTCGCGGACACTGCCAGGATGATCTCCTGCTACGCCGACATCATCGCCATGCGCCATCCCAAGGAGGGTGCGCCGCTGGTGGCCAGCCGGAATGCGAGCATCCCCGTGGTCAATGCCGGTGACGGCGGCCACAACCATCCCACCCAGACGCTGGCGGACATACTGACCATTTACCGTGAAAAGGGCCGCCTGTCGGACATGACGATCGGCGTCTGCGGCGATCTGAAGTTCGGCCGCACGGTACACTCACTGGTCAGCGCCATGAGCCGCTATGAAAATGTGAAATTTGTGATGATCAGCCCGGATGAGCTGAAGATTCCGCGCTACATAATCACCGACGTGCTCGAGCCGGCAGGCATCGAATACAAAGAGGTCTCCGATCTGGAAGAGGTCATGCCCCGGCTGGATGTGCTCTACATGACGCGCGTGCAGCGCGAACGTTTCTTCAATGAGGCAGATTACGTTCGTCTGAAGGACAGTTACATACTGACACCTGAGAAGCTCAGAACAGCCAAGGAGGATCTGAAGATACTGCATCCTCTGCCGCGCGTGAATGAAATATCGGTTGCAGTGGACGACGATCCCCGCGCGTGCTACTTCAAACAGGCCCTCAACGGCAAATACATGCGCATGGCACTGATACTCAAGCTCCTGGAGGTGAAAGTATGATTATCGGTCAGATCAAGGACGGCATCGTGCTCGATCACATCACCGCGGGTCGCGGCATGGAGATATACAAGATACTGGGTCTGGACAAGCTTGACTGCACCGTTGCGATGATCAAGAACGCCGAGAGCCAAAAGCGCGGCCGCAAGGACATCATCAAGATCGGCCAGGTGATCGATCTGAACTTTGATGTGCTGGGCTACATCGATCCCGGTGTCACGGTGAACATCATTCAGGACGGCAAGCTCGTCAAGCGTGCGCACCTGTCGCTGCCGCAGCGCGTGCAGGACATCATCAAATGCAAAAATCCGCGCTGCATCACCTCCACGGAACAGGAACTGCAGCACGAGTTTCGACTGGTCAACCCCGAACGTCGCGTCTACAGGTGTATCTACTGCGATGCCCCAAGCCCGAAGATCGGGGAATGAACGAACCCCTCCGCCGCTTTTTTCCATGCTTGCGGCGGAGGGGTTTGTCAGCAACAAAGAATATGGATCGGAGACCGGAGGAAAACGGTTTTAAGGATACACTGATTAAATGAGATGGTAAGCTGAGCAGTGCACTTCGAAACAGCAGCAGCTTTTCCATATCATTCTCCCTTTGCTTCCACCGGAATGCTGATCTCCGTCAGAAACTTTTCCGTGTCGTTCGTGATGCCGTAGTCGATGAGCGTAATCTCCTCGGAATCGCCCGCAGGCATAAGATTGTGCGAGGCCATGTAGTCCGCCAGAGTACGGTAGTGCTGCGGTGCATCAATGTGCGTGCCGTGAAAGCGCAGGCGAATGCAGCGCCGCTCGGGCAGCAGGCAGATGTCTCCGCTGAAGTGGTCTGCCTCGTCGAGCATCAGAAACACGCCGTCGTAGCTGTCGAAGCGGCCCTGCATTATATGCTCCCGCGATATGCCCACGCCGACCTTACCCAGGAAGATCAGCGCTTCGGGCTGGGCCTGCGCCAGATGAATGGTCGGCAATTCCATGTCGCGGTAATTGCGGATCTGAAGCTGACGATTCACCCGATACATGCGAGCGGGCGGCAGTATGACCTCTTCGATCACATCTGCCGTCGCCCCTCGTGCCTCGGCAAGCACGGCAAGGCGCTTGTCAATCTTACGGGACACGCGCTGCAGTTCGTCCATTTTCAGACGCAGTGTTTCCTGCTGTTTGCGCAGCTTTTCTTCGATGCGCTCCACATCGCGGTTCTGCAAAAAATCCGCAATCTCCGAAAGCGGCATATCCAGTGCACGCAGATAGCGTATGGTGTTGAAACGTTCAAATTGATTCGGACCGTAGTAGCGGTAGCCGCTGTCCGGATCCGTGTATTCCGGCGTGACCAGCCCCAACACCTCGTAATGGCGTATGCTGCTCACGCTCAGATCAAACAGCCGCGCCACATCGCCGATTCGAAACAGCCCGGAGGGGGTCATGCGTGCACTTCCTTTCGCCGTATCACGATAAAGGCAATCACGCAGACGATGATCGAGAGCAGGGAGCCCGCCGCCGAGGCCAGGCCCATCGGCAGCAGCGTGTTCGGAAAAAATTTCGAGGCGAGGTACGCGCCCGGCACGCGGGCCAGCACGATCGACAATACGTTGTGCAGAAAAGATATGCCGGACTTGCCGCAGGCACAGAAGTAGCCGCTGAAGCTGAACTGCACGCCTGCAAAGGCGCAGTCGAGTATGTAGCCGCGTATGTACTGCCCGCCGGCCACGGCCACCGCCGCATCCGCGGTGAACAGACTCACCATGTCCGCCGCGATGAACTGCACCAGTATGGACATGATCGCGCCGAAGCCGAGGCCGATGGTTGCGCCGATGCGCAGCGTCTCAACCGCGCGTTCCGGCTTGCCCGCGCCGATATTCTGCGCGCCCAGTGCCGAAATGGTGGAGAGCATGGACGAGGGCACGAGGAAGAGGAAACTGATGATCTTCTCCACGATGCCGACCGCAGCCGAATCCGTCAAGCCGCGGTGATTGGCGATGATGGTGATAATCACGAACGAAACCTGAATAAAGCCGTCCTGAAGCGCCACCGGCACACCCACGCGCAGCAGTTGCCCCATCACGCTCCGCTGCGGTCTGAAGTCACTGCGGTGAAGGCTGATGCCGCTCTTTTTTCTGAGGATCGCCGCCAGCGACACCGCAACGCTGATCGCCTGTGCCAGCGTCGTGCCCAGTGCCGCACCCGCCGGGCCCATGTGCAGTGCGCCCATGAACAGGTAGTCCAGAATGATATTGGCCGCGCAGGCCACCGCGATGAATTTCATGGGTGTTTTGCTGTCGCCCATGCCGCGGAAGATCGAGCTGATGATGTTGTATGCCGTGATGAAGGGTATGCCTGCAAAGCAGATCGTGAGATATGCAATCGTGCCGGAGAGCGCCTCCTCGGGCGTGGACATGACGAGGGCGATCGGTCGCGTGAGCACCAGCAGCAGTGCCGTCAACACCACGCAGAGCGACATAAACAGCGTCACCGTATTTCCCACACCCACGCAGACGCGCCTGTGGTCTTCTGCACCGACCGCGCGGCCGATCAGCACTGTCGAGCCCATCGCCAGCCCCACGAGCATCACCGTGAGCATATGCATGACCTGCGAGCCGATGGACACCGCCGTGGTGCTCGCCACGCCCTCGTATTGGCCGATGATGAACAGGTCGGCCATGCCGTAGAGCGTCTGCAGAAAGTAGGACAGAAGATACGGCAGCGAGAACCGGATCACATTCCTGAGCACGCTGCCGGACGTGAGATTTCTTTCCATGGGATCACCTTCCGAGTCTTCATATTGCCCTATTATAGTAAACTCTGTCACGGTTGCAGAGTCAAGCTTTGTTTTTATATCTTAATATTAAAAAACTGCCGGAGGACTATGCCTCCGACAGTCGGATGTATTATGAATTATTCGCTTACCGCCGCCAGGAGCGTATTGGCATCGTAGACGGGGTTCAGTTCGGCCACCCAGGCATCGATCGTATCGGTCGCATGGCTCTCCTTCAGGCTCTCAAGCGTCTTGTCGTAGAGGGCATCGTGCACCTGATCCGGACCGACCTCGCCACCCTGCACGTCAGACTCATAGCGGATGATGTGCACGCCGCTGCCGCTGACCACAGGCGTGAGCGTATAGTCACCGATATTCTCCAGCGCCATGGCCGCATCGCGGAAGTTGGTCTCCCAGTTGGTGGAAGCTGCGCTGACGTAGTAGCCGCGGGTCTTGGTCGGCTCGTTCTGCATGCCCGGATCCTCACCGTATTCCTCGATCAGGGCTTCAAAGTCTTCACCGTTTTCAAGGCGGGCATAGATTTCGTCGGTCTTGTCTTTGACCTCATCCAGGCAAGCCTGCGCTGCGGTTTCGACTGCAGCTTCCAGATCGGGAATCGTGGCCGTCACGGAATCGATGTCGGCCTGAACCTCGTCTGCCGTGCGCTCGTCCTCGCTCTCGCCCGTCAGGCCCTCAAGTTCGGTATTGAGGCTGTCCAGCTGGGAGTTGGCGCTCTCCAGCGCGGACACGGCATCGCTGTAGGCCGTCTTCGTCTCGTCGGAGGGGATCAGCAGGATGTGCCTGACCGTGCGGTAGCCGTCCGGCTGCCAGCAGACGATGGTATCTTCCTCGGTCATGGCACTCTCAAACGAGCTGCCGTCCACGTAGTTTTCCTGATCCTCGGCAACCTGCGCATCGTAGGCTTCCTGAAGTTCCTCATCGCTGACTTCGGTGATCTCGTCCTGCAGCAGTTCGACTTCCTTGTCGTGCTTCGTGGTCAGCAGCAGGCTGTTGTAGGTGGAATCGTAGTCCAGACCCACTTCATAGAGCATAACCTCGGCGTTGATGTTCTTGTCTTCATCGGTATCGCCGCTTGCAGACTCCAGTGCGCTCTCCAGATTGGAATCATACTGCGTCTGAGCATCCGTTGCAACCTGCTCAAGCTCCTCATCGCTGAGCGTGTTGCTCTCATCGAACCTGGCGGCGGCCACGACATACTTCAGGTGCTCCTCGATCACGTCCAGTGCCAGAGAGTCGACCTCGTCCTCGGACATCTCCATGCCGAAATAGGAATACATGTAGGCCGTCTGATTGTAGTTCGAGTTGAACTCGCCCAGCACGTCCGCCACGCTCAACGTGCCGCCGGTGTAGGCTGCGACCAGGCCACCGTTGTTCTTTTTGATCTTGGCAATATCCTCGTCCGCCTGCATGCGGGCATCCACTTCAATCAGATTGCAGCCGCCCAGTGCCACCGCAAGCACGAGCACCAACAGCAGAATCTTTGCAATATTCTTCGTCATGAGTCTCTTCCTTTCAAGTGAGGTAGAACAATCTAATAGTATATTATACACATTTCGGAGAAATTGGCAAGCTGTTTTCCCGCCTCAGCGTTAAGACACAAATAAATTTCAATGGTCAATTCCTCGCCCCTCCCCTGCAGCCGCAGATTGGGAGATTTTTCCGCTTTATTTCAATTTTACGAAGCAAAATCCTTGACAACGTAGCCTCTCACGTGTATAATATCTCTTGTGCCTGCGGTTGTGGCGGAATAGGCATACGCGCACGTTTGAGGGGCGTGTCCGAGAGGGTACGGGTTCAAGTCCCGTCAACCGCACCAGACAATAATCCGAGCCGAATCTTTGCGGAGAAAATCGGTTCGGATTATTTGTTTTTGACCGGAAGTTTGAGGGCAGACATTACCGAAACGTCCGGAAGACAAAATAAAGCATGCACGAGTGCCGTTGCGGTGTATGTGAAGCCCGGGAACTGTGTAAATTGTATGACAATACGCACAATTCACTTGCATTTTGACGGTCCATCCCGTATAATACAGACGTAAGAGGGAGTAGCTAGCAGATTTTCAAATCTGTTTTGCGGGCGTCAGGACGGCAGCATGAATTATCTGCCCGCCTGTGAATTAAAAAGCGAGACTTTTGCCGTGTTTTTCGGCAGGAGTCTCGTTTTTTGCTCTCCCGATGCGGAATCAAAATCATTTCGGAGGGATGGAAATGGCTGAACTGTTTTCCAACGTTTTGAACGTCACCTGGCAGCAGGCCGTGATGTGGCTGATCGGTGCGGTACTGATCTGGCTGGCGATCAAAAAGGACATGGAACCTACGTTGCTGCTGCCGCTGGGCTTCGGCACGATACTGGTCAACCTGCCGCTTTCGGGCGCGGTCAATCAGCTCTACGCGACGGGTCTGGAGGAAGGCGCTGTGGATGTGCTCTTCAACGCCGGCATCGCCAATGAACTCTTCCCGCTGCTGCTCTTCATCGGCATCGGTGCGATGATCGACTTTACGCCGCTGCTCTCCAACCCCAAACTGATGATTTTCGGCGCAGCCTCGCAATTCGGCATATTCTTCACGATCAGCCTTGCGGCACTGCTGGGCTTTGACATCAAGGATGCGGCCTCCATCGGCATCATCGGCGCGGCGGACGGCCCCACCTCTATCTTCGTGGCACAATACTTCAATTCCAATTACCTGGGTGCGATCATGGTCGCCGCGTATTCCTACATGGCGCTCGTACCGCTGGTGCAACCGCCCGTGATCCGGGCGCTCACCACGAAAAAGGAACGCCTGATTCGCATGCCCTATGCGCAAAAGAACGTCTCCAAGCGCACGCGCATACTCTTCCCGATCGTTCTGACGATGGTCGCCGGTCTGGTCTCCCCGCGCAGCGTGGCGCTGATCGGCTTTCTGATGTTCGGTAACCTGATTCGCGAGTGCGGCGTGCTGGATATGCTCTCCGAAACCGCGCAAAAGGTGCTCTCCAATCTGGTCACGCTGCTGCTGGGGCTGACCATCGCCACCAAGATGCAGGCGGAGCAATTTCTGACCCCGCAAACGCTGATGATACTGGCACTGGGCCTGGTCGCCTTCGTATTCGACACGGCCGGCGGCGTGCTGGTGGCCAAGTTCATCAATCTCTTTTTGCCCAAGGGCAGGAAGCTCAATCCGATGATCGGCGCTGCCGGCATCTCCGCTTTCCCGATGTCGGCACGCGTGATTCATAAGATGGGCCTCAAGGAGGACAGTCAGAACTTCCTGCTGATGCACGCCATCGGTGTCAACGTGTCCGGCCAGATCGCCTCCGTCATTGCGGGCGGCCTGATATTGAATATGCTCGGTTAAAGGAGGATGCACATGAAAATCAATGTCAACGCCATGCTGGAAACCCTGCAGTATATGGGACGCGGTATGCTCGGCATATTCATCGTCACCGCCGTCATCATCGCGCTGATGTACCTGCTCAACCACTTCTTCAGCAAGGGTGAATAAAAGATTCAGAAACAAAGAAGAAGGGACTGTTCCACGAGTCGCGGCAGTCCCTCTTTTTTGCCGTTCTGTTCTGTTTTCGATAAAAAAGAACACCCGCTCGACCGTTTCCGGTGCAGCAGGTGTTCCTGTGTGGTACCCCCATGGGGACTCGAACCCCAGTTTTCGCCGTGAGAGGGCGACGTCTTAACCGCTTGACCATGGAGGCTTATAAATGGCTGCCGAACTAGGATTCGAACCTAGACAACATGAGTCAGAGTCATGGGTGCTACCATTACACAATTCGGCAACGTCAACCGGGCACGACGTACCCGACCAACGAATGATATTATATCGCCTCCCGCGCCGTTTGTCAATAGCTTTTTGCCAATTTATATTTTCTTTACTTTTGAAGCGGAGTCCACCTGTCGATGTCCTTCGCTTAGGGATACACTGATTAAATGAGGTGGTAAGCTGAGCAGTGAATTTCATAACAGCAGTCGCGCCACTGCGATGTATCGCGGGCGCAGTGCGGCGGGTGCGTACGAAGTAGGTGGGCGAAAGGCACGCTCAGATTC
>CAVINP010000075.1:0-9573 GCA_963643985.1 bacterium
GGTGGGCGAAAGGCACGCTCAGATTCGCCGCCGAATTAATCAGGGGATCCTTAGTGTGCATCGGCAGTTGTAGTGCGGTTTGTCCGGCACATCCCTCAGGAGGAATACCGGCCCGTCCGGTGCCATGCACTCATCGCAGGTCGTGTCATCTTTCTCCGCTGTCCGAAGCGTGTCCCCGCAGCACTAAAAAACAGCCCGGCCTGTTGCCGAGCTGAGGAGAAAATGTATTTTTATGCGGGGCATGCACGCGCCTGCCTGTAGATGGCCAGCGCGGTATCCAGAATATCACGATCGCAATCGTGGGAGAGCATCGTGCGTGCCTTTTCAACGGGATAGTAGCCGCCGTTGAGGAAGCCCTGCTCAAATGAAATATGGAACGTTGGATCGTCCGCCACCATGGCGAACCATTGTATGCGATTGCTCACATCGCGGCCGCGGCTTTCGGAGAAAAAGTCGTAGCGCGTATTGCCGGCAATACCGATGATGCGTGCATGAATGCCCGCCTCATCCTCAACGCGCCAGAGCGCAACATCATTGGAACGGTTCTGATTGCGGATGACGCCCTTGGGCATGACCCATTCACCGCGATCGCTCATCAAAAGAAAAACCTGTTCATCCCAGAAAACAACGCCGCCCGCACAACTGCGAATTGCACTTGCCATCGATTCAAACACCTTCCTTTATCAGTTAAACTCTATGATATCATAAATCGATACGAAATACAACATCATTTTCGGGTAAAAAATACAGCAAGCTTTTCAACATTCGGTGGACAACCGGTGAAAAGAATGATAAAATAATAAAAAGAGAATCCAAGTTCGACAGGGGGCGTTGAACCGTGGCATTTACCAACAGGGAAATACTCAAGCGGTGGGTGATCGAGGCAAGCCGCATCGTCTTTTTCGGCGGCGCAGGCGTGTCCACCGAGTCGGGCATCCCCGATTTCAGGAGCGTAGACGGCCTGTACAACCAAAAGTATGCCTGGCCGCCGGAGGAGATACTCAGCCACAATTTTTTCATGCGCAAAACGGAGGAGTTCTACCGCTTCTATCGAGACAAGATGCTCATCAGCGGAGCCAAGCCCAATGCGGCGCATCTGAAGCTGGCCCAATGGGAGCGCGAGGGCAAGCTCCTCGCCGTCGTGACGCAGAACATCGACGGTCTGCACCAGGCTGCCGGCTCCAAGCGCGTGTTTGAACTGCACGGCAGCGTGCTGCGCAACACCTGCATGCGCTGTGGCCGCAAATTTGACGCGGACTATATCCGCAACAGCGAAGGCATTCCCAAGTGCTCCTGCGGCGGCACGATCAAGCCCGATGTGGTGCTCTACGGCGAATCACTGGACGGAGACTGCATTTCCGGCGCACTCAATGCCATTGCACGTGCGGATCTGCTCATCATCGGCGGCACGTCTCTGAGCGTCTATCCCGCTGCCGGGCTGATCGACGACTATACCGGCAGCCGTCTGGTGCTGGTCAACAAGACCGAAACTCCCAGGGACGCGCGTGCGGATCTGATACTGCGCGAACCCATCGGCAAGCTCTTTGCGGAGCTGCCCTAAATATACAGGAGGCTTTGTTATGCTGAACCCTTTGGATATTCTTCGGAAAAAACGCTTCGGCGGTGAGCTGAACGAAAACGAAATACGTGCTTTTGTGCGCGGCGCGGTGGACGGCAGCATTGCCGACTACCAGATTTCCGCCATGCTGATGGCTATCTGCATACAGGGCATGACGGACCGTGAGACGATGGCGCTGACGCTGGCCATGGCCAAGTCGGGCGATACGCTCGACTTGTCCGACGTGCCGGGCGTGAAAGCCGACAAGCATTCCACCGGCGGCGTGGGGGATACGACCTCGCTGATTCTTACGCCTCTCGTGGCGGCCTGCGGCGTGAAAATGGCAAAGATGTCCGGTCGTGCACTGGGCTTTACCGGCGGCACGCTGGATAAGCTTGAGGCCATACCCGGCCTGTCCGTGAATATGGACATCGATGCATTCAAGAAGCAGGTGCGCGAGGTCGGCTGCGCCATCATCGGTCAGACAGCTCAGCTTGCGCCGGCGGACAAGATATTCTATGCACTGCGCGACGTGACGTCTACGGTGGACAGCATGCCGCTGATCGTGTCGTCCATACTCTCCAAGAAGCTGGCAGCGGGCTGCGACGTGGTCGTGCTGGATGTCAAGACCGGAAGCGGCGCCATCATGGACACGCAGGAGAAGTCGCGCAAGCTTGCCGAGATGATGGTACGCATCGGCAACCTGAGCGGCAAGCGTTTCTCGGCACTGATCACGGACATAAATCAGCCGCTGGGCAACTACATCGGCAATGCGCTGGAGACCGAGGAAGCCATCGACATTCTCTCGGGGCGCACGCAGGGCGATCTCAAGACCGTGGCACTGACACTGGGCGCACACATTCTGCGCGGCGCGGGCATTGCCAAGACGGTTGAAGACGGCATAAAAATGCTGCAGGAGAAGATTGACAACGGCGAGGGCCTCAGAAAGTTTGCCGAGATGATCGCAGCCCAGGGCGGCGACCCGCGTGTGTGTGAGGATACGTCGCTGCTGCCGCACGCGAAGACACTGATCGATGTCAAGGCCGAGCAGGACGGCTACGTCTATGCCATGGAAACGCGCGACATCGGCAATGCCTCAAAGCTTCTCGGTTCGGGGCGTGAGCGCAAGACGGATGCGATTGACCTGTCGGTCGGCATCGTCATGAAAAAGCGTCTCGGTGACCCTGTCAGGCGCGGAGATGTGCTCTGTACGCTCCACGCAGGCGAAAAGTCCGACACGATTGCTGCCTACAACCTTGCCAAGGGCGCGATCAGGATATCCGACAGAAAGCCCGAAGCGCAGCAGCTCATTCACGCGGTAATCGAATGAAAAACAGACAGGAAAAACAAATGAAGCTTCCCAAACGTCGGGATCGCTTTCTGAAAAACGAAAAGGGGCAGTTTCACCTCGTATGGCTCTGGCTGATCGGTTTTTTGGTTTACGTGCTGCTCAACCGCGGCGTGGAGATGCTGCTGGCACTGGGTCTGCATCAGGTCAACGCCTACCTGACCGCACTGGTGCTGGCCGGTGAGATACAGACGCCCCTGTGGGCGACGGCCATACTGAACTTCTACGATCCGATACTCGTGATTGCCGAAAGTTTGGCCACCATCGTCGTCTTTTCGTGGCTGTCGCGCAAGTTCCGCCTGAGCAGCCGGCACCACGCATTTAAACTCCGACATGCCCTGAAGTGGCTGCCGATCGGTATTCTGGGTGCCGCGGCGGGCGTTGCCGTCTGCCTGCTGACGGATTCGCTGCGCCTCGAGCATCCGCTGGGCGAGCCTGCGTTCTCCGCGGCGACGGCGGTGATGGCAATCGTGTGCACACTGTCGGTGATGGCGGGCGAGATCTTTGCCATGGATTATCTCTACGAGTCCGCCCGCCTGCACACCGGCCGCATCGTGAGCATCATCCTGGTTGTGATTGTCGAATTCGTTGCCGAGGGCGGCTGGCATCTGCATCCGGTCGGCATGGTGAATGTGGCGCTGCAGGTACTTATCTGCTGCCTCATGCACGAGAGATTCGGTCTGGCCGCACCACTGGGTCTGTGGGTCGGCTGGGACTATGTCTTGCAGGCGATATTCGTGCAGGGCGGCGGCGTGTGGAGCGTCTATCATGTTTCGGAAGCCTGGCTGACGGGAGACGGCCACCTGATCTTTGGCGGCGCGTGGGCGAGCGTGTTTATGCTTGGCATCGCCGCATGGCTGCTGTTTTACAGAAAAAAACGTTTTCCGTATTGATTTTCGAAATCGATGTGGTATAATAGAAGCGGGTTGTTGAACTTGGAAGCAATAAATACGAAAAGGAGAGTATCAAACGATGACTTTTGCACTTTACTTTGCAAACCGCGGATTTTTCCCTGAGAGCCTGATCGCCAGCGCCCGTCAGGACATGTATGCTGCCGTGGAGAAGGCAGGCTATCAGCATATCGAAATGGCACCTTCCGAGACGCATAACGGCGCCATCGAGACCGCAGACGAGGGACGTGTCTACGCCAAGTGGCTCAAGGACCACGAGGGCGAGTATGACGGCATCATCATCTGCCTGCCCAACTTCGGCGACGAGAACGGCGCTGTGCCCGCAATGCGCGATGCGACCGTGCCGATCCTGATTCAGGCCTATCCGGACGAGTTCGGCATGATGGACTTCGAGCATCGCCGCGATGCCTACTGTGGCAAGTTCTCCATTTCCGACATGTTCAACCAGTTCGGCATCAAGTATACGCTGCTGCCGCCGCACGTGGTGCATCCCTCTGCAGACGCTTTCCAGCAGAATCTGCATGACTTTGCCGCTGTATGCCGTATCGTAAAGGCCAATCGCCGCTTCACCATCGGCGGTATCGGTGCCCGCACCACGCTGTTCAAGACCGTGCGCTGGGACGAATTGACCCTGCAGAAGTACGGCATCACGTTCGAGTCCTATGACCTGTCAGAGCTGTTCTCCCGCATGCGTGACATGAAGGATAACCGCAGCGATCTCAAGGACAAGATGCAGACGCTGCGTCAGTACAGCGACTTCTCCAAGTGCCCGGACGAGCATTTCTCCTGGCTGGCCAAGATGTCCCTGGCCATCGACGACATGGTGGCGCAGTATCACTTTGATGCACTGTCCATCCGCTGCTGGAACGAGATGCACAATGAATTCAAGATCGCGCCCTGTGTGCTGCTGAGCGAACTGAACAACCGCGGCATCGCCACCTCCTGCGAGATGGACGTGACCAATGTCGTTACCATGCGTGCGCTGCAGGCAGCTTCCGAGTGCCCGGCCGGCTGCGTTGACTGGAACAACAACTACGGCGACGATCCCGACAAGGTGATCCTGTTCCACTGCGGCCCGATCGCGCAGGAACTTATGGAATCGAAGGGCGTTGTCGGCGTACACAAGATGTTTGCCAAGGGCAACGATCCCGACCACGGCTGGGGCGTCAACGAGGGTCGCATCGCCAAGATGCCCATGACCATCTCTTCTGCTACTACGCTCAACGGCAAGCTCTACACCTATGTCGATGAGGGCGAGTTCACCGGTGAACCGATCGAGAGTGCCTACTTCGGCTGCGCGGGCGTTGCACAGATCAAGGACCTGCAGAAGAAGGTCATCTACATGCAGCGTGCGGGCTTCCGTCATCACACCACCTTCGGCAAGGGCCATGTCAAGCAGGTCATTTCCGAAGCGTTCAACAACTACCTGGGCTACGAACATACCGAGCTGTAATTGCTCATATAAAAAACAACTGCCGCGGCTTCTTGACGGGCCGCGGCAGTTTGTTTATTTGTCTTCCAGAAAGCTGTGATATTCACCGCCCGATTTCCAGCCGATCACGGCATCCAGATTCACGTTGTGCAGGCTACGGAAGATGTTCCTGTCCGCATCGGGGTTAAGCGCACACAGATGCCCGATCAGTGCCTTCATTTCCAGACGCTTTGAATTGCTCGAGCCGTCCGCATTCAGTGTCCGACCGGCCACGCGGCGGCAGGCGCAGTTCAGAAACGACAGGTGATTTTCGTCGCGCCAGCGGACGATTTCGGCCTCGCGGACCTTGTACAGCGGGCGTATCAGTTCCAACCCCGGCACGTTGTCGCTCTTGAGTTTCGGCAGCATGCCCTGAACGGAACCGGCATAGATCATGCTCATCAGCGTGGTTTCCACGGCATCGTCAAAGTGATGTCCAAGTGCGATCTTGTTGCAGCCCAGTGTCTGTGCCCTGCGGTAGAGATAACCTCTGCGCATTTTGGCACACATGAAGCAAGGGTTGCAGTCCATGGCCTCCACGGCTTCAAATATATCGGTTTCAAATATCTTCAGAGGAATATGCATAAGTTCCGCATTTTCCTCGATACGCTTGCGGTTTTCAGGCGCATAGCCCGGGTCCATCGCCAAAAAAACCAGATCAAAGTCCAGCGGGCTGTGCCGTTTCAGTTCCTGCATGCACTTGGCCAGCAGCATGCTGTCCTTGCCGCCGGAGATGCACACGGCGATGCGATCTCCTTGGGACACCAGATCATATTCTCTGATGGCTGCCATGAACGGCCGCCATATTTTTTTGCGCCATTTCGCGGTGAGATCATGCTCTATTTCCTGATAGAATTCCATTATGAAGCCTCGGTTTCGTTCAGCGGATTCCATTTTCCGCGCAGATAGCGTATCAGCAGCAGCATCCCCAGCACAATGTTGTGCGCAATCATGCAGCCCCATGCCGCTACCAGCCCCAGGCCAAATTTCGACAGGCATACATAGGTGGCCAGTATGCGCACGCCCCACATGCCGAAGATATTGAACACAAAGGCACTCCTCGTATCGCCGACCCCCTGCAGGATGCCCTCCAGTATGACGGCGAGACCATAGACGGGTTCGCTGAGGGCCACCATGCGCAGTACGCGTGCGCCCAGCCCGATAACGGCCTCGTCAGTGGTGAACAGGCGCATCAGTGCGTTTGCGCTCACAAAGAGTATGCCGCCGGATACGGCCATCAGCGCGATTTCGATGGCGATCATCATGTGCGACACGTGTTTCATGCGTTCCTTGTCACGTGCACCGTAGCAGTTGCCCGTCAGCGTGGCGGCGGCAGTCTGCATGCCGTAGCCCGGAATGTAAAAGGCGGATTCGGCGGTATTGGCGATGCTGTGCGCCGCGGTCGCTGTTGTACCCAGGGCGTTGATCATGGAAGCGAAGGCGACATAGCCGAAGGACGTGCCGAAGCGCTGAAGTGCGCACGGGAGCGCCACCTTCAGGCAGGGACGCAATATTTCGCCGTCCGGCAGAATGCTCACGCCCCGCGGCGAGATGACGGGGTGCCGAAACAGGCCCACGGTCATGCCTATGCCGCCGATAACGAACGAAATGGCGCTGGCCACCGCCGCACCGATCACGCCCAGGTTCATGCCGACCATCGTAAATTCCACGGAGAAGAGGCAGACGGTACGCGTGGGATAGATCATCAGATAATTCAGCACGATGTTGACAGCGTTCACCAATAGATTGACCCTCAGCGGCGTGCGCGTATCGCCGGCGGCACGCAGGCAGGTGCCAAAGAGTATGATGGCGCATCTGAAGAGCATGGGGGTATAGATGATGAAGAAGTAACGCCCTGCATCCTCGGCAATGTCCGCGCCTGCGTGCATCCAAAGCGGTATGCGCATGGCCAGCAGCAGCGTGAGCAGCGTCAAGACGATGCCCGTGAGCAGCGTCGTAAAGACAGCCTGAGCCGTTGCACGGCGTGCATTTTCAGGATGCTCCGCGCCGAGTTCGCGGGAAATATACGCCAAATAGCCCACGCCCAGCGCGGAGACGGAACTGCCGATCAGCCAGTTGACCGTGGACGTGACACCGACGGCCGCTGTCGCGTGTGCACTGATGCGGCCGACCATGGCGGAATCCACATAGGATACGGCTGTGGAGAGCAACTGCTCCAGCACAGTCGGCCAGGCGAGAGAAACTATGGTCTTAAATGTCGCCCGGCGCAATGAGACATCATTCATGGATCATACAAACCTCACTTCATCGGCATATCGGTATCAAGTATATCACGTTCGGAAGAGGAATATCAACGCTTATTGGTTTAATCCTCGTCAAAATCAAACCCGTTTATGATATCGTCGACCGCGGAGGAAATGCTGTCCCAGGCGAAACCGCGCCGCGACAGCGCCTGCGACAGCTTTGCGCGCGCCTCACGCGGCGGCAGGGAAGCATACTTGCGGTACAGGCTTTGGGCGGCGATGCGGCAGGCCTCTGCCTGTTGCTCGGCATCAAAGCACTGCATGGCTTCGTCGATGACCTCCTGCGGCAGTCGCTTGGATCGCAGCTTGCGTTGCACGGCATAGGCCCCGACAGGCTTTGTGCTGCTGCTTTGGGCAATGCGCTCGGCAAAACGGCGATCGTCAATCAGATGGTTTTCTTTCAGACGCTCAACGGTTGCCTCGGCGGCGGGGCGGACATAGCCCTTCAGGATGAGCTTTTGTATCATGTTGCCGCCGGTCTGCGCCGCACGGTCGAGCATGCACAGCGCAGCTTCATAGCAATCGCCGGCCTGTATGGCGGCCAGGGATGAGACGTATTGCTCCGGCTCGATCAGCGAATCGTTCTCCAAAGGATGTTTGGCAAAGTGCTTCTTCTTTACGCGCAGCCAAAGCACGCCGTCCAGGGAAATTTCGATCAGACCGCGCACCTCGCGGACATCACTTACGCGGGCCATGCAGTTTTACCTCCGAATCTACAGTATAAATTAGGTTAAGCATGATTAGATTATACCGCATTTTCTTGACGAATGCCAGTGTTTTGTGGTATTATAATATGTAAGTGTTTACTGGGAGGGATAGTCCATGTCAGGACATAACAAATGGTCTACCATCAAGAATAAAAAGGCAAAGACGGATGCTGCAAAGGGCAAAATTTTTACCAAGATCGGCCGTGAAATCGTGATCGCCGTCAAGACGGGCGGCAGTGCCGATCCGAACCTGAACAGCAAGCTCAAGGATGTTGTGGCCAAGGCCAAGGCAGCCAACATGCCCAACGACAACATCATGCGTTCCATCAAAAAGGCCGCAGGTGAAGGCGACGGCGCCAATTACAAGGAGATCACCTATGAGGGCTATGCACCCTGCGGCGTGGCGGTCATCGTCGAGATCGTAACCGATAACCTCAACCGCACGGCCAGCGAGGTGCGCCACATTTTCGACAAGTGCGGCGGTTCGCTTGGCGCATCCGGCTGCGTTTCCTGGAAGTTTGAGCGCAAGGGTGTCATCGAAATCGACAACTCCAAGGGCATGGATGAGGACGAACTGACCATGCTGGCGCTCGATTGCGGTGCGGACGATGTCGAGGTGGGCGAGGATGTCGCAGTGATCTACACCGACCCCAACGATTTCTCCTCCGTGCGTGACAAGCTTGAGGAGGCCGGCTGCACCTTCCTGTCTGCGGAACGTGAGATGGTCCCCAGCACGACCGTGGCACTGCCGGATGAAGAGTCCGTAGCCAAGGTTCAGCGCCTGATCGACTGGCTGGAGGATTATGACGATACTCAGGCCGTCTACCACGATGCGGAACTGCCCGAGGAAGAAGAGGAAGAATAATCCCTTATACGCAAAGAGCTTTCGGTATTGTGCCGAAAGCTCTTTGCGTTATATTTTCGTTGGGTTATTCCACGTCCGCTTCGATGACGGCCGAAGTGGTGTCTGCGTATTCGTGCGTCCAGCTGACATAATCCGAGGCACCGTATTCAGCTTTGACATCGCCCCAACTCATACAGCCGTAGCCGTTGAAGCTGCAGCCATCCTCGGAGGTGAGTACCAGCGTCTCAACATCAGAGCTGTTCGGTTCACTGACCGGTACGGCGATCTTCCACACGCGTCCCGTCCAATAGGCGACAATGTAGCGCGTCTGCGGCTCAGAACCGGAGAGAGAGGTGAAATTGCCCTTGGCAAAACGTTCCCATTCATCCGCGCTCGGGGAAACATCTGAGAAGGGCAAATTGGTGACGATCTTATCGTAGGAGCCGGAAGCCATGCAGTTGATTGTGGCC
>CAVINP010000076.1:0-9530 GCA_963643985.1 bacterium
TCATAGAACGTGCCCTCGGCAACCGGTTCAAAGTGAATTTCCTCGCGCACCTCTACGCCGGTGGCGTGAATCCACGCCTTCATCGGCTCGACGCATTCAAGCTCGGGCAGGAAGATCGCAGGGTTCGCGGTTTTGAAGTACCAGCTGCACAGGTCGACGAACGGGATGAGTCCATCGGTATGGTCGCCGTGCATATGGGTGATGAAGACGGCCTTTACGGAGTCGATCGGCAGGTTCCGCGTGCGCATCTCGTCGATGGCGTTCAGACCCATGTCGATGATATAGCGCCGGGCGTTTTCGCCGGAGCCAAGGGTAATCAGGGCAGAGGAGCAGCGGCGGTGCGCTTCCGGCACGCCGTGGCTGGTTCCGAAAAAGGTGATTCGCATAAGAAGGCCTCCCATTTCGAATACAATGCGAAAACGCCGCCGCACTCGTTTTCACGGGGGCGGCGGCGAAGGGTTTCAGCCGATTACAGCTGCGGGCCAGCGGCGACCAGAGCCTTGCCAGCTTCGTTGCCTTCGTACTTGGCGAAGTTCTTGATGAATCTGGAGGCGAGATCCTGCGCCTTCTTATCCCATTCGGAGGGATCGGCGTAGGTGTCGCGAGGATCGAGAATCTTGGTGTCGACGCCGTTCAGCTCGGTGGGAACCTCGAAGCCGAAGTACGGAATCTTCTTGGTGGGCGCGTTCAGGATGTCGCCATTCAGGATCGCGTCGATGATGCCGCGGGTATCCTTGATGGAGATGCGCTTGCCGGTGCCGTTCCAGCCGGTGTTGACCAGATACGCCTTAGCGCCGGACAGCTCCATCTTCTTCACCAGCTCCTCGGCATACTTGGTGGGATGCAGCTCCAGGAAGGCCTGACCAAAGCAGGCGGAGAAGGTAGGCGTGGGCTCGGTGATGCCGCGCTCGGTGCCGGCCAGCTTGGCGGTGAAGCCGGACAGGAAGTAGTACTTGGTCTGCTCAGGCGTCAGCACGGAAACCGGAGGCAGCACGCCGAAAGCATCAGCGGACAGGAAGATGACGTTCTTCGCAGCGGGTGCGGAGGAAATCGGGCGCACGATCTTCTCGATGTGATCGATCGGATAGGAAACGCGGGTGTTCTCGGTCACGGACTTGTCGGCAAAATCGATCTTGCCGTTCTCGTCCAGCGTTACGTTCTCCAGCAGAGCATTGCGCTTGATGGCATTGTAGATGTCAGGCTCGGAATCCTTGTCGAGGTTGATGACCTTGGCATAGCAGCCGCCCTCGAAGTTGAAGACGCCGTTGTCGTCCCAGCCGTGCTCGTCGTCGCCGATCAGAAGGCGCTTGGGGTCGGTGGACAGCGTGGTCTTGCCGGTGCCGGAGAGGCCGAAGAAGATGGCAGTATTCTTGCCGTCCATATCGGTGTTGGCGGAGCAGTGCATGGAAGCAATGCCCTTGAGCGGCAGGAAGTAGTTCATCATGGAGAACATGCCCTTCTTCATTTCGCCGCCGTACCAGGTGTTGATGATGACCTGCTCACGGCTGGTCAGATTGAACACGACTGCGGTTTCGGAATTCAGGCCAAGCTCCTTGTAGTTCTCAACCTTCGCCTTGGAAGCGTTGTAGACAACGAAGTCGGGCTCGAAATTTTCAAGCTCTTCCTTGGTGGGCTTGATGAACATGTTCTCAACGAAGTGAGCCTGCCATGCAACCTCAACGATGAAGCGGATGGCCATACGGGTGTCCTTGTTGGCGCCGCAGAAAGCATCCACAACGAAGAGGCGCTTGTTGGACAGTTCCTTCTGAGCCAGAGCCTTCACGGCATCCCATGCAGCCTGGGTGGCCGGATGATTGTCGTTCTTGTAGGCATCGGAGGTCCACCACACGGTGTCCTTGGAAACATCGTCCATGACGATGAACTTGTCCTTGGGCGAACGGCCGGTATAGACACCGGTCATGACGTTCACGGCACCCAGTTCGCTGACCTGGCCCTTGTCAAAGCCTTCCAGACCGGGCTTGGTTTCTTCCTCGAAGAGCATCTCGTAAGAAGGATTATAGACAACTTCCGTGGTTCCGCTAATGCCATACTTCGTCAAATCGATCTTTGCCATATTGCACAACCTCTTTTCAATATTATCGTGGCATTCCCTATGCTTGTGCCGGCATATTGAACGCCGGTTTTACAGCAACTCGCCGATAGCCAACTATCAGCTGATATCATATTACACAAACTCAGGCAGAAAATCAATACCCCAAACGATAATTATTCGCAAACTTTTCTGTTTTTCTGTAAAAAATGAATCTCAGCATCCGAAATCCTGCAAAATTTGGCATAGATTCGCAATTTCCCGCAATGTCAATGCTTCTCCTCGGACGTGAACATCCAAATCCGCTTTGTTAAGTATCTGCGCGGCATCCGTCTGCGAAAGCGAATAGACCGCCTTGAGATTGTTCGCCAGTGTCTTTCTGCGCATCAGAAAGCAGCACTTGACCAGCTTCACAAATGCCGCATCCATATCCGCCGGCATCAGGCGTTCCGGGCGGACATCGATACGAATAAAGCAGCTCTGTACGTGCGGCGGCGGGTTGAAGTGATCGGGCGACACGTCTGCCAGCACGCGGCACGTTCCGTAGTAATTGATGATTGCGGCCAGCGCGCACCAGTTTCGATCCCCTGTTTGGCTCATCATGCGATCGGCTGCTTCCTTTTGCACCATCAGGCACAGGCTCTCCGGCAACGGACGCACGCTGAGCATACGCAGAATCAGATCGGCTGTGATGTAATACGGCAGATTAGCAATCACACGGTACGGCGTGCCCAATTCCTCGCGCACGAGCGTGGATACGTCAGCCTTCATGGCATCCGCAAAGATGACTTTGGCGTTGCCGATCCCGTCCAGCATCTCCTCCAGCACCGGACGCAGTTTCGTGTCCACCTCCAGAGAGAGCACACGTTGGCAGTGTTCGGCCATAAGTGCCGTCATGATGCCCGGTCCGGGGCCGATCTCCAGCACGCGATCAGTCTTCCCGACTTCCGCCTGCGTCAGCAGTGTCTCCAGAAAACCTTCATCCAATATAAAATTCTGTCCGAGCGAATGTGCCGTGCGAAATTCGGATTTTTCCAGTGCCAGCCGTGCACGCAGTTCAAGCGATACTTCCCGGTTCAATGCGATACTCCTCAATTTGTCATATTAAAGAAGAACCGACCCGAGAGCCGATTCTTCCATACATAGTATAGCTTCGTTTACTTCGTACCGAACAGACGATCGCCTGCATCGCCCAGACCGGGAACGATGTACTTGTTCTCGTTGAGGTGATCATCGATCGCGGCAATGAAGAGATCCACATCGGGATGGGCTTCCTGCAGCGCCTTGACACCCTCGGGGCAGCCGACCAGGCACATCATCGTGATATTGTTGCAGCCGCGCTGCTTAATGAAGTCGATGGCAGCAATGGCGGAACCGCCGGTGGCCAGCATGGGATCTACAACAATCAGTTCACGCTCTGCCACGTCATTAGGCAGTTTGCAATAATATTCTACGGGTTTATGCGTCTCGGGATCGCGGTAGAGACCGATATGTCCCACCTTTGCGGAAGGCACAATGTTCATCACGCCGTCTACCATGCCCAAGCCTGCACGCAGTATCGGCACGATGCCCAGCTTCTTGCCGGCAATGATGCGGGACGTGCACTTGGCTACAGGGGTTTCGATTTCGATTTCTTTGAGAGGAAGTTTACGGGTCACTTCATAAGCCATCAGCATGGCGATCTCTTCCAGAAGCTGGCGGAAGTCCTTCGTGCTGCACTCAGTCTGGCGCATCAGGGTAAGCTTGTGCTGAACAAGGGGATGATCAACAACGTGTACCGTACTCAATCTTAAAACCTCCCTAAATTTGTTGCTTCGTATCACGCGCATTATACCGCAATGCTGTCTGAAATACAAGGTTGATCGTGTTAATACGTTTCCGAATCGTCAGATGCGGTGAAACCAGCCGTCCCGGCTCAGTTCGCAGACATCGCCCAGCGTGTCCGGCTCGAGACAAAACGTCAGGTCAGCTTCAAAGCCCAGCCTGCGCAGCCTTGAAAAATGCGTCGTGGCCGAGAGCGCACCAAAGAGATCATCTTTGGCAGTTCTGTAGAGCATCTCAAAGGCCAGTGCGGCATCATCAGGCTCGGCTTCGGGCAGATGCAAGGCAATGGCCCCCGCCGTCAGCGCGTCCTCCAGAGTAAATGCGCCGTTCGTACCCGCACAGACCAATGCAACGCTTGCTTCGTTTAGAACCGCATCGGCCACCGCCCGTGCATTGACCAGCGCACCCAACAGCAGGCGCCTGGCCTGTTTGCAGGCATCTATGGCACGCGTGCCGTTCGATGTGGACATGACAAGCCTGCGACCTTTGATCGCTTCGGACGTATACTCGAGCGGCGAATTTGAAAAATCAAAGCCGTCGATCTTCAGCGCATTGCGCTCACCGCCCAGAAGTGCACCGCAGCCTCGGGCAAAGGCACGCGCCTCTTCCACTTCGGCGCAGGTATGAATGCCCGTGCAGCCGCTGTGAACGGCAGCCGTGGCCACGCTCGTCATGCGCAACGTATCGATCACCACGGCCGCAGTGCCGTCCAGATCGCCCGGCAGTATATCATGCGGCGTGGCATAGGCGCGAATCTTCATCGTATGTTTCTCCTCCGGGGATCCCTATCTCATGCAAAGACTTCGCTCACCAGCTGATTGACCAGACGACCCTCTGCCTTGCCGTTGAGCTTGGGCATCAGCACCTTCATGATCCTGCCCTTGTCCCTGACGGTGGGCGTCCCGATGCCAAGTTCCGCAATGGTCTCGCGGATCACGGCACGAATGGCGTCCTCATCCATGCGAGCAGGTGCAAATTCGCTCCAGACGCTGATGCGCAGCTTGCATTCTTCGATGATATCGATGCGATCCGCAGGCGTGGTGTCCAGCGTCTCCTTGGCCTCCTTGATCTCCTTGTAGACGACGGCATTCTCCTCATCCTCGGTCAGGTCTGCACGCTTGTCGATATTCTTTGCCTTGAGTGCCGAAAGCAAAAGAGAGAGCGCTTCCTTGCGCGGCTTATCCCCCGCCTTCAGCGCATCCATCATGGCTTTGCGAACCACATCAATCTTGCTCATGTCAATATCCTTCTTTCTATACTACTCACGTGTGATGATTCTGCCCGCTTCGCGGCTCGCCTTCACGTCTATGAGGCGCTGATTGGCCGAGCCGCGAAAATGCAGCTCCAATGATTTTTGATTGAGTATGAACGGCCCGTCCACCAGAACATCCGTTTCATCGAGCAGCGCCCGCTGACTTTGATCGCCCGCAAGCAGCTGTTCGTAGGTATAGCCGCTGTAGGCCCAGACATCCAAACCCATATCATGTGCGGCACGGGCCAGCAGGCTGCACGCCTCACCCTGGCAGAAGGGTTCGCCGCCACTGAGCGTAATACCGTCCAGCAGCGGATTTTTGCGCATCTTTTCGATGATCTCGTCCGTATCGATGTCATATCCGCCGTCAAAATCATGCGTCTGCGGATTGTGGCAGCCTGCGCAGTGGTGCGGACAGCCCTGCGTGAAGACGCTCAGGCGAAACCCCGGACCGTCTACGATGGAATCATTCACGATTCCGGCAATACGCAATTTCATGCCTGCCCCCGCGCGGCGCTGAAGCCCGCCAGAGCGCCCGTCGAGAAGGCGATCTGCAGATTATAGCCACCCGTCTGTGCATCCACGTCCAGCACTTCGCCTGCAAAATAGAGCCCGGGCATCAGCTTGGATGCCATCGTAGAGGCGTTGACCTGTTTTACGTCCACGCCGCCGCGCGTAATGATGGCTTCATTGAAGCCGCGCAGGGCATTGGGCGTAAGCGGCAGACCTTTGATCAGGCGCACAAGGCTTGCACGCTGTTCCTTCGTAATGCCGTTCACCGGCTGGCGCGGTGAAATGCCTGCCAACAGCAATACCTGCTGACCGAGATTGTGCGGTGCAAGGCCGTCCATAACGGCCGTGATCTGGCGGTTCTGCATCTCCTTGAAGTCACGCAAAAGCCGTGCGTCCAGCGTCTGCTCATCCAGTGCCGGCTTGAGGTCGATCAGTATGTGTACATCCGACATGTCCTCGGGCATGCGGCTTGAGAGTGAGAGCACGAGCGGCCCCGTGATGCCGGTGTGCGTAAAGAGCATCTCACCCTGTTCGTCATAGAAATATTTGCGCTTTTTGCCTTCTTTATATGCACGCAGTGCTACATTCTTCAGCGACAGACCCGCCAATGTGCCCGGCCAGCTCTCGCGCGTGTCGATGGGCACGAGTGCGGGCATGGGCGCTTTGATACTGTGACCGGCGCTCTGAGCCAACGTGTAGCCGTCGCCGGTCGAGCCGGTGGAAGGATAGCTCTCGCCGCCCGTGCAGATGATCACGGCATCGGCGCGATAGTCCCCGCGGCTTTCGGATACTGCGCCACAGCACACACCGTCTTCGATCAGAAGCTTTTCTATGCGCTCATCCAGCTTGATCTCAACGCCCAGTCGCGTCATCTCCCGCATGAGTGCGTGCGTCACGTCGCTGGCATGGTCGGATTCCGGGAAAACGCGATTGCCGCGCTCCACCTTGAGCCTTACGCCGAGATCCTCCATCAGCTTCATCATATCGCGGTTATTGAAGAAGGCCAGCGGCGCGTACATAAAGCGCGGATTGCGCAGTATGGCGCGCATGAACTCCTCTTCCTCGCAGGCATTGGTCAGATTGCAACGGCCCTTGCCCGTAATATACACCTTTTTCCCGAGCTTTTCATTGCGGTCAAGCAGCGTCACCTTCGCGCCCTCGCGCGCCGCAAAGAGTGCAGAGAGCATACCTGCCGCCCCGCCGCCGATAACAAGCACTTTTCTTTGTGCCATGATAATTCCCGTCTCCCCCGCTTTAATCGTTGGCTTTGGCAAGATATACGTCATACTTGGACCAGACGTTTTCCATCCTGTCAAAGTATTCCTTTACTTCCGTCTTGCGGCGCTGCCCCAGTGCCACGATCAGCGCATTGATCAGCGACAGCGGCGCGGCCAGAGAATCAACGAAAGAAGACATGTCGCTCTTGGCCATCAGGCAGATATCCGCAGCGGAGTGCAGCGGCGAAAGCGGGCCGTCCGTAATGGCGATAAGCGATGCGCCCCGACTGCCGGCAAACTCCATAGCCTCAACCGTGCGCGACGCATAGCGCGGGAAGGATATGCCGATGAGCAGATCTCCCTCGCCGATGCGTGAGAGCTGCTCGAAGACATCACTCATGCCGGAGGTCACCACGACCACATCCGAAAATATGAATCTGAGGTAATGCGCGAAGAATTCGGCGATCGGCGCTGAAGCACGCAGGCCCAGAACATATATCGTCCTGGCCTGTATGATCTTATCGATGGATGATTCGAAGGCGGAAATGTCGATCTCGTCAAGCGTGGTGCGGATATTTTGTATATCGCCCTTGAGCACACGGTTGAGCACCTGCACATGATCCATATCGCCGGTCAGTTCGAAGCGCTGCGTCGCGGTGAGTCGATGGCGCAGCAGCTCCTGAAGTGCCTTCTGAAGCTGCGGGTAGCCGCTGTAGCCCAAAGCGGCCGCAAAGCGAACCACCGTGGACTCCGATACGCCCACGTATTCGCCCAGCTTTGAGGCCGTCATAAATACGACCTTGTCATAGTGCGCAACGATGCACTCGGCTATGCGTCTATGGCTCTTGGAGAGCTTTTTTCCGCTGTGATTGAGGCGTTTAATCAATTCCTGGGCATTGTCCATGAACCTATACCTCCAAAGATCATGAATCAAATAATTCACAAGTTCTGCCTTATTATACCGCGAACGGCACAATTTTGCAAGCAGCTGCAGAAAATATTGCAAAATATTAGGATTGTAAATGTTTGCGTTTTATGGTATCATAAAAGAAGAGAGAACGATACGCGGGGAGGCATACTATGCTTGTTATCGGCATCTGTGGCGCGAGCGGGAGCGGAAAATCCACGCTCGCACGGGAACTGGAAAGGCGTCTCGATAAAAAGTGCGTGTATCTGAAGCAGGATTCCTACTATAAGGATCATCCGGACATGAGCTTTGAGGAACGCAAGAGCATCAACTATGACGAACCTGCGGCCTTCGAGCACGAAGCGCTCCGCAATGACCTCTTTGCACTGCGCGAGGGGCGTGCCATCACGACCAAGATGTACGATTACGTCCGGCACCGCCGCTGCGACGCCGATGAGCTGATAGAGCCGGCAGACGTGGTACTGCTGGAGGGGCTGCATATCTTCTACGATGAAAATGTGCGTGACCTGATCGATTTCAAGATTTTCATACAGGTGGACCCCGATGTTTGCCTGCTGAGACGCGTCAAGCGCGATATGCGCGATCGCGGCCGCGACATCGAGGGCATCTCCCGCCAGTACCTGGATACCGTCAAGCCCATGTACGAGCAGTACATCCGAAACTATGTCCGTTATGCCGATCTGATTGTCGCCCGCGGCGGCAAAAACGCACGCATTGTAGACATTCTGGCACACTATATCAATTCCGGACGCCTTGCCGAGGATCAGGCCAAAACCGAATAAAAAGGAATCGCTTCGATGCATATGTACCGAAGCGACTCTTCTTATTTGGGATTCCTGCTTATTTCACGCAGAATGGCATTGACCACGGTGATGGCCATCGGAATGCCGCCCTTTTTGCCGCGCACAACGATGGACATCAGGTCGCTGTCGATCAGGCGCTCCTTGAGCTGCACCACACTTGCGAAGCCCGCAGCCGTGGTCAGCACGCAGACATCACTCATGGGCTCGTGCTGGCGGCGGTGAATCATGCGATTGATGGCAGCCGGTGCACTGCCCACCACCAGAAGTTTGGGGCCGGAAAGTGCAAGACCGTAGTCCACTGCGATTTCCGCACGGGTGATGCGCCGCTGCTCGGCGAGCTTCTCGACTTGCGGATCATCGATAAAGCAGGCCACGTTTGCGCCCTTGCCACCCAGCAGCGAGGCATCGATACCATTGGCGACCAGTGTCGTGTCGGTAATAATCGTACCGCCCATGTCAATCAGGCGGCGAATATGCGTGATGGCTGTCGGACTGAAATAAAAGCTCTGCGAAAGAGAAGCATCGCCCGTTTCACGCTCTATCTCGGCGAGAATAGATGCCATCTCCTGGGTCATATACGGCATGCCCATGCTGTGGCGTTTGCTCTCGCCCGGTGTCTTGCGTATCACTTTACATTCCTCCAGATGTGTGTCGCTTCATTTATGCAATCGTTTTCGCATATCACATTGTTCCTATAATTCTAAAGATGTCTGTCATATTTGTCAACGTCAAATGGCTGCATTTACTTAATTTAACAATCGAATAACGCCTTGTTTTATTTTTTTCGGGGAGATCGGAAAATTACATACCAAATTCCGTTATAATGTTCTTTTTATCCCGTTTGGAAATGATTTTCTCGATTTTTTCGCTTTTTGTGCCGTGTAATCTAAGAGTGTGTTTCTAAAATGAGACATGTGCAGTTTCGAGTGGATTTGCTTGCAGT
>CAVINP010000077.1:0-9503 GCA_963643985.1 bacterium
AACTGACCGCCGGCCGCTCTCCGTCACTTCCCTATCTTCTCATCCTTTCTGTAATCCCTGGGCGACATGCCGGTATTCTTCTTGAACAGATAACTGAAATAATGCGGGTCGTTGTAGCCCACGGCGTAGGCCACCTCGGCCGTGCGCATGGTGGTGTCCGTCAGCATCTCCCGCGCCCGCTGCATGCGCACACGCGTGAGATATTCCGTAAAAGTCACACCCATTTCCTGGGAAAATACTGTGCAGAAATGGTTGTTGGAGAGCGCGACGTGTGCCGCCACGTCGTGCAGGGTCAGGTTGGAATCGCCGAAATGTTCATCTATATAGGCACGCGCCTTGCGCAGCACGCTGCCGTATTTGGCCGAGCCCTGCATGTCGCGGTAGGTGATTGCCCGCTGCAGCATATCCCGGCACAGCGGCACGACCTCGTCCACGGCCACGAGCGAGCTCTGCGCCCGCGCCGCACCGGGGATCACCTCGTTGGGATCGCCGCCGTTCTCGCTGACGATGCGAAACGCGGCCATCATCATTTCCACAAAGAAATAGTTGGCCATCATGAGCGACTGTGCCGCCGTGCCGCCCAGACCCCTGATATAATTGTTCAGTATGCGATCCACGTCGCCCGCGGTGGCATACTTCAGCTGCTCCGCCAGCGGCGCAGCATCCAGATCCTCAATGGAGATCGGAGCCTCGCCGGCCACGTCCTGCCAGCCCATGATGCGCCGCTGCGCCTCACCGCCGTTGCCGTTCGTCATGCGCTCGATGATGCTGCGTGCTTCCGAGAGCGAACGCGGTATGTCCTTGAGCGACTCCACGTCCGTGCCGATGGCCACCAGCAGCCTGACGTTGGCGCTGCGCTCCACGTCGTACTGCGCCGCCTGCGCCAGCCCGTAGGCCCGCTCATCCAGATCAGAAGCGGAATCGCCCATCACCAGGAAGGAGAAGCCGCCGTAGCCGCGGCAGACCAGTGCCGCGCCGCCACTGCCTTCGGAGAGGCGGTCGAGCACGCCCTGGGCGGCGTACATGGCCTCCTCGGTCTCAGGTTCCGGCGAGGGCACCAGCAGCATCACCAGGTAGCGCTTGGCCAGGAGGTTGAGCTGCATGGAACGTGCGCTCTTGAGGATGCGATCGCCGTTCGCGCCGCCGTAGAGCTCGGTCAGCAATTTCTCGCGCAGGTATCTGCCGGAGGAGGCCACCTGCTCGCGGTAGGCAATCAGGTTTGCCTGCTGGCGCTTGTCCTCACGGATGCGCTCGGCGATGCGCTCCAGTACCGCCAGCAGTTCCTGGCCGCTGACGGGCTTGAGCAGGTATTCCTTCACGCCCAGCGATATGGCTTCCCGCGCATAGGCAAAGTCGTCGTAGCCGCTGAGGATGACAATATAAATCCACGGCATGCTCCGCACCACACGGCGGCAGAGCTCCAGACCGTCCATAAACGGCATGCGGATGTCGGTGATGAGTATGTCAGGCTTTACGTCCTGCAGCATGTTCAGCGCGATCTCGCCGTCGGGAGCCTCGCCCGCAAGCACAAATTCCGTTTCGTCCCAGGGAAAATTGGAGCGCACACCCTCGCGCACCACGATCTCATCGTCCACCAGAAAAACCTTGTACATCTTTATTCGCTCCTTGCGGGCACTTTCAGCGTGACCAGCGTGCCCGTCTGCTCGTCACTGTCGATCCATATTCCCTGCGGCTGATTGTAATAGAGCTGAATGCGCTTGTTGACGTTGAACAGGCCGTAGCCCGTGTTCGTGTCCGAATCGCCGCGCAGACTCTCGCGCACCTGAGAGAGGCGCTCTTTTGTCATGCCCGCGCCGTTGTCCTGCACGGTCAGTATCAGCATGCCGTCCTCCTCGCGCCCGGCCACTCGGATCATGCCGCGCCCGCGGCGATGCTTGATGCCGTGATACAGCGCATTTTCCACCAGCGGCTGTAGCATCAGCTTGAGTACCCGCGCCCCGCAGATCGCCTCGGGCACATCGATTTCGTAGTCCAGTATGTCGCGGTAGCGTATCTTCTGAATGGTCAGATAGCCTTTGAGATGCTTGATCTCGTCCGCCAGCGTGATAAAATCCTTGCCCTGGGAGAGGGATATGCGGAAGAAGTCGGACAGCGCCCGCGTGATGTGGATCACCTCGCCGCTCTCCCCCGCCTCTGCCAGCCAGACGATGGCATCGAGCGTATTGTAGAGAAAGTGCGGGTTGATCTGGGCCTGGAGTGCACGAAGCTCGCTCTTTTTCAGGTTCTCCTGTTCGCGGCGGTTTTCGTCGATCAGCCCCTGCAGACGCCCCGCCATGGCGTTGAGCGACTGCGTCAGCTCATGCAGTTCGCTCACGCTCGTCTCCGGCGCACGCGCCTGCAGATCGCCCCCGGCCAGTGCGCCCGCGAACTTCTCCAACTGGGCAATGGGGCTGTGAATGGCCCGCGAAAGCGAGCGCTGCGCCAGTATGGCAAAGAGCAGCGTGATCAGCAGCAGGCCTATGAGCAGCAGCAGCACGTTGCGCAGCGTCTGTTGCAGTTGCTTGGAAACCAGGGCGGCCGCGCTGATCTCGGCATCCGCATATTCATCGAGCATGTCCGCCACGAGGCCGGACACGTTGCGGATTTCCTCCAGCATAGCCTCGCACTCGGCGATGGGCTGCTCGGTGCGGATCATTTCGCCGATTCGGTCGATGTAGTTCACCAGCGTACCCATGGTGCGCGAGGCGACGATCAGCGATTTGACGCTCTCGCCGTCGGCATTGGCCTCCAGCGCGGCGATCTCACTGTTCACATGGTCGATCATTTCGTACTGGTCGGCCTCGTAAAAGCCCTTGTGGCCCGCGACCACATACCAGATTTCGTCGCCGATCTGCGTCTGCACCAGCGGTTTGAGCGAGGACACGCGCTCGACGCGGTTGATAGCCGAAGCATAGGTGCCCGCGTAGTGCACCATCGTGCCCATGCTCACAATCGCGGGAATCAGCAGCAGTGCGATCAGTACTATAAAGGAAGTTTTCAGGCGTGCGGAGATGCTGTTGCCGCCGCCGAAACGCTCAAAGAGCCGGTCGAAGATGCCGAACATACATCAGTACCCCCGATCCGGTATATTCTGAATGTCATCGTCAAACTCGGTAAAGACCTGTTCCTCGGAATAGGTGTAGCGCTCGACCTCTTCGCCCGCCGCCAGTTTCTTGGCCAGTGCCATCACATCCTCGCCGATGTCCGGCTTGCACTCGATCACGCAGTTCACCTTGCCCTGCTTGAGCAGATCCACCGCCGCCTGCTGCGCGTCCACGGTGATAATGATGATATCGCGCCCCGGCTCGATGCCCGCATCCTCCATGGCGGAGATTGCGCCCAGCGTCATGGCATCGTTGTGCGAGAAAAGCACATCGATCCTGTCGTATTTCTCGAGCAGCACCTTCATGCACTCGCGCCCCTTCGTGCGCAGGAAATCGCCGGATACGGAGGCGATCAGGTGCAGGTTGGAATGCCCCGCAATGGTCTCCCTAAAGCCCTTGGCGCGGCCGAGCATGGGCGAGGAATCCAGCGTGCCCGACAGCTCGACGATGTTCACATCTTCCATGGTTTCGGTTTTTTTCAGCAGAAATTCGCCCGCGCTCACGCCCTCCTGATAGAAGTCCGAGCCGACGAAGGCTGCCCAGAGGCTCTCATCCTCGGTGGAGATCATGCGGTCTGTGGTAATGACGGGAATGCCCGCATCCTTGGCCTCCTGCAACACGTTGTCCCAGCCCGTCTCGATGATGGGTGAGAAGGCGATCACGTCCACCTGATAGGCGATGAAGGAGCGTATGGCCTTGATCTGCCGCTCCTGCTTCTGTTCTGCATTTTCGTACATCAGCGTGATGCCCGCGTCCGCTGCCGAGGCCTTGATGGACTCCGTGTTGGCCAGACGCCACGCACTCTCCCAGCCGAGCTGGGAAAAGCCCAGCAGCAGCGACGGCTCCGCAGCCGTATCGCTCCGGTCGTCGTCGGTATCTGCCGCGCAGCCCGTCAAAAGAAGGCAGAGCGACAGCAGCAGCGCCGTCAATTTCAACCCGTGCTTCATGTTTTGCCCCCAATATATGTAATTTAACGCTCTCATGTCCGGTCAAAGCCGGGACTGCTGTTTTGTTTATTCGACATTAACTTGCAAACATCCTGCAAAATGATTTATAATGGATACAAAAAAAGAACGAGAGGAATCGCAACATGAAGCTGCCTGCCAATGCCCACACCCACACGACCTTCTGTGACGGCAAAAACACGGTAGAGGAGATGACGCTGGCCGCCATCGATCGCGGCTTTGTCGCACTGGGTTTTTCCATTCACGGCTGGACGCCCTACGACATGATCCCGGGGCTGTCTCTCGAGCGCGAGGCACTCTACCGCGCGGAGGTCAGGCGGGTGCGGGAAAAGTATGCCGACAAAATCGAAATACTGCTGGGAGCGGAGCGCGATGCCTCCTTTGCGCGTGAATTTTCGGGCTATGAATACCTGATTGACTCCACGCACTGGATATTCGTGGGCGACCGCAAGCTTTGCATCGACTACGAGGAAGAAACCATGCGGCAAAATGTCGCGGAAGTCTTTGACGGCGACTACTATGCCTACTGCCGTGCCTACTTTGAAACCGAGACCGAGCTGGCCCGCCGCAGCGATGCGCTGTTCCTGGGGCATATCGATCTGATACGCAAGTACAACGCAAACAACCGCTACTTTGACGAGAACGATCCGCGCTATCTGGAGCCGGCGCTGGCCTGCGCGGAGGTGGCGGCGCGGCGCGGTCTGCCGGTGGAGATGAACACGGGGGCCATCGGCCGCGGCTATCGGGATGACCCCTATCCCGCTCTGCCGCTGCTGAGGCGCATACGCGAATGCAAGGGCGAAATTATCATCAACAGCGATGCGCACAGCACAGACAAGCTGGACGTGGGCTTTGATCTTTGCCTGTCTCTGGCGCGGCAGGCCGGTTTTGACCATGTGCTGGTGCTGCGCAAGTGCGGCCTTACGGAGGTCGGCATTGACGAAAATTCATAAATTTACCCTATTTTCGTCTCTGCATGCATGGCAGTTCGGTTGAAACAAAATGCAAAAACAGGTATAATATGATTGTTTAGCTATATTCAAAATTCGCAACATGAAAGGAAGGTTGCCTCTTGCCTGATAAATATGCATCCGGCCGCGATCCGCGCCGCAATAATTCCCGCCCGCAATCCCGACGCCCGCAGCAGGGTCGACGCCCTGCGCCGCGCAGGCGCAGGCGCGGTTCCAACCCGTTGATGATCGTGCTGATGCTGATCGTCATCGCAGCCCTCGCCTTTCTGATCATCAGGCTGGTCGGCAATACCTCAAAGCCGACAAACGGCACTCAGGGAGTGCAGGTGCAGAACACGCCCATCGCCGTGGAGGTGACGCAGGTCGAGACCGATGATACGCTGAACACGCAGGGCGATACATCTTCAGGTGACGCATCCTCGGGCGATGCCTCCGCAAACGGCACCGCCTCTGATACCGTGACCGCGAGCGATGCCGCATCCCTGGCGGCTGCGCTGGACGATGAAGGCAGCGACGTCTCCGATCTGGCCGGTGGCTATCAGATCACCGTGACGGATCTCTCCGTCAACGAGTCCCTTCCGGACACCTGGCTGAACATACTGTTGCTTGGTTCGGACGAGCGCACGGTAAACGAGCCTGCGCGCACCGACACCATGATCATCTGCTCCATCAACCGCGATACCGGTGAGGTCAAGCTGACCTCCATCATGCGTGACACCGCCATCGAGATCACCGAAGCCGGCGAGTTCAACGGCACCTACCGCATCAATGCAGCCAACTTCTTCGGCGGTCCGGAGTATGCGATGAAGGTGGTCAACGAGTATCTGGACATGAACATCCAAAACTACGTGATGGTGAACTTCTTCGGTTTCCAGAAGATCGCCGAAGCACTGGGCGGCATCGATGTGGACATCACTGAGGCCGAAATGAACGAGATCAACAAAAAGGCGGTCGACCAGGCTTGGATCGGCTATCACGCCGGCGTGGATGAATCGGATCAGGTGAACGAATATCTGACCACCTACGGTGCGAACACCCACCTGAACGGTCGCCAGACGCTGGCCTATGCGCGTGTGCGTGCCATCGACAGCGACTTTGCCCGCACCGAACGTCAGCGCACCGTCATCAAGAAACTCACGGACAAACTGCGCGGCAAGTCCCTGACGGAGATCACCGCGCTGGCGGCGAGCCTGTCGAGCAACGTCTCCACCAACATGGATCTGAGCACCATCGTCGAGATTGCCTACAAGGTACTCTCCAGCGACACGACCGGCATGGACACGCTGCGCCTGCCCGAAAACGGCACCTACACCGAAGAGGTGCGCAACGAAAAGGCCATGTTCTACGAGGTCGACTGGACAACCAACGCGCTTGAACTGTACAACTTCATCTACGAATAAGAGATATGAAATACGATACGATTGCCGTGCTGATTCCGGCCTACAAGCCGGATCGGCGGCTCAATGAACTGACGGATGCCCTGATCGGACGGGGCTTTGCACACATTTACGTGATCGATGACGGCTGTGGCGAAGCCTATGCCGGCATTTTTGCCGATCTTCGCGGCAAGGCCACGGTGCTCACGCACGAGGTCAACCGCGGCAAGGGCGCGGGGCTGAAGACCGGTCTGCGCGAGATCATGAAGACGGCGGGCATGGGCGTGGTCACCGCCGACGCGGACGGCCAGCACACGCCCGATGACATCGTAAAGATCGCCGACGCGCTGCTGGAGCAGCCGGATGCGCTGATCATGGGGGCGCGCGACAAAAAGCTCATGCCACTGCGCTCCAAGTTCGGCAACACGCTGACCTGCGGCCTGTTCGGTCTTTTGACGGGGCTGTGGCTGAGCGACACCCAGACGGGGCTGCGCGGTCTGCCCGCCTGTGCCCTTGCTGCCTTTGCGGATCTGGAGGGCGATCGCTATGAGTATGAAATCAACATGCTCATCAAGGCCAACGAGCTGAAGATGCCCGTGCAGGAGGTCACCATCGAGACGATCTATCTGGACAACAATGCCTCTTCGCACTTCAACGGCCTGAAGGACGGTCTGAAGATCTATCGGCTGATGTTCAGGCAGGCCGGGCGCTTCTGTGTTTCCTCACTGCTCTCGGCGGTGGTCGATTATCTGGGTTTCATCATCTGCAGCTATGCCGTGCAGCTGAACGCCGTGCCGTCACAGATCATCGCGCGTGTCATAAGCTCGCTGTTCAACTATGCGCTCAACAGCCGTATGGTTTTCGGCAAAAAGGCCACGGTCGGGTCCTTTGTGAAGTACTACGCGCTGGCGGTGTGCATACTGCTCTGCTCCTGCGTGGGTCTCAAGCTCCTGACGCTGATTCATGTGCCGGAACTGCTTGCCAAGCTCATCGTGGATGTGGTGCTCTACATCGTCAGCTACCGTGTCCAGAGAGGGCGGATATTCAACAGGTAAGCCTCTCATTTATCACATTCATCAATATATAAATGCTTATATATTGCATTTCTTGAATTTTTAACTTGAGTTGCTCCGATTTTGCTGCTATACTATGGGAAAAGCAGCAAAAAAGGAGCACTATTATTTATGTCTGAAAAGTTTGATCTGCTGGTTATCGGCGGTGGCCCCGGTGGGTATCTTGCCGCAGAAAGGGCGGCTCGCGCGGGTATGCGCGTGGCCCTGTTTGAAAAGCGTTCTCTGGGCGGCGTCTGCCTCAACGAGGGCTGCATACCCTCCAAGGCACTGCTCAATTCCGCAAAGCTCTACGAGCACGCGCTGCACAGCGCACAGTACGGCGTGCACTGCGGCGATGTCACCATCGATCAGAAGGCTGTCACCGAACGCCGCGGCCGCGTGGTGCGCACACTGGTGAGCGGTGTGAAGGGTCAGCTGCGTGCGGCGGGTGTGAAGGTCATCATGAAGGAAGCCAAAATCGACGGCCGCGAAGGCGAAGCCTTCCGCGTGACGGCCGACGGTGAGACCTGCCTTGGTACGCGTCTTCTGATCGCCAGCGGCTCGAGTGCCGCCATTCCGCCCGTGCCGGGCGTGCGGGAAAACCTGGGCGGCTTCGTGCTGACGAACCGCGAGGTGCTGGAACTGACTGAGATTCCGGGGCATTTGATCGTGGTCGGCGGCGGCGTGATCGGCCTGGAGATGGCGGCCTATTACGCGATGGTCGGTGCCAAAGTCACGGTGGTGGAGATGCTCGACCACATCGCAGGCCCCACGGATCGCGAGATCAGCACACTGCTGCAGCGTGAACTGGAAAAGAAGGGCGTGACCTTCCTGCTGGGCTGCGGCTGTCAGTCGGTCGAAGACGGCGCGGCCATGGTGAAAATGCCCGACGGCAGCATGCAGCGCATCGCGGCCGACAAATTGCTGATGTCGGTGGGTCGCCGCGCCAACTATGCCGGTCTGGGGCTTGAGAGTATCGGTGTGGACACGCAGCGCAGCGGCATCATCACCGATGCGATGGGCCGCACGAACGTGCCGGGCGTGTACGCCGTGGGTGACGTCAACGGCCATCACATGCTGGCGCACACTGCCTACCGCGAGGCCGAAGTTGCCGTAAACGCCATGCTGGGCAAGGCGGACTGTATGCGCTACTACGCCAATCCGTCCGTGATCTACACCCAGCCGGAGATCGCCTCCGTCGGGCGCACGGAAGAGGAATGCCGCGAAAAGGGCATCGAATATGAGGTCGCCAAGCTGTCCATGCGCTATTCCGGACGCTTTGTCGCGGAAAACGAGGGTGCGGACGGCCTGTGCAAGATACTGATCAACAAGAAAAAGCGCACCGTCATCGGCGTACACATGATCGGCAGCTACTCCGGTGAAATCATCTGGGGCGCGGCCGAAATGATCGAGATGCAGCTGCGCGTGGAGGATGCACGCCAGATCATCTTCCCCCACCCCACCGTCAGCGAAATGATCCGCGAGGTGCTGTGGGCGTTTGATGACTGAGCTGCCCTCGAGGGTTTTATGAAATGACAGAGTGCGTTTCCGAAGCCATAACTTCGGAAACGCACTCTTTATCATCTTACTCCGGATGCGCCTCCAGATACCTTGCCAGTATGCCGGCGGCACAGGCGCAGAGTTTGGGACAGGGACGCTTTTTGTAGTACTCGTCGTTGCGGTCGGACGGCGGCACGAATTTGACGCCCGGCGCAAGCCCCAGCAGTTCGCGGCAGATGATGGAGCCGTTGATTTTTTCAAACTCCGCCGCCATATCACTCACGGCCTTATACTCGGCCTGCTTGGCTTCCTTCGATTTCGGATCGTCGTAGCCGCGCAGCAGGCCGTACGCCATGGCGGCACCGCTGAGTGCGCCGCAGACGGTGCGCAGCCCCGAGAGGCCGCCGCCGAATGCCGACGCCAGCCGTGCCGCCTCGTCTTTATCCATTTTCTCCGCGGCAAAGGCGAGAAACGTCGCCTGTGCACAGTTGTAGCCCTCGCGGAAGAATGCCTCCGCACGCTGTTCGTAGTCCAT
>CAVINP010000078.1:0-9422 GCA_963643985.1 bacterium
CGGAAACCATGAATTATCTGCGTGAGACGTTGGGCTTTGACGGCATCATCGTTTCCGACTGGGGCGACCAGGGCGACAGCAACTCCTCCGGCACCACCGTTGACGGCGTTGACCTGCTCAGCCTGTCCATCCCCGAGCGCTATGCTTACGCCATCAATCTGGGCCTTGACCAGATCGGCAACCCCGCCGCAGACTATTCCGGCGACGGCCACGGCGGCACGGCGGATCGCGGCGCCGTGGAAACGGCCATCACCGAAGGCCTGATTTCCGAGGAACGCTGCTACGAAACCTGCTATCGCGTTCTGAAGGACAAGTTCGAACTGGGCCTGTTTGAAAATCCGTATTCCGATGCCGACAAGGCGCTTGCGCTTGCCGCTTCCGAAGAATACATTGCAGATCCCTGGGAAATCACCGATACCGACACCCTGATGGCCGCGCGCAATCAGGAAGTGGTCGAGCTGGAGCGCCAGTTGCAGGCCGAATCTGCCATCCTGATCAAGAATGACGACAACCTCCTGCCGCTCGAAAAAGGCACGAAGCTTTACATCGGTTCCACCGCTTCCGCCATTACGCTCGAAGGCTACAAGAGCGTGTTGCCGGACTTCTGCGAAGTGGTTGAAGACATCGCGGATGCGGACGTGGTCGTTGCAGACTGCACGCAGATTAACGACGCTGCAGAATTGATCATTGAAGATGCCAAGGATGCCGGCAAGAAGCTGGTAATCATTGCCAACACCGTTGACCCGACCACCTATCTGATTGAGAACGGCGATGCCGTGCTGGCGCTGACCTTCTCCCGTCCTGCCGACCACGGCACGGGCGCAGGCGGCTTCATCACCACCACCGAGCCCATCATGTTTGCCAAGCTGCTCTTCGGCGACGCAGAGCCGACCGGCATGGTCGTAAAGGAAATTGCCCGCGATTCCGCTATGGACGAAGCCCAGTGGAAGGATCTCGCAGGCGATCAGGGCGCAAATCAGTGGGTGCGCATGATGCTCCTGGCCACCATGGAAACCAGCGAAAACAACACCGTTCCCAACAACTGGGGCGACCCGCTGCTGCAGTATCAGTACGGCATGCGTTACGGCAGCGAAGCCGGCTTTGAATTCGAAGCGCTGACCCTGCCCAAGGCGACCCACGAAGTCGTGACCGAGTCCAACGGCTCCACGAACACGAGCTATGAATCCGTCGTGGAAACGAAGGCCGGCGAACCCTTCAACGCCTATGCACTGGTTTGGAACAACGGCGATGACGGCATTACCACCGTGCAGGCCACCTGCGACGGCGAAGTGATCGCAGAGAAGATCATGGCCGTGAACGGCGGTTCCTGGCGCGTGCTCGAGATGACGCTGACCATCGATGAGCCCGGTGAGCATGTCATCACCGTTGGCAATCTGACCAGCACCATCAACATCGTTGCGGAATAAACCCATACTCTCCGGGGCTGTCGCAAAACATGCGGCGGCCCCTTTTTGAAAGGCATATCAAAGGAGACGATCCTGCTTTGGGATCGTCTCCTTTATAGTTTCGGGTTTTATTTAAACAGCGACGGAAGAATGTGATACAAATAGGTGTAAACCGCTTCCAGGGTGTGCGTGCCGCCCTGCATCATGGAACAGCTCGTGTTTTCTCCCGGCACAAACAGGTCATTGTATTCCAGAAGGGAAATCATTTGCTCCGTGGCAACGGTGAAGGCTTCGTCATCGGTGCCTGTGGCGACGTAGAGATAGAAATCGTCCTTTGAAAAGCCCTGATTGATCACCGCATCGTGCAGCACCTGCGCGGAGAGATCGCTGTCCCAAATGCCGGTTACGCCGCCGGTACCGTCGTCCCACGAGGCTTCGCTGATGGGCAAAAACCAGCCGAATGCCTCCATGCGCTGAATAAAGACGTACCACGCCGCCGTGCCGCCCAGCGAAAATCCCGCCACCGCGCGCTGCATGCGCGAAGCACGGATGCTGTCCCGATCGCTGCCCTTCAGGAAGGTGCGGTATTTGCTTTCGACGGCGGGAATGATGATTTTCACCAGTTCGTCCGGAAAGCCCGAGAGGGTTTTCACCTGATCGGCCAGGGGCAGATACCGCGTAAAGTCGTCCGAAGAATCGTAATACGTGGGCACGACCACAATCAACGGCGCAAGATCGCCGTTTTGGATCATGTGATCGAGCAAAGATTGAAAGGCCGTGGCGCTTTCGGGATTCAGGTAGGTTTTCGGAGAACTTCCGGAGCCGTGCAGCAGATACACGACGGGATAGCAGTCCTGTGAATCGTCATAGCCGTAGGGAAGATAGACCATCAGGCTTTTGACGGTGCCGCTGACGTTTTCGTAGCGCAGCTTTTCGACGCGCCCCGATTGCTCACAGGGACTTAAATAGTCTGCGGGAATGTCATCTACGGAGAATTCCTCCTCCGTCAGCGGTTCGATTTCCTGCGCGGCGGCCATCGGCGCGCTCATTGCCAGCGCGAGCAGCACGGCAAGCGTTCGTTTCCATTTGCCTTTCATACACTTCCTCCGTCTTTGGGTTGGGATTCGTCTTGATCGGTGCAGGGGAGCGTCAATGTAACGACGGCTCCGTTGTCGTTCTGAATGGATATATCCATGCGCCCTTTGCTGTAATAGTACAGGCGCAGGTAGGTATTGACCAGACCGATGTGCCCGCCGGCAAGGGCGATCGAGGCATTTTTCGCGCGAATTTCATCGATGCGGTGATGCAGGCTTTCCAGCATTTCCGGCGAGAAGCCCGTGCCGTTGTCGCGAATTTCCAGCCGTAGGATTTTTTCGCGTTCATCAATCCAACCGCGAACGGAGAGCTTGCGCACCACGTTATTGCCGTCAAAGCCGTGCGTCAGGGCATTTTCGACGATGGGCTGCAGTGTCAGTTTCGGCAGCAAAATTTCTCCCGTGTCGTCCGGCACGTCGATGGTGTATTCCAAATTGTCCTCGTAGCGCGCCTTGGAGAGCATTAAGTAGCTTCGGACATTCTCGATTTCCTCGTCGAGCGTGGCCGTCTGGGAACGCGTATCGGTGGAATAGCGCAGCATTTGCGCAAACTGATCGCAGATTTCGATGATGTCGAAATTGCCGCTTTCCATGGCCTTTGCGCTGATGATGTTGAGCGTATTGTAAATAAAATGCGGATTGATCTGCGTTTGCAATGCGCTCAATCGCGCCTGCAGCGCGCCCTCGCGCAATGTCAGCTCGTTCACGGCACTCTGCCGCAGGCGGTGAATCATGGCGTTGAAGACCTTTTCCAGTTCGTAGATTTCCCGGTCGCGATGCGTGGATACGAAATTGTTCAAATCGCGCGCCAATTCCGGATCGCTGCTGAGGACGCTGCTGACGGGCAGCTGCTTGACCTTCTGCGTCAGCCGCCGCGTGGAAGCGGTCAACCCGAAGGAGAACAATACGATCAATGCCAGCGTCGGAAGCATGATGTAGAAGGCGTATCGCCCCATGTTTTTGCGCAGGAGATTGTTTTGCGTAATGTCCACCTGTGCGCTTTGGGCGATGTAGAGCCGCAGGTGAAGATCGTCGATTCTTTCGTAGAGCGCGTTGTAATGCTCGCCGTTTTCCCCGGCGGAAACGGAGGTATAGGTCTCAAGGGGCATATCCTCCGGCCAGTCGAGCGTCTCGTCCACGCTTGAAAAGAGCGTCGTGCCGTCGTCAAATATCGCCTGCACGATGACTGCGGAATTGTCTACGAAGCCCATGATGCGCTCGAGCTCGGTGTAGGACTGGCTGATTTCAATATAGCCGATCGTCTTGCCGTGGTAGAGCACGCGGCTGACGATGCCGTAGACGACGGTGTCGTTTCTGGAGGAAAATTCATCCGTATGCACCGGAAGAATCACCCAGGAGGATGTTTTGTCGGCGGCATCCAACCAGGTCATGGCGTTGACGATTGTACGCGCGTCGTCAGAACCGCTGACGAGCGAACCGTCCTTGTCTGCGCGGCTGGTGATGAACAGGCCGTCGCGGGTGTAGAATGTCACGCGGTAATAATTGTCCACCAGCGGCGACTGATACAGAAATTGCTCCGCGGCTTGCTTGGCGGCGAGCCCCATTTTCTGATCCGCACTGTCGTCGCGCACGATTTGATTGAGCGCGGCAAGAAACGAGGGTGATCCCGTGAGGGAGCTGACGGTCAATTCCATTTGCGATATATCCTGTTCCAAATCGCGCTGAATGGCCACCGCCATATTGGAAAAGCGGGCGCGCGTGAAGCTGGTGGCGCCGTCTATGGACGTTTTTGCGGAATAAGAGGTCAATACGCCCAGGGCGATCATCATCATCAGCGAGAACACGACGACCATCTTTACGCTTAGTTTCATACAAAAACCCTCACCTTCGAACGCTTAATGAAATTATATCATAGTTCCCGCCAAATTGAAAAGTCTAAATTGCAAACATTATGAAAGTGCAGTATATTCCCTGCAAATGTGCACGATTTTTCCACTATGTATCGCCATGCTGTATTTTTTCAACAGTGCGTTTTGAATCTTTGCGCTTTAAAGGGACATATTTTCGGTACAATAGAGCTGTCAAATGAAAGTGCGGGAGAATAAGAACCCGCAAGAGTGAAGGAGGAACCAATCTATGAAAAAACTGATTGTTCTGCTGACGGCACTGATGCTCGTGATGAATCTTTCCGTTTCGGCGCTGGCCTATACGGAAGGCAAGAATCTTGAAGCACCCAAGGCAGGCGAAGTGGTCATCGACGGCGACCTGAGCGAATGGGACACCGGCCGCTGCCTGGTCATTGACAGCGACAGCCAGATCGTGGATCAGATTGAGCACTGGGACGGCGCGGAGGACTGCTCCATGGAAATCTACGCCATGTGGGACGAGGAGAATCTCTACATCGCGATGAAGATCACGGACGACACCCCCCTGGTGTACCGCGAAGGCTTCCCGCTCGATGAATTGGATGCCGTAATCCTCTTCTTCAGCACCAACCCCGATGCGGATCCCGAGCGCACGGCATACGAAGCGACCGACTGGCGCCTGGTGCAGTCCGCGGATCAGTTCAACGGCAGCTATGATTTCTTCAATTACATCGACCGTGACATGGTCGCCGACAACAAGGGTTGGGAAACTCAGGGCGAATACGGCGACGAAATGGTCTTCGATGATTACGAGGCAGCCATTGCCGAGGTCGAAGGCGGCATCGTTTGGGAAAGCAAAATCCCGCTGCATAACTTCTCCAACGACGAAATCGCGCAGCTCACGCCCGCGGCCGGCATGACCATCGGCTTCGACTTCTCCATTCTGGACGTCGACCTTCCCTGTCCCGGCATTCACAGCCTGCGCATGCAGTCTTCCGCGAACCTGACCGGCAAGGATCGCACGCCCACTTTGCACAATGTCGACGAGAACCCCAGCCTGTGGGGCACGCTGACTTTCGTTGAAGAATAAGGATAACACGGAGGAGCAGTACAGATGAAATTCAAGAAATTGGGCGCGCTGCTGATGGCAGGTGCATTGGCACTGACGATGCTGCCCACGGCCGCATTTGCTGCCAAGAACGAAAAGAAGAACGCGGACGATATGGATCTTGCTGCGATTGTCGAGGACACCGAAAGCAAGGGCACGGTCAATGTCTATCACTGGTGGACGGCCGGCGGTGAAAAGGATGCCATCGAGAGTGTCATCGACGTTTTCGCGGAAGCCTACGGCAATGTCAAGGCCAAGTCCAACGCCATCCCCGGCGGCGCCGGCGGCGCAATGGTTATGAAGGTCAAGGTGCTTCAGCAGGCCGGCAAGAGCCCGGAAACCTTCCAGGCGCATCCCGGTCAGGAAATTGAACCGTACCTGTCCTCGGATTTGCTGCTGAACCTCAATCAGATTTGGGATTACGCGAATCTTTCCGAGCGTGCACTGCCGGGTCTGGAAGAGCTGTGCACGGCCTCCGACGGCAACAAGTACATCGTTCCGATCGGCATTCACAAGACCAACGTGATCTTCTACAACATTCACGTATTTGAAAAGTACGGCATCGAGATTCCGGATCACGAAAATATCACTTGGGAAGAGTTCTGGGATATTTGCGATCAGCTGGCGGCGGCGATGCCCGACGGTGAATACCCGATCGATCTGGGCGACCGCAAAGGCTGGCCGGCCTGCCAGGTGTTTGAAGACATCATGCTCGGCACCGATCCCAAGATTTATGAGGACTTCATCAACGGAAGCTACAACGTGGAAGACGTAACCGAAGTGCTTTCCACCTACGCCAAGCTCATGGACTACGTTGCGCCCGACCATTCCAGCCGCGACTGGTACGAGACCTCCGGTCAGGTTGTCGCGGGAACGTACGCCATGCAGATCATGGGCGCCTGGATGCAGCCGGTGCTCACCAGCATGGGTCAGGTTTACGGCACGGACTACGGCATTTTCACCTTCCCCGGCACGGACGGCTGGTTCGGCATGAATATCGACGGCTTCGTGGTCAGCAATGACTCCGCGGATGTCGAAGCGGGCGTGCGCTGGGCGTACAATGTATCCACCACCGAGGTGCAGACGGCATTCTCTCAGCTGAAGGAATCCATCTCGCCTTACAACGATACCCCCGACGAGACCTACAACGAGCTTACCTTGAAGTTCAAAAACGAGCTGGTAGACGAGAACACGAAGGTGTATCCGAGCTTCACGCACGGAACCGCCCTTCCCTGGAGCGCATCCACCAGCCTGCAGACCCAGATTCAGGAGTTTGCTACGTCGTCCGATCACGATGCGGAATACTTCGCCAATAAAATTGTCAACATTCTCAAAGAAGCCGGTGTGAAAGGAGATTGGAACCTTGTCGATTAAGAAAACCATGAAGCGCGCGCTTGCGCTGGTGTCTTCCCTGGCGGTTTGCAGTGCTTTGATGACCATGCCCGCCATGGCCGAGGAGACCACCTATGAGCAGCCTGTGCTCAATCCCCGCGTGAAGTCCATCATCGAGGTGGACGGTTACCAGTTCATCGATTTGAACAGCAACGGAACCCTCGACGTCTACGAAGACTGGCGTGAGGATGCCGAGACCCGCGCAAACGATCTGGTCAGCCAGATGACCGTGCGCGAGAAGATCGCGCAGATGCAGCACCCGACCTTCCTGCCCCGCGAAGACGGCGAAATTCCGTCCTATCTTGAAAAGTGGTGCAATACCGAGGACATCGGCATGCTGCTCATCCGCGAGCTCAACAGCGTTGAAGCCGCGGCAAACACGATGAACACCATTCAGGAATACGCAGAAGGCTCCCGCCTGGGCGTGCCTGTGCTGGTCTCCATGGACTCCGTACACGGCCTGAGCTACGTTTCCGGCGCAACCGTAACCCCGCACAATCTGGCACTGGCCGCCACCCGCGATGAGGAATTGGTGACCAAGCTTGCCGAAATCGCCCGCGACGAGCACATCGCCGTCGGCGTGCGCATGACTCTTTCTCCGGAAGGCGATATCGCATCCGAACCCCGCTGGGGCCGCGTGATGGAAACCTTCGGCGAGGATTCCGACCTCGTAACCACCATGACCACGGCGCAGATCGTGGCATTCCAGAACGGCTCGGACGGCTTGAATTCCGGCTCCATCGTGGCTTGTCTGAAGCACTTCCCCGGTGCCGGCCCGCAGATGGACGGCAAAGATACTTCTCCGATTGTATCCGATGAAGAGACTTTGCAGATTCACCTGAAACCCTATTATTCGGCACTGGAAGTGAATGTTGCCTCCATCATGCCGTATTACTCCGTGCCGCTGGCGCTGGATATGGAAAACTCCGCCATCGGCTCCAAGGCTACGCTGCAGGATTTGCTGCGCGACGAAATGGGCTTTGAAGGCATCATTCAGACCGACTGGGGCATGATCTGGGCCATCCAGGAAGCCCTGGGCACCATGACCGGCGAAGAAGTCTCCGATGAAGAAGCCATTCTGATCGGCGTGACCGAGAGCCGCGTGGACGGCATCGGCGGCGAGAGCATCAAGCTGATTGACTACATGGAGCAGTACACGAGCGAAGGCAAGATCGATGAGGAAATCCTGACCGCAGCGGCCACGCGCATCGTGAAGGCCAAGTTTGAACTGGGCGTGTTTGAGAATCCCTATTGCGACGTGGACTACGCAGTTTCCTACGTCGGCAACGAGGAAAGCCAGCAGGTGAACCTCCAGGCGGCACGCGAAGCCATGACGCTTCTGAAGAACGACGGCGTTCTGCCGCTGGATCCGGATGCGGAGCAGACCATTCTGGTATGCGGCCCGCGCGCGGGCGATATGGACTCCCTGGTGGGCGGCTGGTCCTCTCAGCAGGAAGGCATGACCATTGCAGACGCCGTTACGGCCTATGCAGGCGATAACACGACCGTGATCTATGAGCCCGAGGACGTCGAGCGCATTACCGAGCTGGCTGAAGAGGCGGATGTGATCATCGTGTCCGTCGGCGAGCCGAGCTATCAGCACGATCCGCCGTGGGGCTATGATACCCTTGAAATCACCGAAAGCCAGCAGCAGATTCTGGAGGCGGCCGTGGCGAGCGGCAAGCCCGTCATCACGGTTGTGACCGGCGGACGTCCCTACATTCTGACCTGGTGCGACGAAAATACCAACGCCATTCTGGAAGCCTATTATCCGGGTTCGCAGGGCGGCATCGCCATCGCCGAGACGCTGTACGGTCTGAACAATCCGACCGGCAAGACGCCGATCCAGTTCCCGCGCGATATGGAATCCGTCAACAATCAGGCAAGCGACGTCTCCTTCGATTTGGAGAATCCGCTCTATGATTACGGCTACGGACTGAGCTACGACGACTGAAAATAGGCAGGAGACGGGAGCGGGTGACGTCGGTTCGATTTGACCCACCTGCGGGAAAACCGGCCGAGCGCCGTCCCGCTCCTGTTTTCTCTGAAAGAGAGGGAGGGACTGCCTATGGAACAGGTAACCGAATTCTTTGAAAACCTATACGACATGACGTTTTCCGACGGATCGTTCTGGACGGCGTTTACATGTTTGGCGGCGGTGATACTGGTCTATAATCTGCTGAAGCGCTTTGCCCCGAAGACCGTTGCGCCCGTGAGCCGATTTCTGGACAGACACCCGCTGATTTGGATTTGTATTCCTGCAGCGTTGCTGATCTACTTTGTGTATGTTTCGCTGGGCTGGAACCTGTGGGTTTCCGTTTCCGACTGGGAAGCCGGCGATTTGGAAGCCAGCTACGGCTTTGGCGGATTCGGCAACTACATTCGCATGTTCTCGAGCGATACGTTCTGGCCGGCGCTGAAAAATACGCTTTTGCTGTTCTGCCTGATTCCGCTTTGCCTGCTGCTGGGCTTGGGTCTGGCGCTGCTGATGGATCAGGGACTGCGCGGCACGGCGGTTTTCCGCACGCTGATTCTTTTGCCGTTTGCATTGTCGTTCGTGGTCACCGGAACGGTGTGGGCCTACATGTACCGCCCG
>CAVINP010000079.1:0-9381 GCA_963643985.1 bacterium
TGAAGAACTGCTGATTTTACAAAAAGAGCCGCTGCGGCATGTGCAACGGCTCTTTTGTCTGTCAGTTCTTTTCCTTTCCGAATATGCGCAGCAGCAGGGTCAGTATCCGCATGTACAGCCAGATGACCGTGAATGCCAGACCGAAGGCCGCCGGCCACTCGTACTTCTCCGGCAGGCCGCCCTCCACGGTGTTCGCAATGACCTCGAAGTCCGAAATCAGAAACAGGGCCGCCACGACCGCGCCGATTATGGAGGAGAGTATGCCCAGAATCGGGTTGGCGAAGATCATGGCCATGTAGGGCGCGGTGAAGGGGATAAACGAGAGCACCAGGCTGACGAAGGCATAGGCGAGCAGCGTAAAGCAGATGCTGCGCATCACCATGCGATAGCGCATGTCCGCGCGGACTACGCCGCGGGCGAACATCACGGCCATCACCATCACCGTCAGTGCCGTGAGTATGACCGCCATCACGGCGATCCACTCGTATTCAACCAGCAGTGCCGAGGAGATAAAGCCCAGCATGTAGCCCTCGCAGATGCAGTAGATCGGCCCGGCCACGGGCGACGCGGTCACCGACAGGCTGGCCACGAAGGAGCAGACGATCGCCAGTATGCTCGCAAACCCCAGAAGCACGAGTGCCGCATCGCTGTAGGGCGCAAAGACGCGCCGCGTCAGCACGGGATAGGCAATGTAGCCCAGTACGGTGAAGAGCAGCAGCAGTATCGTCTTGTTGGCGATGCCGCGATAGGTCGCGCAGCCGTTTGCGTAGGCATGCTCGTCAATGGCTGTGATGTGTTTGATGGCGGGATTCGATGCCATCAGCTTGTCTCGCTTGGAAGAATTGAGCGAACTCATGCTGTCATACCTCTTTTCTAAAGATTTTCACGTTTTCTTGGGGGATGAATTTTCGGTCAGTGGCCAGTGAAATTGTACGGGTTTGTGCGCTGTTGTCAGGTTAAATCTGCCAACCCTCACCATTCAACCGGTCACTGGTCACTATCCCCCTGATCCATCGTCATCGCCACGGCTTCCATATCTGTACCGCCCAGCGTGCGATCCTGTAGATCGGCGGCTCCAGTTCGCGGGCGGCTTCCCTGAGCTTTTCGCGTATCGGCAGTCCCTGCGGACAGTGGCGCTCGCACTTGCCGCAGCCGATGCAGCGCGAGGCACTGCCGGGCGTTTGGCGTATGGCAGTCACCTGCCAGTAGGACTTCAGCGCGGCAAACCTGCCGCTGACGGCAATGTCGTTGAGACAGCGGAACGAGGCCGGTATGTCCACACCCTGCGGGCAGGGCATGCAGTAGCCGCAGCCGGTGCAGCCCACGCGGATCGCGCCGTTGAGATCATTGCGTATATCGTCGATCAGTTTGTGATCCGCCTGCGTCAGCATGCCGACTTCGGCCAGGGATGCCGACTTCAGGTTCTCGCGCACCATTTCCACGCTGTTCATGCCCGAGAGCACGCAGGTGACGCCCGCCTGATCCCACAGCCAGTTCAGCGCCCACTGCGCCGCACTGTAGCCGCGCCCGTTTTGCGCAATGCGCTCCCGCGCCGCCTTGGGCAGCAGGTTCACCAGCCGTCCGCCGCGCAGCGGTTCCATGATGATCACCGGCACGCCCTTCGCCCGGGCCGCCTCCAGACCGCGCCGCCCGGCCTGACTGTGCTCGTCCATGTAGTTGTACTGGATCTGGCAGAAGTCCCAGTCATAGGCGGAGAGCACCTCCAGAAAGATGTCCGTGCTGCCGTGGAAGGAAAAGCCGATGTGGCGTATCTCGCCGCTCTTTTTCTTCTCCGCGATCCACTCGCGTATGCCCAGCGCCTCCAGCTTGTGCCAGGAGCCCACGTCCGTGATCATGTGCATCAGGTAGTAGTCGATGTGATCGGTGCGCAGGCGCGACAGTTCCTCGCGAAAGATCTTTTCGATGCCCGCGCGGGACTTGATCAGGTACTGCGGCAGTTTCGTGGCGATGTAGACCTTATCGCGCAGACCGGTGCTCTGCAGTATCCGGCCCACAGCGGCCTCGCTGCCGGGATAGATGTAGGCCGTGTCCAGATAGTTCACGCCGCCCCCGATCGCGCAGCGCAGCTCCTCTGTCGCCTTCTCGATGTCGATGCCCGCGCCCTTGCGGGTAAAGCGCATGCAGCCGTAGCCCAGCACGGAGAGCATATCCCCGCCCGCGCCCGGGCGATAGCGCATGGCCGGATTCAGTTCCATGCTATCAGCCTCCCAACATTATCAATGAAAGTGGAAGTGGATGCGACGGCCGACGTTGTTCTCAAAGCCGTGCACCCAGTCCGACTTGAGCAGGTAGACCAGAAAGAGCGCCGAGGAGATCAGCCAGGTCAGCGGGTAGGCCCAGAACAGCACGCGTATGTCGCGCACGTAGCTCATGGTGACCGTGATGAATATGATGCGGAACACGCACCAGATCATCAGCATGACCATCATCGGCACGGTCGCCCGCCCCGCGCCGCGGCAGATGCCCGCCACGGCATGCGAGAAGGAGAGCAGGAAGAAAAACAGGCTCTCGATCCGCGCCTGCTGCGTCGCAATGGCCACCACGGTCGGGTCGGAGTTGAACGCCCGCACGAACACGGGGGCGAACAGCGCCAGTATGATGCCGATGAGCTCTGCCATCGTGATCGATGTGAGTATGCCGAAGCGTGCGCCGCGCTTGGCGCGCTCGTACTCGTGTGCGCCCAGGTTCTGGCTGACGAAGGTGGTCAGCGCCATGGCAAAGCTCGTGATCGGCATGAACGCAAAGCCCTGCAGTTTGGAATAGGTACCGCAGGCTGCCATGGCGTCCGAGCCGAAGGAGTTGATATTGCTCTGTACCAGCACATTTGCAAAGGCGATCACCGAGTTCTGCACGCCCGTGGGCAGCCCCATGCGGATGACCTCTTTGATCAGTCGCGGATGAAAGCGCACTTTTTTGAGCTGCACCTGATAGAAGGTGCCGGGCTTGCGCAGGTGCAGGTAGCACAGCAGCGCACTGACCGCCTGCGAAATGACGGTCGCCACCGCTGCGGAGCCCACGCCGTAGCGGAACACGCCAATGAAGAGCAGATCCAGCCCGACATTCAGCGCAGAGGAGAGCATCAAGTAGTACAGCGGACGGCGGCTGTCGCCCAGCGCGTTCATGATGCCGGTGAATACGTTGTAGAGCATGACCGCGATCGAACCGTAGAAGTAGGATCGGAAATACGCCACGGAGTTGTCCAGGACGTCCGGTGCGGTGTCCATCCACTCCAGCAGCACGGGGGCCAGAAGAGATCCGACCACCGTCATGATCAGCCCTGCGACAAGCCCGAAGGCCACGGTGGTGTGGATCACGTCCGCGAGCGTATCGTATTCCTCCGCGCCGAAATAGCGGGATATGACCACGCCCGCGCCCAGCGATATGCCGATCATCAGGCAGGTCAGCAGGTTCAGCAGGGAGGTGGACGAACTTACCGCAGCCAGGGCCTGCTTGCCCAGAAGATTGCCAACGATCAGCGAGTCCGCCGCATTGTAGAGCTGCTGAAACAGCTGGCTGAGCAGTATCGGCATGGCATAGGTGATCAACCCGCGCCGAACGCTGCCGCTTGTCATGTTGAATGTCGTGCCCTTCTGCATATCCCGTGCATCATTCCTTCCACAGAATACTTCTCTACACTATATAATATATGATTTCTTCAAAACTTGCAAGGCATAATCGCGTCATCATGTCCGAAAATCAGGAGCGATGTACGAAGAGCTTATCTGTTTCTTCTAAAATTAAGAAAATATGTGACAAATGGGCGCAGCTGTGGTATAATGATGTTATGCCATTATTACGGGCTGCGGCCCGATATCGGGTGATACACAACATGAACGAATACGAAAACATGAGAGATGCGCTGGCATCGATCGCCTCGGAATTCTACCGCCTGCAGGGCGTGCTGGACCGCATGCTGGGCAAACTGGACGAAGTGGACGCGGGCAGGTACCGCAGCCGCATCGACTGGTTCAGCAAGCGGGTTGTGCGGGCGATGGACGGCGCGGATATGCAGCTTGTCGATCTTACGGGCAAAATCTACGATCCCGGCATGGCGGTAATGCCCGTCAATCTTGACGATTTTGAGCCGGAGGAAACGCTTGTTATCACGAAAATGACGGAGCCGCTGATCATGTGCGGCGGCGAAATCTGCAAAACGGGAACGGTTGAGCTTGGGAGGACAGAAGCATGAAGCACTACATCGGCATCGATCTCGGCACCACGAACAGCGCCATCTGCAGCTACGACGGCAAAAACGTGCGCATCTGGAAGAGTCCGGAACAGAACGACGTGACGCCCTCGGCCATATACATCGACCGCCGCGGCAATCGCTATTACGGCAGCAAGGCCTACAATCAGGCCCAGAACAATCCGAACAATTCCGCCACGCTGTTCAAGCGCTTCATGGGCACAAACAACAGGATGCGCTTTGAGAACGCGGGTATCGAAATGACGCCCGAAGAATGCAGTGCGGAGATACTCAAGCTGCTCTACGGCTACCTGCCGGAGGAAATCCGCAGGGATCCCGAGACGGCGGTCGTGATCACCGTGCCCGCAGCCTTCAACCAGATGAAGAAAAACGCCACGCTCGACGCGGCGAAGATGGCCGGCATCGAGCAGGTCGCGCTGATGCAGGAGCCGGTGGCCGCCATCATGAGCGTCATGCGTGTGAGCAGGGTCGAGGGCCTGTTCCTGGTGTACGACCTGGGCGGCGGCACGTTTGACATCTCCGTTGCGGAGAACATCGGCGGCCGTGTCAACCTGCTCTCCCACGGTGGCATCGAGATGTGTGGCGGCCGCGACATCGACCGCATGATATTCAGCCGCATCGTGCGCCCCTGGCTGACACAGCACTTTGAACTGCCGGACGACTTCATGGTGAACAAGCGCTACCGGAAGTTCTGCCGCATTGCACAGTGGGCCGTCGAGCAGGCCAAGATCGAGCTGTCGGCTACGGAGTCGGCCACGATCGCGCTGAGCGAGGATCAGGTGAACGTCACGGACGAAGACGATGAGGAGATGTATCTGGACATCGAACTCACGCGCGGCATGCTGGACGATATCATGGCGGAGCTCATCGACAAGACGATCGAGGCTACGCGCATGACGCTGGCAGAGGCAAACCTGTCCGCACACGACATCGAGCGCATCGTATTTGTCGGCGGCCCGACGAACTACAAGCCGTTGCGCGACAGGGTCGCAGGCGAGCTGGCCATTGCCGTCGACACGGATGTCAACCCGATGACGGCCGTCGCGGAGGGCGCGAGCATATACGCCGAATCGATCGACTGGTCGAGCGGCAGGCATGAGCGCAAGGCAAGCAAAGAGATGGTGCAGACCGACATCGGTCTGGCACTGAAATACGATGCCCGCACGCCCGGTGATCGTGCCAGGGTTCTGTGCACGACCAATGGCAGCTGCAACGGCTGGACGATAGAGTTCACGAGCCTCGACACGGGCTGGACCTCCGGCCGATCCGCTCTGAAGGATCGCCTTACCGCCGAACTGCCGCTGGAGCAGCGCGGCGATAACCGCTTCTCGGTCAGGATCTATGACGCATACGGGCGCGAACAGCCCTCTGCCGCCAAGCAGATCGTCGTGACCAAAACGCTGGCCGCAGTCGGCGCCATACCCGCCTCCAATACGGTCAGTCTCGAGGTGCTCGAAAAGCTGGACGGTCCGCGCACGCTGGAGACGCTGGTCAGCAAGGGTGATGACCTGCCCAGGAAGGGCATCGTCAGGGTGAAGGCCGGCCAGACCATACGGCCCCGTTCAGGCAACAGGCTCATCTTCAATCTCTGGGAGGGCGAAATACCCTCGCCGATAGAGGACAACCGCTATATAGGCACCATGTCGATCAGTGCCGGGGATCTGGAAGGGGCAGGTATCACGGTCGGCACGGACATAGAATGCGAATATGAGATGTCGGACGCCGGCACACTTAACATCACCATATCCGTCCCGAGCCTCGGCGCAAGCTTCACGAAACATAATTTCTACTGCCGTCAGGACGGGCAGAAGGATTTGCGGGGCGAGGGATATCTTTCGGGCGAGGGTCAGCGCATGCTCGAGCGCATCGATGATATGGCCGAGCATATAGACGACCCGCGGCTGGACTCGGCACGCAAAAAGGCAGATCAGGCGGCCAAACTTCAGGATGCGGTTGCCGTCGACGAAGAGGATCTCCGTCAGGCCGAGAGCGAACTTCAGGAGAGCAGACAGCTGCTCAGCAGCGTGCGCGAGGCACATCTGACGCAGTGCCGCAAGCTGGAGCTGGACGATTGCGTCAATTCCTATGAAACCCTCGTCAAGCCCTACGCCACAGAGGATGAGATCCGCAGCTTTGAAACGCTGACGCGCACGGCCCAACGTGCTCTGGAGCGCGACGATCCGGAGTTTGACAGCGTGCTTTCCGCCATGCATTCCAAACAGCTGAGTACGCTGGTGCGTCTGGACTGGTTCAACATCGCGCTCTACCGCAACATGACCGCCTCCCCGGACGGCTACACGGACCGCAGGGAATTTGCGCGCCTCAAGCAGATCGGCGATCGGGCACTTGCGCAGGGCGACATTGAAGAGCTCAAGCGCGTCATCGGCGGCCTCTTCGACATTCAGATCCACACCGAATCCGTGACTGACATGAAAAACCTCACCAACATCATCAAGGGATAACTCTGAAAGGATGTATCAACGTGCAACTGAAGCGATCCCCGTTTTACCTGCTGAACGTGAGCTGCAGGGCGACCCGGCGCGAAATTCTTGAGGCAGCCGAGGACGCGGCCTTTCTGGGCGACCCGCAGCTGTGCGAGGAAGCCGGGAACACGCTGCTGAACCCGGGCAAGCGCCTGTCCGCGGAGCTGGACTGGTTTTTGGATCTGAGCAGGGCGCAGGAGGAGACCGTCAGATCGGCCGTCGGGAACGGTTCTGCCATAGACGCAGCCGGACTGCGCGGACTGTCACGCCTGAATGCGCTTCTGCATAATTTCGGCAAGGGCAGAACTCTTGAGGATGAAATCAGCACCATCGATGCATGCTATGAGACGGTGAACGCCCGCGACGTGGCCGCACTGATCAACACCGCCCACGCCGAGGCAAAGCTGTCCGAGGTTCAGCTATCTGCTGTGTCGCAGGCCCTCGGCAAGAAGCGCGAGGATATTCGCCGAACGATATCCGACAGGCTGACCGCGCTCGGGGACAGTGACATTATAAAGGTTGCAACGGGTCTGGCCCGCACGTACAGCAACAGGCGCGGCGAGGGCTGCACGGTCATCCACGATATCATCGATTGGTACGAACTGCACATGCAGGGGAAGATCGAGGAAGCCGTAAACAATATTCATCAGATGCTGGAGGATATGCATGCTTCCTCCTCAGGAGGTCTTGAAACCAAAGCCCTTAACCTTGTATCGATGATATTGGTTTGGGGCAATCTTTTCCTGCCCGTACAGCTTAAATTGAGGACGGATGGCATGAGCAATCAGGCTGCCCTGTCTTTGGGGAAAGAGCTGCGCATGATGGCGGTCTCGCTTCACAACGAGAACGGGCTTACCGGGGAAGCAAGGCGAATAACCCTTGCGATGCACATGCTATTCTTTGATTCGGGTGAATTTGACGAGCAGCTCAAAAAGGATATCGGCCTGCTTAATAAGCTGCTCAAAGAGCGGGACATGCAGGAGCTTCTTGCCGAGATAAAGGAACTGGGCAACGAAGCCGACCGATTTATGATGTACTATTGCAAATCAACGGTCGATGATTTCATTGCCCATGTCATATCTTTCAACAAAAAAGCAAAGAACTCGGAAATCGATGAAGATACATGTCTCAAGCTGCGCACACAGGTTTGCACGATGTCCAGAGATGTCGTCGGCAAACTGTACAACAGTCAGGGGCAGCTGCGCGATGCACTGAGGATCATCAGGGCACTTCAAGAGGCTTTCTCCGATGTGCCGATGCTCAAGAATGCCTTGGTCGGGGATCACGACGCCCTGACAAGCGAAATAGCACGCAGACAGCAGCTTGCAAGGGAGACCGAAGAGAAGAAAAAGAAAGAGGAAGCCGACCGCAAGAAGGCAGAGGAACAAAAGAAGCGGGAGCAGGAAGCAAGAGCCAACGAATCTAAGGTTTACCTTGATACTCTGGAAAATCTGAGACAGGAAGCCGAGCAGCTGAAAATACATCATTCGGATTCAGAGGTAAATGACTTTATCAGTCATCTTAAAGCTTTCAACGGCAGTCTCAAGAACGCAGAAATCAGCGCAGGCATATGTCTGAATTTGAGGATTCAGCTGTACAATACAGCTCTCAACATTGCAGCTGAGTTGCATAATACCCAACACCAGTTGAGTGCTTCTCTAAATATAACGGAAGCACTTTTGGAGGAATTCTCCGACATACCCTCAATCAAGAAAGCTTTGAATGAGCTTTATGCAAACCTGATGAACGAATGGGTCAAAAAAGCACGAGCTGTACGGCAGATGAAAAAGAATGAGGAAGATGCTGAGGCAGGGGAAAAAGGTTGCCTGAAGTTTCTGATCATCCTTTTTTGCGTTGTTATCTTGGGTATCATATTAAGTTGTGTATCAAATGACAGTAAATCGAATCCTGCTTCAACCGGAAACAGTGTAACGGTATCCCAGACAACATACTCGACTGCCAAGCCGACCGAAAGAGCCGTCAGGCAATCCATTTTATTCCCTGTCGGAACGAAAATGTATGCAGATATCGTATCCATTCAACCATACCACGGCATTCGTGACGATAACAGCAGCTATTACACTCATTTTGTGTGCCGTTGCGAGACTACGTCCGGCTCATATGTCTGGCTTTACCTGACGTGCTACGATTACCGAGTGCACTTCGATCCGAGTGCCTCCGGCAAAGTGGGCGAACGATTCGAAAAATTATCTCTCTCGAGTACGAAGCGTATTCACGGAAAGGTCTTCGATGCGATCAGGATAAAATCCAACCTGCCGAAAAAAATCGGAACGGATAAAGTGGTTTACTTCTATCGGGTTGAATCTGACTGATTCATTTCTTTTTGTGCCGGGGGAGTTGTCCCCGGGAAAAGAGGTTCCTCACGATTCCTCGGTGGATAAGTTGCTGACACGTCCTCATTCGCTGCGGTGCCGCGCTTCAATCTTTGATTGAGCCGTCGGCAGTCTGGCCCATAGCAGTCGCGCCACTGCGATGTGTTGCAGGCGCAACTAGCCCGTGCGCAGCAAAGCTGTCGGCACGGCGCTGCCCAAACCCCGCGAAGTGGGTCTTGGGTGCGTAAGCGCGGTGGGAGGAGTGCGTCAGAAGTTCAACGAAACGCAATTTCTCCCATCTTTCCGCGGTAAAAACAAAGAGGCTCGGCCGCACGGC
>CAVINP010000080.1:0-9328 GCA_963643985.1 bacterium
CATGGATGGTGCACATGATGCCGGACTCGATGGGAGCCAGGTCATTCAGAGCCTTGGCCATGGGAGCCAGGCAGTTGGTGGTGCAGGAAGCGGCGGAGATGATGGTATCTTCGGCCTTCAGGGTCTTGTGGTTTACGTTGTAAACGATGGTGGGCAGATCGTTGCCGGCGGGAGCGGAGATAACGACCTTGCGGGCGCCTGCATCGATGTGAGCCTGAGACTTGGCCTTGCTGGTGTAGAAGCCGGTGCACTCGAGCACGACGTCAACCTTCAGAGCGCCCCAGGGGCAATCTGCAGCGTTCTTCTCGGCATAGATCTTGATTTCCTTGCCGTCGACGATGATGGAATCCTCGGTGGAGGAGACTTCGTGATTGCGAGCATAGCTGCCCTGGGTGGAGTCATACTTCAGCAGGTGAGCCAGCATCTTGGGGGAAGTCAGGTCGTTGATGGCGACGACTTCGTAGCCCTCAGCGCCGAACATCTGACGGAAAGCAAGACGACCGATGCGGCCGAAACCATTAATAGCAACTTTAACAGCCATGGTAATAACCTCCTATTGTTTTGGGGCACGGTTCCAAACCAGATTGCCCTAACTTACGGTATCATTTTATCCTATCAACGATTGAATAACAAGTACTGATTTGGTTAAAAGTCCGAACTTATTCGTCTTTAAGCAGCACATCGTCCAAAAAAGACGTTCCGTCCAGCTTTTCCTTGCAACCCAGCGCCTCGAGCACCGTTGCGGAGACGTCTGCAAACGTCTTGCGATGTCCCAGGTTGACGCTCTCTTCCAGACCCAGACCCCAGACGAGCAGCGGCACGCGCTCGCGCGTGTGGTCGGTGCTGGGGAAGGCCGGGTCGCAGCCGTGATCGGCCGTGATGATCAGCATGCCGTCATCGCCCAGGAGCTTGAGTATCTCCGGCAGACGCTTGTCAAACTCTTCCAGGCAGTGCGCAAAGCCCTTGACGTTGTTGCGGTGGCCGTAGAGCATGTCCGTGTCCACCAGATTGGCAAAGAGCAGACCGCGCCAGTTGTCCTTCTTCATGTACTCGATGATCGCGTCCGTGCAGGCCTGATTGCCCGCAGCATGGTTGGACTGCGTCAGACCGCGGTGATTGAAGATGTCCTCAATCTTGCCAACGCCCAGCACGTCCATGCCGTTTCCCCTGATCACGTCCAGCATTGTCCGCCCGGTGGGATCGACGGAGAAGTCGCGGCGGTTGGCCGTGCGCACGAACGAACCGGGATTACCGATGAAGGGACGCGCGATCACTCTGCCGACGTTGTGCTCACCGCGCAGCAGCCTGCGTGCAGTGCGGCAGATGTGGTGCAGCTCGCTCACGGGAACGATGGCCTCGTGCGCCGCGATCTGAAAGACGCTGTCGGCCGAGGTGTAGACGATCAGCTTGCCGGTGCGGATGTGTTCCGCACCCAGTTCCTCAATGATCGCCGTGCCGGAAGCGGGTTTGTTGCCCAGAGTACCCATGCCGGTCTCTTCCTCGAAGGCATCGATGACCTCCTTGGGAAAGCCGTTGGGATAGGTGGGGAAGGGCTTCTTGAGCGTAAGGCCGGCGATTTCCCAGTGACCGGTGGTGGTGTCCTTGCCCGCGGCCGCCTCTTCCATCGTGCCGTAGCAGCCGATGGGTTCATCCTCGCCCAGCGGATGCATGTCCACGGTCTTGAGCAGACCCAGCTCAGTCAGGTTGGGGATATCCGGATGCTCCTGCGCGATCACGTGGCCGAGCGTGTCCGCACCGACATCGCCGTATTTCTGAGCGTCATGCTGATAGCCGGCGCCCACACCGTCCAGCACGATCAGAACCACTCGCTTCATATTCTTCACGTCTTCATCCCTCCAAACGTTATTATCTCAAAACCGCAAAATCATTATCAGAAAATGCAGATTATCCCTTTCTACATGCGGTGCGCAAATTCCTGCGAAAAGATCAAAAACACTTCGTTATTTTTGCAGAGCCTGAACGCCTCGAATTGTTTTTACTTATTAACATGCGACTGGGCACGCCTGAGCAGGTTCCAGTAGTTCAGACCGGCAATGTCGGCAATGGCAGCCTCGTCGTAGCCGCGTCCGCGCAGCACGTCCAGCAGGCGCGGAAAGTCGGACGGATTGCCCAGCCCCTCCGGCCAGGATTCGATGCCGTCAAAGTCCGAACCGAAGCCCACGTTTTTCTCGCCGCCCATCCGGCAGATTTCGTCGATGCAGTTGGCGACGTCCCCGATCGTTGCAAGGCGATCCGTGCTCAAAAAATCCGAATAGAAGTTTATGCCGATGAAGCCGTTCCGGTCAATCAGCGCCCGTATCTGGTCACGGTTGAGGTTGCGCTTCACGTCGCAGAGTCGGCGCGGATTGGAGTGCGACGCCACCGGCGGCACCTCGGCATGCTCGATCACGTCCCAAAATCCGGCAATATTCAGATGCGAAACGTCGGCCGAGATGCCGCGTGCATCCATTTCGCGCAGCAGATCCCTTCCGAAGGGCTTGAGCGGCGCGTCGTCGTTGACGGCGGCGGCCGTGCCGATCTCGTTTTCAAAGTTCCAGGTCAGCGCGATCAGACGGATGTGCACATCGTCGTCAAATGCGCAGAGCTTGTCGATGCTGCCGCCGAACATTTCACCGCCCTCCACGGAGAGCACGCCGCAGACATCCTCGGGCGGCAGCTCGGGCAGTTTCCCGTCCAGATGCACAATGGGCAGCTTTTTGTAGGCTTCCTTCATCAGCAGACCGTCCTGCCACGGGTCGGGGCGCTTCATGGAGGTGTAGGCGGCAAAAGTCTGCACGCCGACGCCTCCCGAGCGCAGTCTGTCAACGGTGACGCAGCAGGCCGCAGCAGGTGTGTTCTGAATAGCGATCTCATAGAGCGTATCGCAGTGGGCATCCGAAACGAACATATGTCTTTTCCTCGCTTTTGTGTTTTGAATCATTATAGCGCGACCGGACCGTTTTTTCAATCGTCCGCAGTCCGGATCGCATAAAAACGAATATTACAGTCCGAACCGTAAAAAAACATACCTGAAAAAGATGAATTTTCGGCATTAGGAACTTGCAAAACCCTGCAATATGTTATATAATAGGATATATACGTAACACGATGGACCTTATGATCCCCAAACGCCGGATTCGGCGTTTAGAAATATGGGAGAAAAAAATTAGGAGGGAACCTGAATGAAGAAACTCGTATGCCTGCTTCTGGCCGTGCTGATGGTTGTATCGCTCGCTTCCATCGCTTCCGCAGAGGAATCCAACTGGAAGATCGCGATCCTGACCGGCACCGTATCTCAGGGCGAAGAAGAATTCCGCGCTGCTGAGAAGGCCGTCGCCACCTACGGCGCAGAGCACATCATCACCGACACTTATCCTGACAACTTTACTTCCGAAATGGAGACCACCATTTCCAAGCTCGTTGCCTTCGCTTCCGACCCCGACGTCAAGGCGATCGTGATGTGCCAGGCCGTTCCGGGCGCTACCGCCGGCTTCCAGAAGATCCGCGAAGAGCTCGGCCGTGATGACATCCTGTTCATCGCCGGTACGCCTCAGGAAGATCCTGCCGTCATCGCCGAGGCATCTGACATCGTCCTGTATGCCGATGAAATCGGCCAGGGCGATACCATCATGGAGACCTGCGAAAAGTGGGGCATCGACGTGCTGATCCACTACTCCTTCCCGCGCCACATGGCCATGGAGCTGATCGTCGGCCGTCATAACCTGCTGCAGGAAAATGCAGACGCGCTGGGCATCGAGCTGGTTGACGTGACCGCGCCCGACCCGACCGCCGAAGCAGGCCTGTCCGCTTCCCAGCAGTTCATCCTTGAGGATGTGCCGCGCCAGCTGGAAACCTATGCCGGCAAGAAGGTCGCCTTCTTCACCACCAACTGCGGCATGCAGCCGTCTCTGCAGCAGGCCGTGCTCGATGAGCCGAATGCCTACTATCCGTCTCCCTGCTGCCCGTCCCCCTATCATGGCTTCCCCGCCACGCTGGGTCTGGAGCTTGAAGCCGGCGGCGATGACGAAGCTGCACTGCATGAAATCGCTGTAGCCCTGCAGGAGCATGATGCCGTTGGCCGCTTCTCCACGTGGGCACACCCCGTTGCCATGACCATCATCGAGATCGGCGTTGAGTATGCACTGGGCTACATCAACGGCGAGATCACCGAGCGCAACGATGCGGCGACGCTCAAGGAAATGTTCGAGGAGAAGGTTCCCGGCGCTCAGATTGCCGAGTACACCAATGCCGAGGGCGTGACTCTGAACAACTACTACACCGTCCTGCTCGCCCCCGTTGACTTCGCAGACTACCTTTAATATCGGATAAAAATCCAAATTCGGCTCGCCCCTAGCGGGCGAGCCTCTTTCCGTAATTTGACGGCATTGCCTCTGTACGGTGTGCGTGCCGTAATCACGACATGGGGGACAAAATAAATGGGGGAAGGATGTCCCCTATGCACGAGGAGGTAAGAGATTTGAGCGCAGAATACGTGCTTCAAATGGAACATATCACGAAACAATACGGCGAAAACACCGTTTTGGACGATGTTTCGCTGTCTGTGCGCCCGGGCGAAATCCATGCGTTGCTGGGCGAAAACGGCGCCGGCAAGAGTACGCTGATGAATGTACTCTTCGGGATGCCGGTCATTCATACCACGGGTGGCTTCAAAGGCCGCGTTCTGGTCGACGGTGCAGAGACCACAATCCATTCACCGCATGATGCCATGGAGAAGGGTATCGGCATGGTGCATCAGGAGTTCATGCTGCTGCCGGGCTTTACCGTTACCGAAAATATCAAACTGAACCGCGAAATCACTACGCCCAACCTTGTCAGTCGCATCTTCGGCAAGGATTTGGAGACGCTGGACATGAAGGCGATGGCCGGGGATGCACGTGCCGCACTGGACAGCGTGGGCATGAGCATAGATGAGTATACGCTTGTGCAGGGAATGCCTGTCGGCTATATGCAGTTCGTGGAAATCGCACGTGAAATTGACAAAAAAGGCATTAAGCTGCTGGTATTTGATGAGCCCACGGCGGTGCTCACCGAATCTGAGGCCGATCAGCTCATCCGCGTGATGAAGCAGATCGCCGCAAGTGGCATAGCTATTATATTTATAACGCACCGCTTGGACGAGGTTATCGAAGCGGCAGACTCCATCACGATTCTGCGTGACGGCAAGCTGGTCGCACGGCGCAACAAGCAGGACACCAATACACTGGAATTGGCGGAACTGATGGTCGGCCGCAAGGGTGAGACAATTGACAGTATCACCGAGGCAAAACCTCACTCCGATAGGATTGCACTTGAGGTGCATGACCTTTGCGTGGATATGCCCGGTGAGGAGGCCAAGGGTGTGGACTTTACCGTCTACGAGGGCGAAATTTTCGGCATCGGCGGCCTGGCGGGTCAGGGTAAGATCGGTATTCCCAACGGCATACTGGGTCTGTACCCGGCGAGCGGCGAGGTGAAGTTCTTCGGTGAAAAACATGAGCTGGGCAACCCGCGCCGCTCACTGCAGAGCGGTATGGCGATGGTCTCCGAGAATCGCCGCCGCGTGGGCCTGCTGCTGGACCAGTCCATAGAGGATAACATGGTATACAATGCCATGCAGATCAAGGGCGAATATCTCAAACGCTTCGGTCTCTTTACCCAGCGCGATTCGCGTGCGATTCGTGCCAAGGCGAACGAGATGATCAAGGAATTGGACATTCGCTGTACCTCTGCTCTTCAGCCGGTGGGCACGCTCTCCGGTGGCAATCAGCAAAAGGTGTGCATCGCACGCGCCTTGCTGATGGGCCCCAAGTGCCTCTTTGTGTCCGAACCGACGCGCGGCATCGACATCGGCGCCAAGAAACTGGTTCTGGAGACACTGGTGCGCCTCAACCGCGAACAGGGAATGACGATCATCATGGTCTCTTCGGAGCTGATGGAACTGCGCTCGATCTGCGGCCGCATCGCCATTGTTTCCGAAGGCAAGGTTGTGGATGTGCTCGGACCGAACGACAGCGATGCAAGCTATGGCCTGGCCATGTCCGGCATTAAACCCGAAAGAAAGGAGGCTGCAGCAAATGCGTAAAAACGCTGCGAAAATAATCGTATCGGCGCTTGTCCTGCTGCTGGCTGTGGCGTGTGCCGTCACGGGCTTCATCGGCATGAATATGCGCTCTGGCGAAAAAGGTCAGACGTATCTGAGAGATATGCGCACGCGTGCGGTGCTGCTGGCTACGGGCGAGGGGGCGATTGAGTCCTATGTCAACATTGCCAAGGAGGCAGCGCGTGAAGAAGCCAAAGCCGCCGGCGGCAGCATGTCCGAAATCCGCAATGCAGTGTCCAAGGCCGAGGAGGACGCACGTGCCAATTCCAGCGCCAGCATGATCGATTTCGCCACTGCGGATACGACGGCTGTCGATACGGCGCTGACGGATCTTGAAGCGGCGCTGGATGCCTATTATGCAGAGGAAGCCTCCGCACAGGCAGCCTATGTTGCCGAGATGCAAGCGGAAGGCAACGTCATCGAAGAGGAAGTCGAGACCGAGGCGGATGCCATGAGTGAGGCTGACCTCGAGGCGGCACTGACGGAAGAAGAAGAGACCGTCGACATGTCCGGCTTCGTTGCTACGGCTGAAATGGAAAGCCTGATGGCTGTTGCTGATGAAAAGTACATTCCTGTGGGAGAGGCGCTCACAGGTCTCTACAGTGCACTCGATCAGGAAGCGCTGACCACGCTTCAGTCTACAATCTATGATATCGTGGCGCAGCCCGATGATGACTATGCATCCCGATTTGATCGCTATGCACAGGCGGGCGGTTTGGCCGGCGTGAGCGACAAGACATCTGCAAGGATTGCACGCTATGGCGATGACCTGATCTACATCGGCATAGGGCTTGTATTCCTGGCACTGGTCATAGCCTTCTATCGTTCAATCGTTAAAGCGTTGGGCGTGCCGCGCATGATTATCGGCATGTTCTTCATACTGCTCTGCGTGGTGGCGCTGCTCTGCGATCTGTCTCTGACGGGTCTGATGAGCAATACACTGGTGCGCATGGGCATGAACTCCATATTGGTTTTGGCGATGGTGCCGGGCATTCAGAGCGGCATCGGCCTGAACCTGGGCCTGCCCATCGGCATCGTCGGCGGTCTGATCGGCGGCCTGATGGCGATCGAATACAAGATCAGCGGCTGGTGGGGTTTCCTGTTTGCCTGCGCAGTCGGCATTGTGATTGCTGCCGTGTGCGGCTGGCTCTACGGCATCATGCTCAATCGCCTCAAGGGCAGCGAGATGTCAGTCACCACCTATGTGGGCTTCTCGATTGTTTCTCTGATGTGCATTGCCTGGCTGCTGCTGCCGTTTAAGTCTCTGGAACTGAGATGGCCGCTCGGCACGGGTCTGCGCAACACCATTTCGATGAAGTCCAGCTTCAGTCATATACTCGATGATTTCCTGGCGTTCAAGATCGGTTCGCTGGAAATCCCGACGGGTCTGTTGCTGTTTATGCTGCTGTGCTGCTTCCTGATGTGGCTGTTCATGCGCTCCAAGACCGGCGTGGCCATGCGGGCCGTCGGCTGCAACCAGCGCTTTGCGGAAGCCACCGGCACGAGCGTCAACAGGATGCGCATCATTGGCACCATGCTGTCCACCATGCTGGGCGCAGTCGGCATACTGGTCTATTCCCAAAGCTACGGCTTTATGCAGCTCTACACCGCACCGCGTCAGATGGGCTTTGTGGCAGCATCTGCCATACTGATCGGCGGCGCAAGCACGAGCCGCTGCAAAATCAGCCACGTGCTGATCGGTACCTTCCTGTTCCAGGGCGTATTGACGCTGGGCATGCCCGTGGCCAACGCGCTGGTACCGCAGTCCACGATTTCCGAAACGATGCGCATACTGATTTCCAACGGCATCATCCTCTATGCGCTGACCAAGTCTGGAGGTGAGTCTCGTGCGTAAGGATCTTCGTTCTGTACTGCGGGACAATGCCGTCACGATACTGTTTGTCGTGCTGTGCATACTCTCAATTCTCTATTCCGGGCAGTCCCTGTCCTATGTGGCGCTCGAACTTTCGGGTCGCCTGACGCGCAATGCCTTCATCGTGCTGGCGCTGATCATACCGATCGTGGCCGGCATGGGTATCAACTTCGCCATCACCATCGGTGCCATGGCGGCGCAGATCGCGGCCCTCTGGGTCACCGAATGGCAGATGCAGGGTTTGGGTGGTTTCCTGATCGCCGCATTGATGAGCATGCCGCTGGCAGCACTCTTTGGTTTTTTGATCGGCAAGCTGCTTAACAAGATGAAGGGTCAGGAAATGATCGGCGGCATGATTCTGGGCTATTTTGCCAACGGCCTGTATCAGCTGCTCTTCCTGTTCATATTCGGCAACCTGATTCCGCTCAAGACGGACGGATTGGTCATCAAGGGCTCGACGGGCGTGGCCAACACGATTGAACTCAAGGGCATCAAGTCCGCACTGGACGGCATCTGGCGCCTGGACTTCGGCAATGCACTCTATATTTGTGCAGGTGTCGCCGCGGTGATCTGCGCATTGAGTCTGATACTCAAGAAAAAGAGTAAGTCCAAGCGCACGCTGGCGTGGCTGATCGGTATCGTCGCCGTTGTGGCACTGTATCAGATTCCTGCGATTAAGGCGATCTTTGCGACCGTGCGCGTGCCGATGGTGACGCTGATTGTCATTGCCCTGCTCTGCCTGTTCAATGTGGCCATCATGCGCACCCGTCTCGGCCAGCAGTTCCGTGCCGTCGGCCAGAACATGGTTGTCGCAAATGCATCGGGTATCAATGTGGATCGCGTACGTGTGATCGCCATCATGATATCGACCGTGCTTGCTGCTTGGGGCCAGCTGATCTTCGTGCAGAATTTCGGCCTCTTCCAGACCTACGGCGCACATGAGCAGGTCGGTCTGTACGCGGGCGCTGCCATACTGGTCGGCGGTGCATCCATCGTCCGCGCCACGAACGCGCAGGCGATACTGGGCTGCATCCTTTTCCATACGCTCTTTATCGTGGCACCGGCCGCGGGCAATACGCTCTTCGGCGATGCCGGTATCGGCGAGTACTTCCGAGTGTTTATCTCCTACGGCGTTATCGCGCTGTCGCTGGTGCTGCACGGCCTGCGTGCCATGAAGGCCAAGAACCCCGGAAACGCACTGCGTCAGGCGGGAAAGAAATAAGGAAGGCATACGATATGTCGACAACTTCTTCGGAAGCTGTCGACATTTTTATGTCAAATAGGATATAAAAACGCGCTTAAGCTCATGCCGCCCCTGCAAGGGGAGGTGGCTGCCGCAGCAGCCGGAGGGGTTC
>CAVINP010000081.1:0-9262 GCA_963643985.1 bacterium
GATAGCCCGCGCCCGCCTGAATCAGCGAAAAGCCCACAAACTCGCCCGCCGAGGCGTTGATCAGAAAGCTGGTCAGCGTTGCCTGAAAGGCATTCAAGCCCGCATTTCTTGCCGCAATGCCCAGCGTGAAGGCGACGGCCAGATACCCAAGCCCTATGGGCACGCCGGCCTTCATGCCCTGCAGAAAATATTGCCGGCGACCCTTTCCGGATTGATTCATGTCCTTGTTTCCTCCGATTTGCAGCTTATTCACGGAAAGTCGGAATCAGTGTGACTAGTGACTGGTGATTGGTTGAATGGTGAGAGCTCACAGTTTTAGCTTAATCCGTACAATTTCACTGACCACTAAGCGGTTGCATCCACCTTGGATATGACATTGCGCCTGATGCGGCGATACAGGAAGAGGCCCAGTACCAGCGAAGCCAGCTCGGCCACGGGGAAGGAGATCCAGACCAGATTGTCGTTGCCGATGTTGCGGCCGACGATCGCCAGCACCCAGGCCACGGGCAGCAGCACAACCAGCTGGCGGCAGATCGACACGATCATGGCGTAGCTGCCCTTGCCCAGCGCCTGGAAGACCGAGTTGAAGGATATGCTCACGGCCGCGCTGATGAAGTGGGTGGCGATGATGCGCAGCGCGGGCCGGCCGATGGAGTAGAGTATTTCGATTTCCTCCGCACTCGCATTGGTGATGAATATGGAGAGCAGTGCCTCGGGGAAGAGCATGAATATCAGCGTGCCCAGTGCCATCAGCGCGGCGGCGATCATGATGCCCAGTTTGATCGTGGCCAGCATGCGTTCACGGTTGCGTGCGCCGTAGTTGTAGGCGATGATCGGCACGACACCGTTGTTCAGGCCGAATACCGGCATAAATATCAGGCTGTTGAGCTTGAAGTAGATGCCGAAGACGTTTTGCGTGTAGGTCGTGCCGGCGGTGTAGTTGTAGAGTATGATGTTAAACAGGAAGGTCATCACCGAGCCGACGGCCACCATGGTGATCGACGGCACGCCGATAGCGCAGATATCGCGCACGATACCGCCGTCGGGGCGGAAGCCGCGCAGGGAAAGCTGCAGCTCCGGGTTCTTGCGGCGGTTGAACACGATAGCGATCACGCAGCCGACCATCTGGCCCAGCACCGTTGCCAGCGCAGCGCCCGTCACGCCCATGTGGAATACGAATATGAACACCGGGTCAAATATGATGTTGAAGATTGCGCCCGAGAGCTGGGAGATCATGGTGTAGATGGTGCGGCCGGTGGAGGTGAGCAGGCGCTCCATCATGATCTGGCCGAACATGCCGAACGACAGTCCGCAGACCACCATCAGGTAGTCCACACCGTAGCGTATAACGGTCTCATTCGTGGTCTGCATGGCAAAGAACGGACGCGCACCGAAGATGGCAAAGAGCAGAAACAGCACATAGCAGCAGGCCACCACAAACAGGCCGTTGGCCGCCACACGGTTGGCGCGATCGCCGTCCTTTGCACCCAGCGCACGCGACACCAGCGCATTGACGCCGACCGCGCTGCCCGTGGCAAAGCCGATCATCAGGTTCTGCGCAGGGAAGGCCAGCGATACCGCATTGAGCGCCTCCTGCGAGATCATGCTCACAAACACGGAGTCGACGATATTGTACAGTGCCTGCACCAGCATGGAGATGATGATGGGCAGCGACATGCTCACGACCAGTTTGCCGATCGGCATTACGCCCATTTTGTTTTCGGAAACACTCTGCTCCATAATAAAAAACCAATCCCCTCATACATGATTTGAAACGTGCATCCACAATTATAGCGCAGCCATCGGAGCGCTTCAACTGTGCATGTGTTAATCAGATGCGAGGGGATTGTATACTTATTCAGTTGCCAGGAATTCTTTGATTTCCTCCAGCCGCGCCTCGGCCATGCGCCGGCCGGCGCCCCAGGCGGCACGCAGTCTGGCGGGATCGTGCTCCACGCGGGAGACGGGCAGCGCTTCCCCGGGGCGGATGACCAGCAGGTTTCCGGCACGCTCCTGATCTTCGATGTATTTTAGTGTTTCGTTGTAGACGATGTGCCGGTTTTCCACGGCCTTCACCAGTGCGGGATAGCGATGATACTTGAGGCGAATCATCGGCAGTGCTTTATTCGGCTGTTTGACGAAGCCGCGCGGCTGCGTGAGAATCACCACGCAGTGCCCGTAGCCGCGTGCGGTGAAGAACTTTACGGGGATGGAATCGGCGATGCCACCGTCCAGATAGAGGTGATCGTCAATCCTGACCATATTTGACACCAGCGGCATGGAGGCCGAGGCACGTATCCAGTCAAAACCGTGATCCTCGTAGCCGTCCCAGCGGTGGTAGACAGCCTGCCCCGTGGTGACGTCGGTGCAGACCACGACAAACTCCATGGGGTTGTTCCTGTAAGCCGCAAAGTCAAACCTGTCCAGTTCCAGCGGCACCTCGCCGTAACAGAATTCGCTGCTGAATACATTGCCCGTTTTCAGCAGCACGCCAAGGCCGCTGTAGCGCTTGTCGTTGCAGAAGCGCGTGTTGTAGCGCAGCACGCGGCCGATCTGCCCGGACTTGTAGTTGACGCCGAAGGCCGCGCCCGCGGAGACACCGACTGCGCCGTCAAAGCGTATGCCGTTTTTCATCAGTACGTCCGTTACGCCCGCGGTGAACAGGCCGCGCATTGCGCCGCCCTCCATGACAAGACCCGTTTTCATGTGCATGCTTCCTTCCTTAGGAATTCTTAGATTAGACCGGCGAATATGTTTGCGCCGATGACCGTCATGATGCCCGTCACAGCAATGGCCAGGCTGCTCATGGCCCCCTCGATCTCACCCATCTCCAGCGCCTTGGCCGTGCCCAGCGCGTGCGAAGATGTGCCGATGGCCACACCCTGCGCCAGCGGATTTTTGATGCGTATCAGCTTGAGAAACGTGGGCGCGATCATGTTGCCCAGTACGCCCGTGATGAGTACCATGACGGAGGTGATGGAGGCGTAGCCGCCCAGCGCTTCCGAGAGCGGCAGGGCAATGGCGGTGGTAACGGACTTGGGCAGCAGTGTCACGTATTGCGCGTGATCCAGATGCCAGATCAGTGCGATGGCCAGCACGCCGAGCAGGTTTGTCATCACGCCCGCGAGTATGCCCAGCAGCATGGCCTTGAGGTGTTTTTTGAGCAGCGTGAGCTGTTCGTAGAGCGGTATGGCCAGACACACGGTGGCGGGTGTCAGCAGGTAGGAGAGATATTTGGCACCGGATACGTAGGTCGCATAGTCGATCTTCAGCAGCAGCAGCACGCCGACGGTCAGCAGCGTGCCGATCAGCACGGGGTTGAAGATCGGATTTTTGGTCTTCTTCTGCAGCCATGAGCCGAGAAAAAATGTCGCAAGGCTGAGCAGCACGCCGAAGTAGGTGGTGTTCAGAAGCAGTTCGCGCATGTCACAACCCTTCCTTTCCGCTTTGGCGCAGCAGTGCCTGGGTCGTATGCCCGGTGCAGGCCATGATCAGGCAAGTCAGCAGCGTACTTACCAGAAGCACCGGAATGAGCATCGCCTGCATGGCCGACCAGGCATCCATCAGCCCCACCGTGGCGGGGATGAACATCACGGACATGATCGATATCAGGAACTTGCCCGTTTCGCGCACGGCCCGGAGCGGTATGATGCCCAGGCACAGGCAGATAAAGAGTATGATCATGCCGTATATGCCTGCAGGCACGGGCAGCGGGATCAGATCAGCGAGCAGCTCGCCCAGAAAGGACAGAAACAGTATCAGCATCAGCTGCAGCACGTATTTCATAGCGACAGCCCCTCCACATAGTCGGCAATATCGTTCATTTCCGCATTGTCCGCCGCCCGAAGTGCCGCGGCAATGGGTACGGAGCCGTAGCCGACGCCCATCAGCGCATGTTTCACGCGCTCGGGCAGCTCGGCATCGTTGGCATCGGAGTATACCTGCACGTTGCTGACCGCGCCGTGGCGCAGCGTCAGCAGCAGTTGAAGACCGCCCCAGGGAAAGCGGTTTTCAATCTCGACGTCAAAGCGCGGCGTCACGCCCAGCCGCCAGGCATCGCTCCTCTGCTTTTCATAGTAGGGCGCGATGGCAGCCTCATCGAGCATGGCGGTCTGAAGTTCGGTATAATCGCCGTACTCCGCCCTGAAGGCACGCTTGAGAGCTGTGAGCATGTCGTCGCAAATCAGGCCCGGCACAAACTCGCTCAGGTTGCACACGCGCGACTTTACGGACTTTACGCCCTTGGGCTTGAGCTTGCGCGGATCGACGTTCAGGTAGTTCTGCAGCCGGCCCATGTCAGCATTTATCAGCAGCGTGCCGTGGTGCTGGCGGATGTGATTGCGCGTGCAGAAGGCGTTGCCGGAGAACTTGCGCCCGTCGGCCAGCAGGTCGTTGCGTCCGCTGAAGTCGCAGGGAATGCCCAGCGCACGCACGGCGTTTAATATCAGACCCAGTTGTCGCGTCAGGTCATAGCGGCCCTCGCCCGCAATGAACGAGAAGTTCAGGTTGCCCGCATCGTGAAAGACCGCGCCGCCGCCGGTGATGCGCCGCACCAGCTGCACATTGTCCCGATCCATCTCCGCCAGACGGCATTCCGCCCAGGGATTCTGTCCCCGGCCGATGATGACAGCATTCGTGTTGATGTAAAAGTAGAGCATCATGTCGTCCGGACCCAGCCGATCCAGAAAATATTCGTCGACCGCCAGATTGCGCCAGCCGTCGCCGGAGTCCGAAACATAAAGATAATTGGCCATATCCGCCTCCGAGGAAATGATCACTGTACCGATTATACAATATATGAAAAAATTTCTCAAGCCAAATCGGGCGGATTAGCATATCATTCGACAAAACAAAGCGCGATCTTCACACATCGATGATACAATGTCGCCTGCAAATTGAAATGCAAAAAGGAAGATTACGGTATGAAGCGTTCCGTCACAGCGTTCTATGCACTGATTCAGGCACTCTATTGGATCGTCTACGGCCTGATGTTCAGCTATGCCTCGCTTTATCTGCAGTCGCGCGGCTTCAGCGACGGCCGCATCGGTCTGGTGCTGGGCACGATCTACCTGCTCTCCGCGCTGCTCCAGCCGGCATTTGCCAAACTGGTGAGCCGCAGCCGTATTCGCCTGAACTCAATCATGTCCGGCGTGTACCTGTTGATTACATTGCTGAGCCTGTCCATGTGGCTGCTGCCCCTGCGCGGCGCGGCACTGGCGGTGGTCATGGTGGCTGCATTCACATTGGAAAATGCCATGCAGCCCTCGATCAATTCGCTGCATCGCGGCTTTGAAGTCAACGGTACGCATGTGAATTTCGGCCTGGCCCGCGGCACGGGTTCGTGCTGCTACGCGGTCATGATGCTGATCATGGGACAGCTTCTCAGCCATGTCGCGACGGACATACTGCCCGCATGCTACATGACGGCTCAGCTGCTGCTTACCATATGCCTTGCCGTGTTCCGCACGCCGGACTATCGCCCCGACAGCACGGGGCGCAGCAGATCCTACCGCGAGATACTCCGCGAGAATCCGAGGTTCATGCTCTTCCTCGCCGGTGAGATGGGTCTGGGCCTTGCACATATCTTTATTGACAATTTTCTGCTGCAGATCATGCAAAGTATGGGCGGCGGCAGCAGCAACCTGGGCATCGCCATTGCCATTGCAGGCTTTACGGAGCTGCCCGCCATGGCGCTGTATGCCCGCATGAGCCGCCGCGTGGGCAACAAAAATATGCTGCGCATCATGAGCTGTGCGTGGCTGGCCAAGGATGTGCTCGTGCTGCTGGCGTGGCACCCTGCGGTGATATACGTCTCGGCCCTGCTGCAGTTCTTTGCCTTTGCCGTGTACGTGCCCGCGGAGGTGGAGTACATTTCCTCCACGCTTCCCGCAGAAGATTTCCTTGCGGGACAGTCGCTGCAGGGCAGCGCGTGGACGATCGGCAGCCTCATGGCTACCTTCCTGGGCGGCCAGCTGATCGATGCCATGGGCGTGCACGGGGCACTGGGGACGATACTGGTCTTTGCCGCCGCGGGCGCGGTGCTGATGATCCTTTGCACGGCCAAGGCGAAAAAGGCATGAGTTTCAACCGACCGATTTCCCGATCGGCTTTCTGCGCATACTGATCAGCCCGACGGCATCCGCCAGTACCCAGCCGATGGGAATGGCCAGCCAGATGCCGATTTCGCCCATCAGCGGCGAGAGCGCATAGGCCAGCGCCACGCGCGTGCCCAGGGATATCACCGTCAGCACCACGGACATCGCGGGGCGGCAGACGGCGCGGAAGTAGCCGTAGAGCAGAAACAGACAGGCGATGCCGACATAGCACGCGCCCTCGATGCGCAGGTATTTTACGCCTTGCGCAATGACGCAAGCGTCACTCGTGAAAATGCGCATCAGCGGAGCAGCCGACACAAACACGAGCGCCGAGATTACGAGGGCGAAACTTCCGCTGAGCAGGAAGGCTTCCCGCGTGCCCCTGCGGATGCGCTCATGGTTGCCCGCGCCAAAGTTCTGCGCAATAAAGGTGGAATAGGCGTTGCCGAAATCCTGCACGGGCAGATAGGCAAAGCTGTCGATCTTCACCGCTGCCGCAAAGGCTGCCATGACGGTCGCGCCGAAGCTGTTCACCAGCCCCTGCACCATCAGTATGCCGAAGTTCATCACCGACTGCTGAGCGCAGGTCAGGGACGACATCGACACGATCCGCCGGAGTATCTGCCCGTCGTATCGCCATTCATTCCGTTTCGGAATTATTTCCTTGCATTTTAAAAGTACATAGACCAGCAGGCCGAGGGCCGAGACATACTGGGCAATCACCGTTGCCCGGGCCGCGCCCGCAATGCCCATGCCAAAGACCGCCACAAACAGCAGATCCAGCCCCACGTTGAGCAGCGCGGACACCGCCAGGAAGATCAGCGGCGCGGTTGAGTTGCCCAGCGCGCGCAGAAGGCAGGCCAGATAGTTGTACAGCGAGGTGGCGATCAGGCCCGCAAATATGATCAAAAGGTAGCATTTCATGCCGTCCGTGATCTCGTCCGGTACGCGCAAAAAGCGCAGTATGTCGTCCGAAAAGGCGTATACGGCGGCATTTATGACCAGCGTCACCAGCATGATCAGACCGAACGCGTGCGCAATACCACGGCGCAGCGAGACATCGTCACCGCTGCCGCGATATATGGAGAACAGTGCCCCCGACCCCATCGACAGTCCCAGAAAGATCGAGGTCAGGAAGGTCATCAGCGTGTACGCCGAGCCGACTGCCGCCAGCGCATTGGAGCCGAGCACGCGGCCGACAATCAGCGTATCGGCGATGTTGTAGAACTGCTGCAGCAGGTTGCCGGCCATCATCGGCAGCGCAAAGAGTATCAGCGAGCGCGATATGGACCCGCGCGTCAGATCCCTGTACATGGTCATTCCCCCGATCTACGGCCCTGCTTTCTTGACCGGTGAGGACATCAAGCCCTCAATCTCGTGTTCGCTCAAACTTCCTGCCGCCCCTGAAAAGGGAGGGGGACCGCGTGAGCGGTGGAGGGGTTTGAGAATCCCCCGGTTGTCTGTGAAGAACCGTTTTTTTCTTTTGATTATAGCACCATACATTACGAAACGCAAGTTATAACTTTCATATTGTAATTCACTGCCGTCTGTGGTACAATGGCAGTACAGGCAGGATAGGAGGAAGGAACTATGTATTTGAGCGGATTGGATGAGGCGGACAGAAAGATACTGGATCTGCTGACGCAGAATGCACGCTACAGCTATTCCGAACTGGGCGAGCAGCTGGGGCTCTCGCGCGTGGCCATCAAAAATCGCATGGATGCGCTGGAGCAGCGCGGCGTGATCGAGGGCTACACGGTGATCGTCAATCCCCAGCGCACCAACAGCGCCATATCCTGCTACTATGAAATCGAATTGGATCCCCGTCATCTGGACGAGGTGCTGGAGCAACTCAATGCTTCGCCGACGGTGACGCAGATCTACCGCGTGACGGGCGCGTGCTGCCTGCACGTGCATGCCGTGGCCGCAGGTCAGGAGGAGATGGAACGCTTCATGACGGAGCTTCTCGACCGCCTGCCCGGCGTCAGATCGCTGCGCACAAACGTGATACTGCAGCGCATCAAGGACGTCAAGGGTTTGCGGCTGTAGCAACCGGTGACCGTTTCAATGTTTTGGGTTGCCGTTTATCACTGCACTATCAGTCACTGCTCACCGAAGCAGAGGTTGTCCCGACTCACGGGGCATCCTCTGCTTTTTAATATTTCTCATAAATGGAACAGTATATATTATAAATTCAAAATAAACAGCTTTTATTTATTAATATTGTCAATTTACAAATGCAGATTATTCTGTTATACTCATAAATGTCAAGCAAATCAACTCCAAACTCCATGCTCAAAGGGGGCGCATTTTTATGGGATTTCTCAAGGGAAAGACGGCGATCATCACCGGTGCAGGGCGTGCGGTGCTCAGCGACGGGCGCTGCGGTTCCATCGGCTACGGCATTGCAAACTGCTATGCGGCAGAGGGCGCGAACCTGGTCATCACAGGTCGCAACGTCCGCAAGCTGGAGGATGCGAAGGATGAGCTCGAGAGCAAGTACGGCGTGCGCGTGCTGCCGATTCAGGCAGATGTGAGTGCGGGCGCGGACAACGAGGCTGTCGTGAACAACGTCGTAAAGCAGACCATTGAGACCTTTGGCGATATACAGGTGCTGATCAACAATGCACAGGCCTCGGCCAGCGGCGTACCGCTTGAGGAGCACACCACCGACCAGTTCAATCTGACGATGTACTCCGGGCTGTATGCCACCTTCTATTATATGAAGGCCTGCTATCCGTATCTGAAGAAGTCCCGCGGCAGTGTGATCAACTTTGCTTCGGGCGCGGGCCTGTTCGGCAACGCCGGCCAGTGCGCCTATGCGGCGGCCAAGGAAGGCATCCGCGGTCTCTCGCGCGTGGCGGCAACCGAGTGGGGCAAGGACGGCATCAACGTCAACATCGTCTGCCCGCTGGCCTGGACGGCCCAGCTGGAGAAGTTCCAGATGGCGTACCCCGAGGCCTTTGCCAAAAACGTAAAAATGCCGCCGATGGGTCACTACGGCGACGTGGAGGCGGAGATCGGCCGCGTGTGCGTGCAGCTCGCCTCGCCCGATTTCAAATATATGTCCGGCGAAACCCTCACGCTCGAGGGCGGCATGGGACAGAGACCCTGACTAGAGTGTGTTTCTAAAATGAGACATGTGCAGTTTCGAGTGGATTTGCTTG
>CAVINP010000082.1:0-9251 GCA_963643985.1 bacterium
CTATTCGCTCTTCAGCCGCCCTCTGTTCCTACCCGAACAGCTTGCAGCCCTGCTCCTTGAACTCCTCAATCTTGTCCTCGATGTCCTGCAGCGTAACGCCCAGATAATCCGCCAGGCAGTCCTTGCAGTAAAACACCGTCGTATCCTCGCCCAGAAGCTTTTGATTGATGCCGATATCGTCCTTTCCCAGCGGCTTTTTCCCGCAGGTGATGCACGTTTTTTGCTTTTTCATCTCTTAAACATCCCTCACCGAGAAGCACGGCACGGACTTGCCGGCCTGTTTTTCATCGACAATGCCCATCTGTATGCGTATGCTCTCGCGCATCTCCATGGCGGGTTCCAGACAGTAGCGCTTGAATTCCCGCGGCTTGATGTCCTTGGCCGAGCGCACATGTGGGAAGAGCAGCTTAAGATAGGCCGTTGATATGCGCTTGATGGCCTCGGTGTCGCGCGTATCGGCCTTGGGCGGAGACTCGATCAGCTCATCCACGATCGAGCGGTAGGACGGATCGTCGCGAAGTTCGTGCATGATGGAGGAAAAATATTCGGAGTTCAGCGCCCAGCCGCAGACCTTCAGATCGTCATTCATGCGCGGCAGTTCCCAGCCCTTGATAAAGCCGTGGATACGGTCCAGAAACTGCGACTGGTGGAAGGGCTTGGGCAGTTCCTGAAACATGTTGCCGTATATGTCCATGGCGGAGGACTTGATGTTGCCCAGGAAAATGATGCCCGCGTCCACGTTGACCTCGTGGTTGTCCGGCGCGCGGAACTTGCCGTTTTCCATGATCGCCTGCAGCGCCGCCTGTATCTCCTCATCCTCCATGTAGCCCGCCTCGCGGATCTCGTCCAGCGCTACAAAATCGCGCAGCGCGACGATGCCGTCCTTGCGCTTGCCGTAGTCGTAGATCAGTTTGGCACGGGTGACCTTGCCGGAGACCAGCCAGCCGTGGCGGCTGATCTGCCCGAACAGGTAGGACTTGCCCGTGCCGGCCGGCGCCAGCTCCATGAGATTGATGCGCTTCTCCACGAAGGGCAGCAGGCGCTTGATGACCGCCAGCTTCTGCTCCGGGCTGCCGTAGCCCCGGGCGTTGTAGTCGACCGCGCCCAGCACGATGTCGATCCACTCTTCCAGGCTGAATTCCTTGCGCGTATCCTTGAATTCATCCAGATCGACCTCGTAGGGGCAGAAGTCCTTGAAGCCGACCAGCTTGATCTTGCCCTTTTCCTTGGCGGAACGGGGGTACTGATAGCCCAGATCGACGATGCCCCAGCTTTCCTCGGACTTCAGCAGCGCATCGCTGCACTCGCTCCAGACATCCGGCGGTATGACCGTATCCTTGTCGGTCAGGCCGTAATCCGGCAGGACAAATGCCACCGTGGCATTGGCAATATTGATTTCGACATTCACCTTTGCCAGGATTCTCACGACCTCGCCGTTGGTTACGATCCTGTTCTGCACGGACTTCCAGTCTTCCTTTTTGGGGATGAAGCCCTGTATGAACGAGGTCGCGGCATCGACATCCACCACGCCGTCGTCATCCTGAAAGGTCTTCAGCACGAAATCGCGCATGAAGGACGGCAGCTTGAAGGACGATATAAAGTTGCTCTGATTCAGATTTTTATACACGACCATCGTGTCAAGGTTGTCCTTGAGGCGATTGACGATCGATTCTTCTTCCGCAGTCATGATTATTTCATCCATGACGCTTCCTCCCTAAATACTATTTCAGCCCGAACAGATCGATGGTCTTCGTGCCGCGCTCCAGCGTGAATGTCAGCGTGACGCCCGTGTTCGCATCGCTGTCATAGATCGCGGCCTCGTAGCTGCGCGCACGCTTGAGATCACTCAGCTCAAATACGGCATGATTCCGGTCGGCGGTGAATTTGCCCTCGTAGAACCTGCCCTCGATCTCCAGCTTGGGCGCCTTCATGGGCGTATTGCAGAACAGCTCGATGACGGGTGCCTGCCCGCTCTTGATCTTGAGTACATTCTGCACGAAGTGATAGACCAGCTTGTCCGGCTTGAGCGAGAGCGTGATGATCGGCACGACCACCTCCTCCAGGCTCGCGCCGCCGTGCACTTCCAGATTGGCCTTGCGGCTGCCCTTGAAGCGCTCATAGTTGCCCAGCACCGCATAGCCGTCCTCATAGGCGGCCTGCGCAAGCTGCGGATCCGCCTCGCAGGGACAGCAGCGCCCGCTGTGCCTTCCCTTCTCCTCCAGCTCAAGCGTGGCCGCACTCTCGTGTCCGTAGATCACCGCCAGACGGCTCGCGCCGTGGTCGGAGAGTATGACGGCCCGCTCAAAGCTGTGCTGCACCAGCCCCGCGCGCATGTTGCGCAGCTCCCGATCGATGATCTCCAGCTCGCGGAAGATGTGGATCGGATAGGGACAGGTCCGGTAGTCGTAGCTCTGGCTGTGGTGCTTCAGCTCGTCCAGATCGGAAATGTCGCGGGTCCTGAAGTGCTGCTGAAATTCCTTGTTCTTGACGGTGATGGACGGCAGCTCGCAGTGCGCGATGTCGACCTTGCAGACCAGCCCGTACTGCTCGCACTTCGCCTGTATATAGCCCAGATATTCCGCGCCCAGCGCATCAAAGAAATACGCCTGCACGCCCCTTTTGTCCATGGCGGAGACGATGGCGCTGCGCGGCTGCAGCTTGTAGAACGGCCGCTGTACGGCAAACTCGTCCACCCGGGCCAGAAAATCGTCGTCGATGCGATTGCACAGCTTCTGCCGCTTGTAGCGGGCAAAGTAGTCCGTGAGCGTATCGCGCAGCGGCGCATCCTGCCCCGTCAGCTTTGTATTCAACGCGTCGAAGGTAAAATCCTGCAAATACTTCGACAATTCAGGGAAAGCGTGCGCAATTGCGGCCGCCATCTCTTCACCCGTCCACGCATAGTCGGCCATCAGCTTCATGAAGGCGTATTCCTCATCCTGCGTGGCATCCGTCAGGTACCGGACGGCATCCCTGCCGTGGCGACCGACGTTCTCACAGTAGCGCCTGATCTCCGCGGGCTGCTCCGGCAGATCCGCCAGCAGCGCCTTGCGCTCGCGAAAGAAGGTCTCAAAGCGCGCATCGTCCTTGTCGATCTCCAAAAGATCGCAGTAGGCATGGTGTATGAAATCCCCGCACGCGGCCGTATTGCCCAGCACCAGCGCCAGATAGCCGTTTGTGCCGCAGCCCAGCACCTTCATGCCCAGCCAGAGCAGCCACTGCAGGTCCTTGTCGCCGCTGTCATAGCAGTCCCTGAGATGCCTGGACAGGTCTGTGGCAGAGCCGAATTTCTCGGCGATGAGCGCGGCAAAGGACGTCGCCTCGCCCGCATTCTTCAGCAGCCATGCCCAGTTGTCGTCCGTGCCCAGCTGCCTGCCGCCCGCCCGGGCCGGTTCGGGGAATTTCTGTGCCACGGCATCGAATATGCCGCCGCTCTGAGAGACGCGGTACATCGAATGCCTGAAAAACGCCTGAGAAAAGTTTGTCACCACGCACAGATTCTCTTCGCGGTCGCTCAGCCGCTCCAGATGCGCAAGCAACGCCTGTATGCCGTCGTCAAAGGCGAAGAAACACTCCGCCTTCGAGCGGGCAATGCGCAATTTCGGCAGCGGCGTCTTTGCACCCGCCAGGAAAACAATGCGCCGCTCCAGTCGCAGATCCCGCTGCAGATATTTGTCCAGCAGCACATGGCAGTGGCTGAGCAGCACGATCACGTGCCCCGGCACGGACAGCCCGATCATCGCATCGAGCATCTCGTCCAGTTTCGCCTCGCCCGCCAGCATCAGCGCCTGAGACAGGCCGATCAGCACATAGCTGCCCTCCTGGCGCACGATCTGCGTGATCGCCTGCAGGTTGGGCAGACCGTTGCCCAGGGTGTGTTCGGAGACGCGAACGCAGGTCTTCGCCGTGTCCGCTTCGAGCCGCTGCACGATCTCGCGGGTATCGTCAAAGTTTTCCGTATGCACCAGCAGCGGATAACCCGTAGCATCCCGATCGGTGTATGATTTGATCTGCCCAAAGCAGTCGTTCAGGCTTTGGCACTGCATGCTTATCGCCTCCGTTTTTAACCCCACCACCGCAGCGACTGAGGGGTTTCGTTCTCCTGATCCCTTGCCCGCCGTTATCCCTTTTTCAGTATCTCTATGCCGACCGTGATGTTGTCGGCCACCAGCTTTGCCAGATACTCGCGCAGCTCGATCGGGTCCATGCCGTCGATGATGCTCTGCACGTGCGTGTAGCCGTTGAGCTTGTACTGTTTGTCGGCGAAGGTGTGGATCTGCTTTTGTATGGCGGAATTGTCCATCCAGTCATAGACCTTCTCGCTGGAATGCTCGATGAGATAGTCGCGCACGCTCTGCACATCCTTGAGCAGCACCGCATAGTCACCCATGATGCGCTCCCTGAAGCAGCGGTCACGCTCCCCGGCATCGCCCAGGCGATCATAGAAGCTCGCGTTCGTCAGGTAGTCCAGCACCCGCGCCGCATCCGTATCCGAGAGCGCGGATCCGCGCATCAGGGAGAACATGCGCCGCGCCTCGGGGCGCTCGGCATCGTCAAACATGCACAGCAGCGGCGTCTCGTAGTGGCTCGACCACTCGTCGGGGCCCTTCGTGCCCGTCTTCGCCTTCCACGTGTCGCGGATGCGGTTTTTGAGCTGATTCTGCTGATAGTGCTGCACCGTCTGTTCCACGGAGCGGAAATAGTCGTCTCGGGACTTCGTGAACTGGCCGTTGGGCAGGTCGGAGAACACGGCCGCAACGTCCTCATCGTCCAGACCGTTCAGGAACGGCGCCGCCACGCGGCGGAAAGTGCCGAGCTGATCGGCATAGAAGCGGTCAAAGCTCTCGCGCTGCGTCAGCAGCAGTTCGTAGAAGGCTGCCCTGTGCTGCTCTGTCAGCTCGTTGGTCTGCTTCATCACGTGCAGCTGTGCCATCAGCGGCTCCAGATCGCCCAGAGAGCTCTTCATTGCCTCGTAGGAGATGCGTATGTTGTTCGTCCTGCTGTTCCAGCCGCGCACCGCCTCGCGCACCGTGGTGCACTTGGGCAGGCTGCGGTTGGATTCGCGGGTGATGCGGTAGTCCAGTATCACGTCGCGTATCTTCTCATCCGCCGTATCGCGGTTCCAGACCCAGTTGGCCGCATCGGCGTTGAACTTCTGCTTCACGGCATCCATGTACGCGCCGTTGTCGCCCAGCTCCGCCGCCAGATTGCTCAGCGCACCGCCCTCGAAACCGGCGATGTAGGCCGCCATGCCCTTGCTGCAGTTTGCACTGTTGAGCAGCGCCGCCAGATCGTCCGTCAGCGCGTCGCAGTCCAGCACGGCCTTGCCGATGGCGCTCGCCAGCTCGCTCTCCGTGCCCATGTTGGCGTTGGCCGTATTGGCAATGGCACAGTAGTTGTCTATGACCGTGCCGATCAGCGCCGTGTCCGCCTCGTGCGGCAGCTCGGGCAGCGCGTACTTCACGCACCAGATCGGGAACTTCAGGTTCTTCATGCTCATGCGGATCTGGTCGCGCGCATGCTCCACAGAGCCGCACTGCGCCGCGGGTATGCGGAAGACCTTCTGCGTGCAGGTCAAAAACGCCCGCTGCTCGCCGCTCATGGCCACGATGTATTCCTCGCGGAAGTTCTTGCCCGGCGAGACCGCCTGATTGATCACGCCTGCGATCATGGTCTTCATCTTGTCCACGCTCATGGCATCGCTGACGTTGTCGTTGCTCCAGAAATAGTTGCTGTTGGCATACTCCTTGAGCACAAAGCCCAGCACGAAGGCCGTGATGTTGTTGGGCATCAGGCCGTAGGGCGCGTGCGTCAGCTCCGCATATATCTTGGACATGCTGACCTTGGCTGCCTGGCTCTCAAAGCCCTCCGCCACCAGCTCTTCCACCTTTTGCTTGATCTTCACGATCGCCAGCCCCTGCTTGGCGGCATCCTCCCAGTAGCGCTCCACCTTCCATGCGCCCGCGAGCGCCGTATCCAGGCTCGTGTTGGCATTGGAAGATTTGAACGTGCCGCTGAGCTTTTGCAGTATGCCGCACTCCGCGCCCTGCGCCGTGGGTCCCTTGGCAAACATGTTGCCGATCACCCTGTACTGCTCCGGGCCGTAGGGATAGCGGCGGTGGTTGATCATGCCCAGCTCATCGCGCAGCGCGGCAATGTCCGCCATGCGTATGCCGCTGGGATGCTCCGCACTGTAGAGCACAAACGCGCCCAGCGCCAGCTTGTCCTTCCAGTCCGAGAGTACCTTGTCGGCCTGCTTCTTGTATTCACCCGCGCGCTGCTTGTCGTTCTGGGCATAGTTGCGGTTGTAGGCCATGCTCTCGGCATACTGATCCAGACGATCCCTGCCGAAGGGCGTGGGGCTCGCATCGATAAAGAGTATGTCCGCGTTCTTTTCGTCGCTGACCGCCTTGAGTATCTGCCCCTGCAGCGCGGATGCTTCCTCGTCGCTGAGGGCAAAGCAGACCAGCGCCTTGAAGCGGTCGGGCGCATTGAGATTGCTCAGTTTGGTCAGCGCCGCCGTGAAATTCTTCGTGGCCGCAGGCTCGCTCACAAAGCGCCCCGCAATCGGCGCGGGCAGCTCCAGCGCACCCATCATGTCCACCTGCGTCAGCAGATCCTGCGTGCGCATGCCCGCGATGACCTCTTCCTTGATCTTGCGTATGACCGATACGTCCACATTCAGGTTGGCGACGGTGTATTCGAATTTGCCGCCGCCGACCGACTTCTTGAACAGCAGCCCGTCGTTGATCAGCTTTCCGGCCAGCCCGCGCGCCTTGCCCGGCTGCCAGCCCATGCCGGTAAACGCCATGTCGATGTTCTGCTCGGTGGGGCGCAGCAGCTCCACGTCGCTGACGCGCATGGTGATCGCCTGGAAGAGCAGTACGGCCTTGAGCACGCGCTGCTCGTCACTTGTCAGCTTGTCGGAATCCAGCAGGCTGTAGGAATCCAGTATCACGCGCACTTCGTCGTTGAGACCGCTCTGACCCTTGACATAGAAGAAGTCCCAGAGCATGTCCATGGTGAGCAGGTTGCAGGTATCCAGCGGCCCGTAGTGGCCGATGTACCACTTGAAGGCCTTCGCATCCTCATCGTTGCTGATGATGAAGTCAAACATGCTGCGCTGGTTGGATCTGAAGGCCACCGAGAGGTGCTTGAGCAGCAGCGCCGCATAGGGGTGAATCGGCATCACGCCCTGCAGCTCCGCGTCGGAGATGTCCGTTTTCTGCCCCGCCCTGCTGTTCTTTTTGAGAGTGTCGCGTATGTAGGCGCGCACGCCTGCCAGATCGCCGTTGAGCTCGTCGCGGTACTCCGTCAGCCATTCCTTTTTCATCACCGGATCGTCGGTCACCTTCATCGCCTGCGCCATCAGGCGAAACGCCATGTTCTCCGGCAGCTCGATCTTGATGGGCGGCACGAAGCGGTCCAGTATCTTGCGCGCCGTCTCCTGATTGACGAAGAGTTTACGACTCTCGTGGGTCACGATCATGAAATAGAAAGGGTGCGACTGGCTTATCTCCGCCAGCGTCTGAAAGCCCGTCAGGCTGTTCTGATTGTTCTGGATGAACTCGGTAAATTCGTCCCAGACAAAGAGTATCGCCGAGAGCCTGTTGACCTCGATCACGCTCTTGATCCACGCCGCCATGCCCTGTATGTCCATGCGCAGCGCGGTGATGCCGTTGTCCTCGGCCACGGCGATGATGTCGCGCATCAGCCCCGTGACCTGCTCGGGGCTGCCGCCCTTGAGGCGCTCTATGACGGCATCCACGCCCTCGCCGCCGAACGTCCAGGCATACTCCTCCTCGCGGATCAGCTCGTCAAAATACTTGCGGTTGGCGGCCTTTTCAAACCATTTCAGCGCCGCATCGCGCAGGGAGGCCTCGCCGCGGTTTTCGATGCCGTGCGCCGCCAGCGCCTGCGTGATGCTGTCCTGCATGGCCAGTATCAGGTCCCGGTCGGAACGTATCGCGCCCGAGCCGATGCGGTGGATCGTGATCAGCTTGCCGGCGTTCTTGTCCGTGATCAGCTTCTGGCAGAGGTCATTGCTCAGGCCGTAGTCCGCAAAGTAGGCGCGGATCTCCTCGTCCGTGGCATCCAGCATGGACTTGACCGTCAGCGCCGCGTGAGACTTGCCCGTGCCGTAGGCACCCTCCACCCAAAGGGAGCGCGGCTCTTTGCGCGAGAGCACCGCGTGCGTCTTTTCCAGGAGCTTGATGAAGGTCTCGTGCGGATAGAAATTCTTCCAGGAGACCTTGCCGCTGGAGATCAGATCGGCCGTGACCGCCGAATAGTATTTGGGATCGATGTTGAAATAATCCCGGTAAAGCTTTTTCTCGCTCATGTTTGCACCGTCCTTCGATGTCAGAACAGGGTCAGTACGTCTGCGGAGGTCTTGTCAGGGCGCAGCGTGATGTTTTCCAGATCCAGCGTGAAGGAGGCGGAGATGAAGTCCGGATAGTTCACGCTCAGGCCGTTGAGCTTGCGCACCATGGTTCCCCGATCGAGGCCGAATATGCGGGTGGGGCTCACGCCGTCGCGCTCGATGTCATCGTCCATCAGCGTCGAGAGGCTGAACTGATAGTAGCCGCCGCAGGCCTCGGCAAACTTGTAGAGGCTGTAGAGTATGACCTCGGGAACGGGACCAGCCCAAAACTTGCGTATAAGCCCCACGGCATGCTTTTTCTCACGTATCGCTTCACCAATGCCGATCGGGCCGAGAGGAAGCTCTGACAGCCGAACAAGAGAACTGAATATATCGCCTGTCCAGCTTTCCTTTGAGCCATCATCCACCATCATCGAAGCCAGTAGTGCCTTTGAATATTCCTGATCGAAATCAACACGCGTAACATACCACCGAACCTGCGGCGTATAGCTGAGGTTTACAAGCATAATTGCCCAGCTTGCTTCGTTATCCAAACCTATTTTATCCAGAATTTCAGCAGTTTTGGTGAAACCGTTTTCATCAAGAAGTTTCGCGTCTCGCAGGAAACGTTTAAAGAAGCTGTACATCTGTGAACCGAGGCTGTGATTGTCCTCAAAGCTGTTCTTATACTCGAAATACTGCTTGATCCAGTCCATACGGGGTGCGTGATGTGAATAGATGTTCAAGCTCGTGCTCTTTCCCGACATAATAATTCCTCCCTTTGGCATTTCCAGCGACTTGTATAGCAAACAACCCTTCTCGGCTTTATGACATTGCGAACAGTGCTTGCAGTTATCGGAAATAATAACGTTGCCGTTTTCAAAGTTGAGAC
>CAVINP010000083.1:0-5006 GCA_963643985.1 bacterium
CGACGGATAATGTCGGCACATTCAACGCCGAAAGTAATGACATCCGCTATTCGCTGAACAAGTCCTTCGAGGAACAGATTGAAGAGCTTCAGAACGGTACTTTCCCTCGGAACGATCATTTGTACGTCATGGAAACGCCGCAGGCATTGATCGAAGCAGGGCTTGACCAATTGCCGATACTGATGACGCAGAAGCACGCAAACAGTGTAATGCAGGTTTCCGGCTTGGATAACGTCAATTATCATGGATTGGGCAAAGACGGTATGGCAGCATTGCCTCAAGCTATTGCGGATTCAGCGATTGTGATACGAGCGCCGGGGTACAACGACAGGGTTATAGCGTTTACCAACATGAAGGACAATAACGGGAATACCGTCATCGCTCCGATAATAGTAAACACAAAGGGACGCTGGAACAATGTAACGGTTGATGCAAATCTGCTTGCAACAGCATACGGCAAAGAAAACATCAAGACAATGCTTGTCAATGCCGTCATGAACGATGAAGTGCTGTATGCAGACAAAAAAAGAAGCTATGATCTCGGTCAGAGTGTTGGGGTCCAATTCCCCAAGAAACTGACAGAGTTAGCTTCTATTCGCAGTATACGAGATTCTGCTTCAAAAGTCAATACATCCGGCAAATATTCTTTGTATGAGCTTGCCTCCAGCCCCGCAGGCGAGCGCTACAGGATGAAGGAGCTGAACGAACAGAACCGGCAGAACCGGCAGCAAGAGCAGGACGCGTCCTTCTCTCTGAATACCGGCGTCCTCGCCGAGCAGAACCGGCGCGACATGGAGACGGCAATCAACTACATTGTTGACCAGCTTGTCAACAACGGGCCCAACGCAGTACAGGTCTGCCTACATCAGGCGACAATTGGGTGCGGGCAGATCGAGCGCCTGAATAAAGCGCCGAACTGCGACATCCCACTGCTCCCAGTCGTGCTTTCCGCTGAGCATTTCAAAGTGATAGTCGATTGCGCCGCCGCGCAGACTTTCAAAGAAGGTCTGCGTCTCGCGGGCACGATCCAGAAGGATGTCCCGGTCGCCGCAACTGTGCCGGATGCGAAGCGGTATTTCTCCCGCAGCCACGCGCTTTGCATCGGCGATATTGCGGGCATCCGCCGCCTCGAGTGTATCGCCGTAGACACGATCGAGCATCAGGCGATTGCCCGGCATATCGGGGCGGTATTCCAGGAGTGCGGAGGAGAAGCTGCCGACGACGCTGTAGCGTTCGGGATGGCGCAGTGCCAGCTTCAGTGCGCCGTGACCGCCCATGGAGCAGCCTGCGATGAAGCTCTTTTCGCGGCGCATGCTGAGCGGAAAGCAGTCGTGCATGACGGACGGCAGTTCTTCTTCCATATAATCGCGGAAGCACTCGCCGTGGGCCATGTTTTCATAGCAGCTCAGGCCGCCGTCCGGCATGATCACGGCCAGCCCCGCCTCGAGGGCGTAACGTTCGATACCCGTCTTGCGCAGCCAGGCGGAATCATCGTCGCCCATGCCGTGCAAAAGATACAGCACGGGTACATCCTCAAACGGGTCCCGAACGTGCCTGGGCGTGGGCAGTATGACATTGACATCCGTAAAACGGTTCAGCGTCTGCGCAAAAAAGCTCATCTGAATCAGCGACATGCGTCCACCTCCCCGTCCGGCAGCATCCATGCAATGATATTTTGAATTTCACGATCCCAGTATTTCCACTGATGATCGCCGTGTGATTCACTGTAGGTAAGGTCATAGCCCAGATTCGTCAGGTGCGCACGCAGACGAAGATTGGCAGCGTAGAGAAAATCCTCCGTGCCGCACCACATGAAGAGCCTCGGGCGCGGCTCGGCGCAGCGTTCGGCCAGCGCAAACAGGTCGTTCGGCGAGCCGGGGATGCTTTCCGCAGGGCCGAATATGTCCGCCCAGTAGTGCACGGATTGGTCCAGAGCGTGCTGAACTGCAAGATCATGAACGTCCACCGCGCCGGAGAGCGACGCTGCCATCGAAAAGCGCTCGGGCCGTGAGAGCGCGCACTTCAATGCCCCGTAGCCGCCCATGGACAGGCCTGCCACGAAGCGGTCCTCGCGCCTGCGCGAGAGTCCCGGCAGCATGCGTTCGGCCAGCAAGGGCAGCTCATCGGATATGTAGGTGAAATAATTTTCGTGCCACGCAGTATCCGTATACCAGTTCAGCCCCGTGTCCGGCATGATCACGGCCAGCCCCGCCTCGTCGGCATAGCGCTCAATCGAGGTCCTGCGCTGCCAGATGCTGTGGCAGTCGGTCATGCCGTGCAGCAGATAGAGCGTCTTCCACGGCGGTCTGTGGCCGTTGCACCGGTCGGGCAGTACGATGTCCAGTTTGACGGCATGGCGAAGCGTATCGGAATAGGTGTTGACGTGCATCAGTGCCAAGTGAGCCACGACTCCCTTTCTTTTCATGTAGTCTGAATATACGGTTCTTAATAGCGACCAGGATGGTGGCAGGTGGTCTGTTGAATGGCTTGAATTACTGCCCGGAAACAACACTATTTCACTGACCACTACCCACTCATAATTGTATTATACAGCCCCTGTACGCCTCAATTGTGACGAGAAATCTATATTGCTGTTTCGATATTGTTTTTGGCTCAGGATGTACACAAAAGTATGATACAATGGGACAGACAAAACAGGGGAGGCCTCATCCATATGAGTGAAGATAAAAAGCCGAAGGCCGGTCGCCATGCGGCAAAACAGAACCAAAGTGCAGCGGACGACATTGAAAAGGTCGGTCGTCATGCGGCAGCCGAGGAAAAAACAGACGAAATGACGCAGACACCTGAGACGGCCCCGGACGCGGCAGACGACAGGGAGAATGCGCCCCGCAGCGCAAAGCCTGAGGTTGCAGGCGGACGCAGAAAGAGGCGCGGTCTTCCGCTCATCTGCGCAGCTGCGGTGCTCGTACTGGCCGTGGGCGGCTGCCTGATCGTCCGCAACCGAAATGCCAATCGGCAGGAGACGGATACGAGCGGGGAAGAGAAGGTGCCTGTGGTCACGGCAGCGGCAACGGCGCAGACCGAGGAAGACATGAGCGACGAAGAACGCGCAGCCATGGCTGCACTGGCGGGGGAAGACGCAGCCGTTGAGGCGGACATGAGCTACCTCGTGGGCGGAGATGAGCTGACGGGCGAAAACGAAGAGACACAGTCGGACGATGACGTGGTGGTCGCGGAGTATGACGGCGGCAGCGTGCACAGCAGCGAGGCAGCCGAGGCCTACAGCGCAAAGATGTCGAGCCTGATCTTTGACGGCTATGATGAGGAAGAGGTCGGCAGCAGCGTGCTGACAAGCGTGTTGGAGGATCTTGTCAGCGAGCGCATACTGAAGATGCACGCGCAGGAGCTGGGACTCTGCGAGCTGACGGACGAGGACGAGGCAGCCATCGAAAAAGAAGCCGAGCAGAGCTACGCAAAGCAGGCGGCTCTCTACCGGAATTCATCCGATACGCAGGATATGACCGACGAGGGCATAACGCTGGATTCCGTCAAAAGTGAAATCGAAGAGAACCGGTGGAAGCACAAGATATACGATGCGCTTACAGAGGACGTGACGGTGGATGATGCGCAGGTGCGTACTGCCTACGATACATTGCTCAAGGAGCAGCAGGAACGCTTCAGCGCCTATCCGGACGATTACGAGTACGAACAGATGAGCGGCGGCACGATTGTGTACAATCTGCCCGGCTACCGCGCGGTCAGGCTGCTGCTGGTCGGCTTTGACGACGGTGAAACGGCAGATGAGGTGGCAGATCTCAGCGGCGAAGACGCGGATGAAGATGCACGGAATCGTCTGGATGAACTCTATGCACCGGCGGAGGAGATGGCCGAAGATGTGCTCTCGCAGCTGAACGCGGGTGCGGACTTCGAAGAGATGATCCTGCAATACGGCTCGGACGAGGGCATGAAGGACGAGGCGCTGCGCGGCAGGGGTTACTACGTTTCCGAAGACTCGCTGCTCTGGCCGGCCGAAATGATTGAGGCTGCCATGGCGCTGGAGAAGGCGGGCGATATATCCGGCCCCATTCGTCTGGACGGCGGCGTGGGCCTGCTGCAGTACGTGTCGGATGTGCCCGAGGGCGCGGTCGCCTATGAGGACGTCAAAGAGGCACTCACACAGGAAACGCTCAGGAGCGCGAAGCAGGAAGCCTATGATGCGCAGCTGAAGGCATGGATAGAGGCAGCCAACGTGAAATACTATCCGGAACGCATGCAGTAAGTCAATATTTAACCGGTTTTCTAACATGAATGCAACACAGAATAAACCGTAAAAAACTTATACATCGGGCGGAGAAAAGGTATAATTTAATAAATGAACCGGTTCCGGTGTCGTGACTTGATGTGCGAAATGGGGCCGGTTATCGTATAAGGTGGCTGATACAGATGAGTTCCAAGAGTTTTTTCTATATCCTCAAGCGCGTGCTCCTGGCACTTTTGACGATATGGATTGTCATTACCATCACGTTTTTCGTGATGCACGCCGTTCCGGGCGGCCCGTTCGTGGGCGAAAAAGCGATATCCAAGGAAGCTCAGGCAGCCCTGGAAGCCAAGTACGGCCTGGACAAGCCGCTGATGGAGCAGTATTGGACTTATCTGCGCGATATTGTGACGAAGTTTGATTTCGGTCCCTCGCTCAAGCAGCGCGGACGCAACGTGATCGACATCATACTGGACGGCATGCGCACCTCCGCCAAGCTCGGCCTGATCGCCGCCTGCGGAGCTGCCGTCATCGGCATCGTACTGGGTGCGGTCGCTGCGCTTCGCCGCAACACAGTGCTTGACAAGGTGATCATGGTCATCACGACGGCCTTCGTCTCAATGCCTTCGTTTATAATGGGCTCGCTGTTGCTGCTCCTGTTTTCGGTTTCCCTGGGCTGGTTGCCGGCCAACGGCGCAGCCAAGGGTGGCTTGATTTTGCCGGTCATCACGCTGGGGCTGTATCCCATGGCGTATATCACGCGTCTGACGCGCTCGTCCATGCTGGA
>CAVINP010000083.1:5562-9059 GCA_963643985.1 bacterium
GTATGGCCGTATTCCTATGACACGATGCTGGGCAGCACGCCCGGCAAGCCGATGGACAGCTCCTACAGCAACCTCGCGCCCTTCACCTGGGGCAAGACCGAGCTTGAGCGCATCGAGGCGGGCGAGAAACTCTTCCCGCACATATTCGGCACCGACGCGCATGGCCGTGACTACTTCATCCGAGTCGTCTACGGCACGCGCATTTCCTTGGCCGTCGGCTTCTTCGCATCCATTATCGTGCTGATCATCGGCATGGCGATCGGTTCGATCGCGGGCTATTGCGGCGGCAAGGTCGACATTATCATCATGCGCATCGTCGACATCATCTACTCCTTGCCTGACACGCTGGTGATTATACTGCTGGCAGTCGTGCTGGGTCAGGTGCTCAATGTCGAGGGCACGTTCCTGGAGAAGATCGGCTCGAACATCATATCGATGTTTATCGTGTTCGGCCTGCTGTACTGGGTCAGCATGGCCCGTCTGATCCGCGGCCAGATACTCTCCCTGCGCGAACAGGAATACGTCCTGGCGGCACAGGCGACCGGCGCCAAGGGCAGCTGGGTCATCAAGAAGCATTTGCTGCCCAACTGCATCTCCGTGGTCATCATCTCCACGGCCCTGCAGATCCCCAATGCCATATTCACCGAGAGCTTTCTGTCCTTCCTGGGCTTGGGCGTGAACGCGCCGATGCCCTCGCTGGGCTCTCTGGCCTCGGATGCACTCAACGGCATCAATTCCTATCCTTACCGTCTGGTCATTCCCGCGGTGGTGATCTGCCTGATCGTGCTCTCTCTGAACCTGTTCGGCGACGGCCTGCGCGATGCATTTGACCCGAAACTGAACGCCTGATGGAAGGGGAGAGATAAATGGCATTGCTTGAAGTTAAAGACCTGCGCACATCGTTCTTCACCGATGCAGGCGAAGTCAAGGCGGTGGACGGTGTTTCTTTCCGCCTCGATCATGGCAAGGTGCTGGGCATCGTCGGTGAGTCCGGCAGCGGCAAGTCGGTCACAGCCTATTCCATTATGCAGATTCTGGCGCCGACCGGCAAGATCATTGGCGGCAGCGTAAAGCTCGACGGTCAGGAACTCGTAGGTGCGGGAGAAAAGGTGATGCATACGGTGCGCGGCAACCGCATCTCCATCATCTTTCAGGACCCGATGACCTCCCTGAACCCGACTTATACGATCGGCCATCAGCTGATGGAGGCCATACTGCTTCATACCAAGCGCAACCGTGCGGAAGCGAAGGCGCGTGCGCTGGAAATGCTCAAGCTTGTCAACGTGAATGAGCCGGAAAAGCGCCTCAAGCAGTATCCCTTCGAGCTCTCCGGCGGCATGCGTCAGAGGGTCATGATCGCTATGGCGCTGGCCTGTGAGCCGGATATACTGATCGCGGACGAGCCGACCACGGCACTGGACGTGACCATACAGGCTCAGATACTGGATCTGATGCGCGACCTGCAAAAGCAGCTGGGCATGGCCATCATCATGATCACGCATGACCTGGGCGTTGTGGCCCAGATGTGCGATGAAGTCATCGTGATGTACGCCGGCGGCATCTGTGAGCAGGGCACGGCGGACGAGATTTTCTACAATCCCCGCCACGAATACACCAAGGGTCTGATGCGTTCGATCCCGACGGCGGCCAACAACGGCAAGCGTCTGGAGCCGATCACCGGCACGCCGATCGATCTGCTGAACATGCCTGCGGGCTGTCCGTTCGCACCCCGTTGCGATGCGGCCATGAAGATCTGCCTGACGCAGCGTGCAGAGCGCATGATCATTAACTCCGATCACTTTTCAGCTTGCTGGATGAACGTCAGGCAGGGTATAGAAGACGGCACGATCAAGCCGGAAGGCGGTGAAGAAGATGTCTGATACAAAGGAACTGGTTCGGGTCGAAGGCTTGAAGGAGTATTTTGATATCAACATGGGCTTCTTCCGCACCAGGCAGCTCAAGGCTGTCGACGACGTATCCTTTACCATTAACTGCGGCGAGACGCTCGGCCTGGTGGGCGAGTCCGGCTGCGGCAAGACCACGGTCGGCCGCACAATACTGCATCTGTACAGGCCCACGGCGGGCAAGGTGTACTTCGAAGGCAAGGAGATCAAAACCAAGGAGGACATCATGGCCTTCCGCAAGAAGGCGGCGATGGTCTTTCAGGATCCCTATTCTTCGCTGAACCCGCGCATGACGGTTTCCGATATCGTCGGCGAACCGCTGGACGTGCATCACCTCTGCGCCGGCAAGAAGGAGCGCGAGGAACGCATACTGGAGCTGCTGAGCTATGTGGGTTTGAACTCGGAGCACGCTTCGCGCTATGCACACGAGTTTTCCGGCGGCCAGCGTCAGCGCATCGGCATTGCCCGTGCACTGGCGGTCAACCCGCAGTTCATCGTCTGCGACGAGCCGGTTTCGGCGCTGGACGTGTCCATACAGGCGCAGGTCATCAACATGTTCGATGACCTGCAGGACAGGCTCAACCTGACCTACCTTTTCATCGCGCATGACCTGCTGGTGGTGCGGCACATATCCGATCGCATCGCCGTGATGTATCTGGGCAAGATGGTCGAGCTGGCGGATGCGGACGAGATATACAATCATCCGCTACATCCGTATTCGCAGTCGCTGCTCTCGGCCGTACCACTGCCCGATCCCAAGGCGGCCCGCGCCAACAAGCGCATCGTGCTCAGCGGCGATATTCCCAGCCCGCTGAATGCGCCGTCCGGCTGCCCGTTTCGCACGCGCTGCCGCTATGCCACCGAGGCCTGTGCGCAGTCCATGCCTTCCTTTGACGAGGTTGAGAAGGGCCACTTCGTGGCCTGCCACCGCGTGAAGGAGATCAATTAATTCCGATTCAGAAATGCGCAAATGCGTGTTTTTGAAAATATACTCAAAAAGTTTCAAGGAGACACTACAATGAAAAAGATTTTTGCTCTGCTGTTGGTACTGGTTCTGTTCGCTGTGACGCTGACTGCATGCAGCAAGAAGGAAGCTGCTGTTGAGGCCACCGAAGCTCCCGCAGCAGCCACTGAAGAGACCACCGAAGAGGCTGCAACCGAGGAGACCACCGAAGAAGTGACTGAGGAAGCCACCGAAGACACCGCTGAGACCACGGAGGCCAACTGATTTTTTTGACCAGGGGTGCAGATTGCACTTTGGAATACTGCCTAAAGTAAAGAGGGAGGAAGAAAAATGAAGAAGGTTCTGGCTCTGCTGCTGGTTCTGGTCATGTTCACCGTTGGCCTGAGCGCCTGCGGCAAGAAGGAAGCTGCTGTCGAAGCGACCGAAGCTCCTGCCGAGGAGACCACCGAGGAAGCAACCGAAGCTCCCGCCGAGGAAGCAACCGAAGAAGCTGCTACTGAGGAAAATGCAACTGAGGAAGCTGCTACAGAGGAAGCAACGACTGAGGAAGCTGTTGAAGCCGTAAGCGAAGAAGCTGCTGTCGAAGAAGCAACCGAAGCTCCCGCCGAGGAAGCTGCCACCGAAGAAGC
>CAVINP010000084.1:0-8996 GCA_963643985.1 bacterium
ACGTCGATCGGCTTGCGGATGGACTCGCGGTACGGGATCTTGGGATCCTGCAGCACGCACTCCGCGCCGAACTTGCTGGCCAGCTTCTTGGCCACGACTTCGATGTGCATCTCGCCCAGACCGCTCAGCACGGACTCGGTGGTCTCGACGTTCTTGGACACGGTGATGGTCGGATCTTCCTCCATCAGGCGGGCAAGGCCCGAGAAGATCTTATCTTCCTCGCCGGCCTTCTTGGCGTAGACGGCCTTGGAGATGCAGGGTGCGGGGAACTCGATTTCTGCAAACTTCACGGGGTTGTTGGCATCACAGAGGGTGTTGCCGGTGGAAACGGACTGCAGCTTGGCCAGTGCGCAGATATCGCCCGCGCAGACCTTCTTGGTGGCGTCCTGCTTCTTGCCCTTGAGGATGTAGATGGTGCCGGGCTTCTCGGACTTCTCGGCATTGGCGTTGTAGAGCAGCATGTCGCCCGTCAGCGTGCCGGACATGACCTTCATCAGGCTCAGCTTGCCCACGAAGGGGTCAGCCATGGTCTTGAACACGCGTGCGGAGAAGGGCTGGTCATCCGCGCAGATGCGCTCGGCCTCTTCGCCGGTCTTGGGGTTGACGGCTGCAGCGACGGAGCCGGCCGGGGAGGGCATCAGTTCGATGATGTTGTCCAGAACCTTGCTCAGGCCCACGCGGGTGATGCCGGAGCAGCACATCACGGGAACGACCGTGCCGTCCTTGATGCCCTGGCGCAGACCGTGCATCATATCTTCAAAGGAGAGTTCTCCGTCTTCGAAGTACTTCTCCATCAGTTCATCTTCAGCGCCCGCAGCGGCTTCCATGATGGCTTCACGCGCGGACTCGACCTCGTCGGCCACGAAATCCGGGATCGGGATTTCCTTGAGGGTCTTGCCCTCGCCGGTGTAGGCCTTGTTCTCCAGCACGCACACAACGCCGGTGAACTTGCCGTTGTCCACGATCGGGACGACGATGGGCGCGATGTGGCTGCCGTACTTCTCGGTGATGGTGGCCAGTGCCTTGTCAAAGTTGGCGTTGTCGCGGTCCATCTGGTTGATGATGATCATGCGGGAGGTATGCGTCTTGTCGCACATCGCCCAGGCCTTTTCCGCGCCGACATTCAGGCCGGAAACGGCGCCCACGGTGATCAGTGCGCCTTCGCACACGGTCAGCGGGCCGGACTGCTCACCGGCAAAGTCAAAGTAGCCGGGAATATCGATCAGATTGATCTTGGTGTCCTTCCACTCCAGCGGAGCCATAGCCGCGCTGATGGAAATCTGACGTTTGGTTTCTTCGACGTCGTAGTCGGTGGTGGTGGTGCCGTCCTCAACGCGACCCTGACGGTCGATTGCACCGGCGGTGAACAGCAGGGCTTCCACGAGCGTGGTCTTACCTTCGCTGCCATGTCCGACAACGGAAATGTTGCGGATATTCTTGGCCTGATAATCTTTCATAAAAATTCCCCCTGTGAAATATTTATTCACCTGTGCGGTCAAACGGCACAGGCCTGGCTGAACGCAAGAGAGCGCCATATGTGCCATAGTATTTTTATTTTAACAGAAAATCGCCGATTTGAAAAGCCCTTTTTTGAAGGAAATTTCTCTTTTTATGGTGAATATAGTGTTATTCTTTATCAGAAGGGCTAAAACGGCTATGAAACGGACGGCATTGGGGCTGGCGCTGCTGCTTTTGATCTCCTCCGCGCAGGCGATGGACCGCGGCGAAATGCGTGCGCTCTACGAAGAGGTGCGGTCCGTGCGGGCCGATGCCTCGCCCTATATCGGGGACGAACTCAGCGATGAGGCGCAGGACGCGGCACTCGCGCAGCTGAATTTTCTGCGCACGCTGGCGGGGCTGGATGAGGTGTCCCTGAACGAACTGTACACGCTTCGCTGCAGGCAGGCCGCGCAGGTGCTGGCCGCAAACGATACGCTCACGCACACGCCCGCCCGGCCCGAGGGCATGGACGATGACATCTACGCCTCCGCGGTGCTCGGTGCGGCGGGGTCGAACATTGCAAGCTTCAACTGGATGCGCGATGACATACTCATCGACGGTGTGAATTACTTCGTGCGTGACGATGGTGACATAAACCTTGCCACGCTGGCGCACAGGCGCTGGCTGCTCAACCCGCAGATGCGTGAGACGGGGTTTGGCCTCTGCAACGCCGAGAGCGGCACGAGCTATGTGGTGATGTACGCAGTCGATACGCAGAACGAAACCGAACGTGACTATGTCGCCTGGCCATCGGCAGAGGCCTTTCCTGTGGAACTGATGGAGCACGAGCTGGCCTGGTCCGTCAGTATAAACGACGATATATTCGACCTCGACGCGTCCGCGCCCAAAGTGACGCTTGTGGAGCTTGAAAGCGGCGCAAGCTTTGAATTTGACATGAACGCGGGCAGCGGCGACGGTTACTGCACCGTCAGCCGCGAGGCCTACGGCGCAGGGCCTTGCCTGATCTTCAGGCCCGACCTCGAAACGGCGGGCATAGAGGAGTACACGCAGAACCAGCACTGGCAAGTACGGGTAACGGGGCTTGTGCGAAAGGACGGCGGCACGGCGGAGATAGAATACGTCTGCGAGATGGCCTCGCTCTATCCGCAGGCAGTGGCGAGCATCGAACTGTCCTGTCTCGAAGCGCAGCTCGCGGCGGGAGAGCATATGCAGCTTACGGCAAACGTCATCCCCTCCTATGCGGACGATCTGAGCATCACCTGGTCGAGCAGCGACGATGCCGTGGCCACGGTGGACGAAAACGGCAATGTGCATGCGCTGTCAGCGGGCACGTGCGACATCAGCGCGACCTCGGTCAACGGGCGCTACGATGAATGCCGTGTGGCGGTTAAATAGTGGTCCTTCACGTTTTCCCGGAGGATAATTTGAACCAATAAACCAAATCAAAGAGGATGCTGCAGCATGTGCGGCATCCCCTCTTTTTTTACTTCAGATCGCCTGCGGCCTTGATCTTGACGCGGTTGGTGTTGCCCGGGTAGTAGGCCAGCGGGACATCCTCCATCTCGATGATCTCGACCGTCTCGCGCTTTGCACCGGCACTGACCGCCATCTCAATGGCTTCCTGTCTGGCCTGCTCCAGTGATTCCTCGCGCGGCAGTTCGTCATAGTTCATCAGCTTTTCATAGGTGCCGCTGACCTTGGAGATCGCGGAGCCGATGGCGTTTGCGCAGCCGAAGTGCGCGGGCTTGAGCACGGACGATGCGCCGCTGATCGTCTCCGGCAGTATGATGGAGCCGCCGCCGACGAGTATCAGGTCGATGTCCGCATTGGAGACCTTCATGGCGTCCACGTTGTCCTCCACGAGCGTGCGGATGACATCCATGGCCTTCTGCGCCACATCGAGCGGTATGACATCGGCCTTTGTCCTGTCGCCCAGATCGGTCATGCCCAGGCGCACGGCGATGTCCGTGGCGGTCATCACGTCGCCGCCGAAGACCAGTGCCTTCTTCGTAATCTCATAGCCGACGCTGTCCGGGCCGACGGTCACGCTGCCGTCGGCCTTCACACGCACGATGGAGCCGCCGCCCAGGCCTATGGAGATCACGTCCGGCATGCGGAAATTGGTGCGCACGCCGCCGATGGTCACGGCCACGCCGGACTCGCGCGGGAAGCCGTTCTGGATCACGCCCAGATCCGTTGTGGTGCCGCCGACATCCACCACGATGGCATCCTTCAGCGAGGAAAGATAGCTCGCGCCGCGGATGGAGTTGGTCGGGCCGCAGGCCACGGTGAGTATGGGATAGCGACGCGCGTGCTCCATGGTCATGAGCGTGCCGTCATTCTGGCTGAGATAGACATCGGCGTTCGTGATGCCCTCGTCGCGCAGGCTCTTGGCAAAACCCTCCGTGAAACGCTCGGCCACCTGCCAGAGTGCGGCGTTGAGTATCGTCGCATTCTCGCGCTCGATCAGACCCATGGAGCCGATCTCGCTGGATACGGAGACGTGCACGTCCTCGCCCATGACCTCGCGGCAGAGCTTCGCGGCCTGAAGTTCATGGTCGTTGCGCACGGTGGAGAACACGCAGGAGATAGCGATCGACTTGACGCCCTTTTCCTTCATTTCTGTGAAAAAGGCCTTGGCCGCCTCGACATCCAGGGGGGCAAGTTCCTTGCCGTCATACTCGAAACCGCCGCCGATGATAGTGCTGTCCACGGCTATTTTTTTGATGTCCTCCGCCCAGTCCACCATGGGACGGATGCCCTTGGTCGCGGGTGCGCCGATGCGCAGTATGCCGATCGGGGCCAGGTGCTTGCGCTCGACGATCGCGTTGGTGCACTGCGTCGTGCCGAGCATCGCCTGGCAGATCTGCTTGGGATCCACATGGGAAATCGCCAGCACCGTGCGCATGGCACCCAGAATGCCGTCATAGATATCCGCAGAGGTAGGATACTTGATGTCCGCGACCACCGTGCGGTTTTCGTCGATCAATACGGCGTCCGTGTTGGTTCCGCCGACGTCAATACCGAGCTTGTACATAATCAATGGCCTCCCTTGCAGCGCTCTTCCAGAGGAATGTAATCCGTGTCCACGCCGAAGTAGCGCGGTCCGACCAGTTCCAGACCCTTCTGCGTCCGCCACAGGTGGAAGCACTTCAGGCCCACCACCATCACGCGCTTGCCGTATTTGAGCGCGTCCGTGGTGACGGGGGTGAATGTCTCCGTGTCCACCAGCGAGATCAGGTCGGGCGTGGTGGCGAGGATTTCGCCGTCTACCGTCGCCGTCAGGTTCTCATTCTGGAATTCGACATAGGCGCTGTGCCCCTTGTAGTCGCCGATGCCTTCCAGCACAACCTTGCCGAAGTTGAAGCCCGCGCGGGTCTCACGCAGCACGTCCGCGATCTTGCCCTTGAAGAGTTTGTAGCCCTCGGCCTTCTCCAGGAAATGCTCCTCAGGCGTGCGCTCGCCGCTGTCCTTGACGGTGCGGATGGCCTCGCCCAGACGCTGGCTGCGGGTGACGATGCCGTGCACGCCGTACTCCTTCATCTGCTTGCCGGTCATGGGATAGAGCGATACGGACACGGATGCGCCGCAGCTCATCGTCACGGCACGCGCCAGCTCCTCCGTCCACTTGTTGGTGATGGTCTCAAAGATGCAGCTGTTGCCCTTCTCGTCCACAAGCGCCATCGGTGTGGCCTTCATGCCGCCGATGGTGAAGGTCACCATCTGCAATTCGGGGAAGGCGCGGCCCATGCCGTCGACATCCACCATGGGCATGTTCAGACGCGCCGCCGCCGCGATCGGCAGCATGGAATTGACACCGCCTGCCTCGATGGGCATGAAGGCGTCGATCTTCTTGCCGAAGAACTTGGAAACCATGTCGAAGAGGTGCTTGTATTCCGTGCCGCCTATGGCCTTTTCCGCCAGCACCGTGGGCGCACCCATCATGGCGATCGGAATCACGAGCGCATCGTCCGCCACCTCTTCAGGCTCCAGCAGTGTCACGGGGCCGCACTCCTGCACGGCGCCGATGGCCACGAGCTTGCCGACGTAGGGATCGCCGCCGCCGCCCGCACCGAGCAGCGCCGCACCGGTTGCAATATCTTCTATTTCGGGAATGCCGATTTTACGCATGATATTTTCCTTCTTTCACAGTACAATCACTCAGTGGCCAGTGATCGGTGGTCAGTTGAATGGCGTGGGTCACAACTCATTACCACACTATTTCACCGGCCACTATCCATTAACCACTAATTGCGGATCACTTCTCCGGCATCAGCTTGGCCAGGATCACATACAGCACGAGGGATACGATGATGCCGTTGACCGGGCCGACGAAGAACGGCACGTTCAGCCACGGCAGTGCCGCGACGAGGCCGGGGAAGTTGGCAAAGGTACCGCCGGTGATGCAGGCGAAGATGGCGCCCACCGCGAACGAGATCACGCCGGGGGCGGAGAAGCCGGGGCGAACCACAAACTTTTCCTTCTTGCCGCCGCCCACGATCCAGTAGGAGGCGATCAGCACGCCCGCCAGCGGGGGAATCAGTGCGGACATCAGCGACAGGAAGCCCTGGAAGACGTTCAGGAGGCCGAAGGCTGCCAGCAGCGTGCCGATGCCGCCTGCCACGCCGGTCGTCACCTTGAACCTGCTCTCGTCAAAGCCGAGCAGGTTGCTCAGGGCCAGGCCGCCGGAATAGGCGTTGGTCACGTTGGTTGTCCAGGTGGCCAGCACCAGCGCCACCAGACCGATGAACGGTACGCCGAGAGATGCAAGTATTGCGGAGATATCGTACTGGCCGGTCACGATGCTCATCAGTGCGCCCGTCATCAGCATGAACAGGCCCGCGGGAATCACGCCCACCAGGGAGGACTTGACCACGTCACCGCGGCTCTTGGCAAAGCGGCAGTAGTCGGCCGAGATGACGCCGCCCAGCGCGAAGGATGCCACAACCATCGATATGCCGTAGACCATGCCGGAGGAAACCTCAGGCGCGTAGCTTGCGATCGCTGCGCCGCCGTCGTTTTTGACAATGCCCGCGATCAGGCCGTACAGACAGACAACCACCAGCAGCGGTACGGCGATGTAGTTGAGCCACTTGAGGCCCTTGAAGCCGACGCAGGCGGTCACGAGCATGATCACGCCCCAGACCAGCGAGCTGATAACCACAAATGCAGAGGAGGCCTCCTTGCCCATCATGGATGCGACCATGCTTGCAAATGCGCTGCCGCATGTCGCGGACTGAATGCCGAACCAGCCGACGCAGGCAATGGCCAGCAGTATGCTGATGATGTATCTGGCGCCCTTCTCGCCCAGCGCGCCCGAGGCCATCACCGATACCGGCAGACCCGTGTCGCAGGCCTGCATGCCGATGAAGATCATGTAGGCGCAGATAATGCCGTAGCCGATCAGTATGGAGAGAATCATCTGTGTCAGGCTCAGACCGCCGCCGGCCAGCACGCCGCCGATCATCAGGCAAGGCACGCAGATCATGCCGCCCGCCCAGACTGCTGCAATCGAGAGCCAGCTCTGACGCTTGGATTCTTCAACTTTGAAGCCACTGTTCTTTTCGCTCATGGAAACGCCCCTCTTTCCTTGTACGGTATTCGGTTCTTCCATGTATGAAGAACCGAAGAAATCATAGCACTTCAGTGTGCAAAAACATACTGTCGCATGGGCAGAAAAAAGTCCCTTCTCATTGTCCTTTCGGACAATGAGAAGGGAGTGGGTCACTCCTGTGCATCGTGCAGCAGGCGATATACGGCGGCGCTTCTGAAAAGCGATATCATCTCCGGCATCTTGCCGATACGGTAGCCCAGCAGGTCGGAAATGCGCTGCAGGCGATACTTGACGGTGTTCTTGTGCAGGTAGAGCAGCTCTGCCGTGCGCGTGACGCTGCAGTCGCAGTCCAGCAGATAGACGCAGGCCGTGTGCAGCAGTGCCCGGTATTCACGGTCGCCCTGCAGTGCGGACAGCGGCAGCGTCCTGTGAACGGCGGCCGCCTCGCCCTCGCCGATGCGCTTTCGGCAATCGGCGGCAAACTCCAGATCGCCCAGCCGAAGCAGCTTTCTGTGGGGGAATATCTTCTTGACGTTCTCCAGATTTTCGAGCGTCAGCAGGTACGCCTTGCGACAGGCAGTGGTATCCTGAAGGCCGCTGCAGCGCACGATCACCGCATCAGGATTCTCTTTTTGGGCATTTGCCAGCAGTTCCTGCATCACCTCTTCCGTTTCGCGCAGGGAATGCGGCGTACTCAGACTCATCACGGGATGCCCCTCAAAGACTGCGCCGACGACCGTGTCCGCGCACTGACGCGCCAGCAGCAGATCCCGCTCCATATTCCCGGCGTCCGCGCCGAAGAGCATCCAGATCTCGTGCAGCGAAGCGACATCGACGTGGAATATGTCCGCAAGTCTGCGCATCTTCAGCGGTTCATCCTGCAGTATGGCACGCAGAAGCTCATGAATGGCCACGGTGGCGTGTTCCCTGCCCCAGATATTGATGCATATGCGCACGGCGTCCGCAGCCTGCTCCACCCATCGGGGATCGGGTATCGTGCCCTCGCAGAGCAGTATCAGGTGAAACGTTTGCCCCGTGTCCGAGCGGATCGGCAGGCAAAAGAGCGTGGTATCCGGCAGGAACGGACACGGCCTGCCCTCCTTGGCGGGTGCGATGGGCAGACTGTTCTCGATGCAGCTTCGTATGTTCTCCTCCATGCCGACCGGCCGGGAAGACAGATTCAGTATTCTGCCCTCGGCGGTGCTCAGCAGCACGGAACAGCCCAACTGCACCGAGAGCATCTGAATGGCAGTGCTCACCGTCTGCCGATAGTGCGACACGGAGGACATTCCGGCCAGTATGTCCGATACCAGTGAACCGCACAGGGCACGATCGCGGTAGATGCACTCAGTGACGTCGCTGATCAGGTCGCTGTAGCGCAGGTTCCGCTGTCCCTCCGGCATGCAGATGAGCACGAAGTCATGTTTGTCGGCCATGTCGATCAGCCGCCGGTCCACCTTGGGCAGGTAGACGCCCACGTAGTAGAGCACCAGAGCAGCCTCGCCGCCCTCGATCAGCCGCTGCAGGTTGGAGCACTGTGTATCGACGTTGTACAGGCAGTTGAGAAAGCCCGTGATGACGATCTCTCCGCCCGCATACTTGTCGTCGGGAAAGATCTCGCTGACCAGCACATCCGGGTCGGTCGACTCCAGCACCGAGATCGATGCCACGAGCCGCTTCAGCCCGCCGCGTCCCGCCAGCACCTTCGCTTGCCTGAGAGAAGGAAGTTTCAGAAGATCGGATACCGTTACGCTCATTCATATCACCCATCGGATATTGTACAGCAAATCGCGGGGCTTGGCAAGGCGAACCTTCTTGACGGCAACACAAAAGCCCCTTGTCTCCCCCTCTTCGGAGGATGCAAGAGGCTTCCGATCCTTGTTTTCTGATTTTTCTTATGCTTCTGCGCTTTCCGCTTCCACGGTCACGCTCTGTTCCTGCATTTCCTTTTCTGCGATCAGGTCTTCGATGGTCTCCTTCG
>CAVINP010000085.1:0-8898 GCA_963643985.1 bacterium
CGCCGGTCTTGAAATTGACGATGGAAAAGCCCGTGATGTCCGAGGGCGTCACGTCGGGCGTGAACTGTATGCGCCTGAAGGTGCAATCCAAAGATCGCGCCAGGGCGCCGGCCAGCGTGGTCTTGCCCACACCCGGCACATCTTCGATCAGTACGTGACCGCGGCAGAGCACGGCGATCATCATCAGTTCGACCGCACTGTCCTTGCCCACGACCACCTTGCCGACATTTTGTTTGAGCATCTGCGCAAAGCGCTGCGTAACCTGCATACGGTATCTCCTTTGACTGTTCTGCCCGTTTAGACGCGGGCCGAACCCTGATTTGTTCCATGATGTAGTAGTGGCCGGTGATCGGTGGCCGGTTGAATGGCTTACCCCACACAATTTCACTGACCACTATCCGCTAACCGCTGATATCGTGCCGGAAACCGACACCCTCCCGTATTTTAGTATAACAACTTCCCCGCTCAAATACAAGAAAATCCCCACAAGCGGCAGAATTTGTGCTATAATATTTACGGTGAAGTCTCATTTTCCAAAGCGAAAGGGGTGTTTTGCCGTGCGCAGACTGATAACGCCGGGGCGCATGCTCGAATGTGAGCGTGCCTGCTTCGGGCGCGGGGAAGCAGTATCGATTGACTGTATGGAGCGGGCCGCGCAGGCCGTGTGCGATGTGCTGCTGCGTGAGTTTCCCGCTGCCGGGACCGTCTGCATCGCCTGCGGACCGGGCGGCAACGGCGGCGACGGCTATGCCTGCGCACGCCTTTTGCACGATGCGGGGCTTCGCGCCGTGCTGCTGCCCGCGTCTCCCGCCAAAGCTGCGGACGCGGTCACCAACGCCGAACGTGCACGAGCGATCGGTCTTGAATTTACAGATGCGAACAGCGCGCCCGTGCCCGACGTGTGGATCGATGCGCTCTACGGCACGGGTCTGTCGCGCTGCCCCGAGGGCGAAGCGGCGGCGCTGATTGATCGCATGAACGCGGACAACGCAGCGGTGCTGGCCGTGGATATACCCTCGGGCCTCAACGGCACGACCGGGCAGGCCTTCTCCCCCGCCGTGCACGCCGACATCACCGTGGCGCTGCAGTACGAAAAGACGGGCTATTACCTCAATGACGGCTTTGACCTGTGCGGCCGGATCGTCTGCGCGGACATCGGTCTGCCCGGGTCCGCCTTCCCCGATAACCTGCCGCAGCTGATCGGGCCTGCGGATCTGAGATCATACTTTCTGCCCCGGCCGCGCAACCTGCATAAGGGCAGCTGCGGCCACCTGCTGATCGTTGCGGGGAGCTTCGGCATGGCGGGTGCGGCGGCGCTCTGTGCCCGCGCGGCGCTTCGCAGCGGCGTGGGGCTGGTGAGCATTGCCTGCGTGCAAAGCATCGTGCCGATACTGCAGACGCTCGTGCCCTGCGCCATGTGCATACCGCTGCCCGAGACGAACGGCGCAATCGCGGACGGCGCGGCAGGGATACTCAAGGACGCGCTTCGCGGCAAGTCGGCGGTCGCAATCGGCTGCGGTCTGAAGCGGTCCGCATCCCCCGAAGTCCTGCGCGTGGTGCTTGAGAGCGATCTGCCCGCGGTCATCGACGCGGACGCACTGAACATACTCTCGGATCACGAAGAACTGAAAGCGTTATTGGCTCCCCGCCACATACTCACGCCCCATCCCGGCGAGGCAGCGCGGCTGCTGGGGCACGGTTGCGGCGACCCCGTGAAGGATGCCGAAGAGCTGGCCGGATCGGGCGCGACCGTGGTGCTCAAGGGCACGGGACGCGTCATCCGCGGCGCGGATGAATGCTGCCTCAGCGGCAGCGGCAGCTGCGCCATGGCCCGCGGCGGCAGCGGCGATGTGTTCAGCGGCATCCTTGGCGCACTTCTGGCGGAGAAAAGCGGGCGCAGCTTTGCCCGAACGGCGGCGGTTGCCTGCGAACTTCACGGCCTCTGCGGTGAAAAATCGCTTGCCAAATACGGAAGCCGCGCCGCGAATGCCGCAGATCTGATTGAATTTCTTCCGGAGGTATTTGAAGAATATGTCCCGTGATGCCGACCTGCTGCGCGAAATGCGCTCGCGCCTGCGTGCCGAGCTGCCCCCGCGCGCGTTTCTCAAGCGCGACCGCGGCGAGACGCTGTTTGTAAGCAACGCGCCCGCGATCGACCCGTCCTTTTCGTCTGCGGCGGGCTTTACGCTCACGCGGCGCGGCACGCTGGCCTGCTTTCTGCCGGATGAAAGCTGGCTTATGCGCCTGGAAGCGCGGCACAGAACACCGCCCGATGCATTCTGTGCTTCCCTGCTGCGCTTTCGCGGCGCAAAGGTTGCCCCGGAAACGCTGCTGCTCTTTGCGCTGGGCGTAAAGCTGCCGGAAACGGCGGATGCGCCGGATGTCTTTGACAAAAGGCTGCGTCAGGCGGCGGCCGTGGCCCTGCGCGGCGGCATGAGCGGCGGCGGGCTGTACGCACTTGCACTGATCGACCATATGCTCTACGCGAAAGGAGATTTGCCATGAAGCTGCACTACTACGGTCATTCCTGTTTCTCTCTGCGCTTTGCGGACGGCACACTGCTTGTGACCGACCCCTTCGACGCCTCCGTTCCCTACGTGCCCTGCAGCGAAATTCCGACGGCTGTGCTCGTGAGTCACGACCACTTCGACCACAACTGCACCTCCTCCCTGCGCGGGGATTTCAAGATCGTCAGATCCGCGGGCGAATACCGCTTCGGTGACGTGCGCGTTGCCGCCGTTGACAGCTTTCACGACGATCAAAGGGGTGCGCTTCGCGGCAGCAACCTCATCACGCGCATCGATGGTGACGGCCTGCGCATTGCCCATCTGGGCGATCTGGGACATATGCCCGAGACGCAGGCGCAGCGCGAGGCATTGACGGATCTTGACGTCATGCTCATCCCCGTCGGCGGCTGCTTCACCATCGACACGCCCACGGCCGAGGAGATCATACGCACTTTCAGGCCCGGACTCGCCGTTGCCATGCACTACCGCACAGAGGTAATCGCAGACTGGAAGATATCCACGGAGGAACGCTTTGTGCGCGACATGCACGCCTTCCATCTGCCCGACGAAGCGGACATCACTGCGGATTCTCTGCCCAAAGTGCCTTCCGCTGCGGTGATGGCGTACAAATAACGTAAAATCCTTAACTTTATATTTGAAATTTCCTTCATTGTATAGTATAATCGTCTCAGATATGTACAAACATGGGAGAGGTCGTGATCAATTGGACAACAGCTATGCGATTGAGATGCTGCACATCACCAAGCGTTTCCCGGGCATTATAGCCAATGACGACATCACGCTGCAGCTGCGCAGGGGCGAAATTCATGCGCTGCTGGGCGAAAACGGCGCGGGCAAATCCACACTGATGAGCGTGCTGTTCGGCCTGTATCAGGCCGAGGAGGGCACGATCAAAAAGGACGGCAAGGAAGTTCAGATCAAGGATCCGAACGACGCCAACGCGCTGGGCATCGGCATGGTGCACCAGCACTTCAAGCTGGTCGAGTGCTTTACGGTGCTGGACAACATCATCATGGGCGTCGAGCCCTGCAGGTTCGGCTTTCTGCAGAAGAAGGATGCCCGCAGGCGCGTGGTGGAACTGTCCGAAAAATACGGCCTGCACGTTGACCCGGATGCGCTGGTCGAGGACATCACCGTGGGTATGCAGCAGCGCACCGAGATACTGAAAATGCTCTACCGCGACAACGAGATACTGATATTTGACGAGCCGACGGCCGTGCTCACGCCGCAGGAGATCGATGAGCTGATGCACATCATGAAAAATCTGGCGGCCGAGGGCAAGAGCATACTGTTCATATCCCACAAGCTCAACGAGATCATGGCCGTGGCGGACCGCTGCAGCGTGCTGCGCAAGGGCAAGTACATCGGCACGGTCGACATCGCAAACACCACGCGCGAGGAACTGTCGCGCATGATGGTCGGGCGCGACGTGGAATTTGTGGTGCACAAGGAAGATGCCAGACCCGGCAAGGCGGTGCTGAACGTCGAGAACATAAGCGTGGCCTCCCGCGTGCATGCCGACAAGGATGCCGTCAAGAACGTGAGCTTTACCGTGCGCGAAGGCGAGATCGTCTGCATCGCGGGCATAGACGGCAACGGCCAGACCGAGCTGGTCTACGGCATCACCGGTCTTGAACCGCTCAAGGGCGGCAAGGTCGAACTGCCGGGCAAGGACATCAGCCACAGCCCCATACGCGACAGGTCCGTAGCGGGCATGGGACACATTCCCGAGGATCGCCACAAGCACGGCCTCGTGCTGGACTATTCTCTGGAGGACAACATGGTGCTGCAGACCTACTTTGAGCCGCGCTTTGTCTCTCCCGCGGGGTTCCTCAAGCGAAATGCCATACGCAGCTACGCCTCGGAACTGATTAAGCAATACGATGTCCGCTCCGGTCAGGGGCCGGTCACCGTGGCCCGCAGCATGTCCGGCGGCAACCAGCAAAAGGCCATCGTGGCCCGCGAGCTGGACCGCAATCCGCGGCTTCTGGTGGCAGTGCAGCCCACGCGCGGTCTGGATGTCGGCGCCATCGAGAACATTCACCGTGCCATCGTGGCGCACCGCGACAAGGGCAACGCCGTGCTGCTGGTCTCGCTGGAACTGGACGAGGTCATGTCGCTCTCGGACCGCATACTGGTGATGTATGAGGGCGAGATCGTGGGCGAACTGGATCCCAAGACCACCAGTGTGGAAGAGCTGGGTCTGTACATGGCCGGTGCCAAGAGGAAGGCGGTGCACGAATGAAAAAGATACTCAAAAACAATGCGGTGCAGTCGCTGCTGGTATCGCTGCTGTGCATACTGCTGGGGCTGCTGATCGGCTACGTCGTGCTGCTGATCATCAATCCCTCCGGCGCGGCCACCGCCATGCTGGACATCATCAAAAACTTCATGACCTACTCCAAGAAGCAGGCGCAGTTGAAGTATCTGGGCAGCACGCTGGTCAAGGCCACGCCGCTGCTGATGTGCTCGCTGTCGGTGCTCTTTGCCTACAAGGTGGGCCTGTTCAACATCGGTGCGGCGGGCCAGTACGTCATCGGCGCAGGCGCCTCGCTGTATCTGGCGCTGGCGCTGGGCATGCCCTGGTACGTCTGTCTGGTCGCGGGCACGCTGGCCGGTGCGCTGCTGGGTGCGATCTCGGGCGTACTCAATGCCTACCGCAACGTCAACGAAGTCATCTCCTGCATCATGCTCAACTGGATCAGCCTGTATCTGGTCAATATGCTGCTGAGCAACGTCAAGGAAGTCGCCAGCCCCTACACGCTGCCGCTGTCCTCGACCAATGCCGCCGCGCTGCTGCCCTGCATGGGGCTTGAGAAGCTGTTCACGAACAACCGCTATGTGACCATCGCCCTGCCGATCTCCGTGATCATCGCCATACTGATATGGGTGCTTCTGGAGAAGACAAAGCTGGGTTACGAGCTGAAGGCCACCGGTTACAACCGCTCCGCCGCGAAGTACTGCGGCATGCGCGAAAAGAAAAACATCATACTGACCATGGCCATTTCGGGCGCACTGGCCGGCATGGGCGCGGGGCTGTTCTTCCTGACGGGCTTTGAGCAGTGGTCGTGCACGCAGTCGTCCGTGCCGGGCATGGGCTTCAACGGCATTGCCGCCGCTTTCCTGGGCGGACTCAACCCCATCGGCTCGATCTTCTCTTCCTTCTTCATTCAGCACATCTCCAACGGCGGTGCCTACGTCGACAAGACGATGTACTGCGCACAGATCTCGGATCTGATCTCCTCGATCATCATCTACCTGTGCGGCTTCGTGCTCTTCTTCAAGCATGCGCTGAACATGCGTCTTAGCCGGAAAGGGGGAAATGAGAAATGATGCTGCTGCTGCAATACACGCTTTTGTTTGCCTCCGTGCTGATGCTGGTGGCGCTGGGCGGCTGCTTTTCCGAACACTCGGGCGTGGTCAACATCGGCCTTGAGGGCATCATGGTCATCGGTGCGCTGGGCGGTGCGCTGGTGATGAAGTACATGCCCGAGGGCACGTCTTCGTTTGTGATGCTCGTGAGTGTGGTGCTGGCCTCCATGCTCTCAGGCATGATATTCTCGCTCCTGCTGGCCGTCGCCGCCGTGAACTTCAATGCGGATCAGACGCTGATCGGCACGGCCATGAACCTGCTGGGCACTGCCGCCGCAACGGTGTTCGTCAAGGCGCTCAACACCGCCGAGAGCGTGGACAACGTCTCCTCCACCATACAGTACATCAACCCCAAGAAGGCCTTCAACCTGCGCATCGCGGGCATCGACTTCAGCTGGTTTACGGTGCTGGCCATCGTGCTGCTGGTCATCTCCTATGTGCTTTTGTACAAGACGCGCTTCGGCCTTCGCCTGCAGGCCTGCGGCGAGCATCCTCAGGCGGCCGACTCCGTGGGCATCAACGTCTACAGAATGCGCTATGCGGGCGTGCTGATATCCGGCCTGCTGGGCGGTCTGGGCGGCATCGTGTACATCACGGCGGGCGTCTCGGAATGGAAGTTTGAAAACGGCGTGGCAGGTTTCGGCTTCCTTGCACTGGCGGTCATGATCTTCGGCCAGTGGAAGCCCACGCGCATCGCGCTGGCGGCGCTGCTCTTCGGCCTTTTCCGCGCACTGAGCAACGTGTACTCCGGCTTTTCGCTCCTGGCTTCGCTGAATCTGCCGGGCACGGTGTACAACATGCTGCCCTACATCATCTCCCTCGTGGTGCTGGCCTTCACATCCAAGAAGTCCCGCGCACCCAAGGCCGAAGGCATACCCTACGACAAGGGGTCGAGGTAGTGGCAGCGGATAGTGAATAATGGTCAGTGAAATGGTGTCAACTGAAAAGGTTCTTCACGGTTTCTTGGGGGAATTACCTGCACTCCCTCAGTCGCTGACGCGACAGCTCCCTCTGAGAGGGAGCCTTTTGGCGGTCTAAGCTCAGACTCCCTCTTAGAGGTGATCGGTGGAAGGAGTACGACACAGCATAAATCCACCAACTTTTCGTGATGAACCACTAAAAAACCGGGTTGCCTCGCGGCAACCCGGTTTTTTATAATCAGAACTCCGCCGGAGTCAGACCCGTGCTCTCAACGTTGGCATCGGTATCGTCGTTGAGGGTCAGCGTATACTTCATGTGCGTCTCGAGGGTCACGCTTGTGCTGTCCTCGCCAAAGAGCATCTCCTCATAGCTGCCGTCCTCGCCGAAGGCATCGCTCTCGCCGTACCACTTCTCGCCCGTGCCCACATGCATGGAATATTCGCCCGCGGGCAGGCGTACGGAAGCCTCGCCGTCCTCGCCGATGAACACAATCGACACGCACTCATCCGCGCTGTAGATCTTGACCAGCGTGGCCTCACCCGCAGGCTGATCCTTCACGGCCAGCACCAGCTGCACATCGCGGTCCGTCAGCTCCTCCGCGCGGTAGATCTCGCCGCTCTCGGGCCACGCCTGTGCGCAGGCCTCGGCACGCTCGGCGCTGTTGCTCCAGTTGCATGCCGTAAAGTGCTGCGCTGCGGCATAGCCGCGACCGTCCGCCAGATCCAGACAGCCCAGCCAGTACTCGGCCTCGCCGTCCTCCAGGCCGGCATCGCTCAGGATCGTCTCGGCACTGTCCCGGTTATCCTGCACGTACAGCCAGAGCACGAGGCGGGCAAAGCACGCCGCGTCCACCGTGTCGGTCTCGGCCTCGCCCAGCGCAACGCGCTGTTCATTGAGCGCCGCGAAGGTGTTCTTGCCGGCGTTGCCGTCGATGTAGAGGTTATAGCCCAGTGCCTTGAGCACCAGCTGCAGGCCCCTGGCCGCATCGCTCTTCGTGCCCCTTGCGATTGTCTCGCCGCCGCTGAGGGCCTCCCATGCCGCGCTGCAGTCCTCATCGCCCAACGCACTCAGTGCCGTCTCAACGCTTTGGGCATTCACCTGCACAACGGCTGTCGTCGGGGTCGTTTCGACCGTTTCCGGGGTCGTTTCGGCCGTCTCGGCGAAAGCCGCGGTCATCAGCATCAGTACGCACAATACAAGTGCTGCCATTCTCTTCATTTTGCATCAGACTCCTTCAGTTTTTGATTGAGCTTCGTGTAGATATGTTCCCTGAACCAGGGTTCGGCAGAGGCTTCGACGGCGCCCTGCAGCGTAAACCAGCCGACGGAGCTGTTCTCATCGGCCTTCACGCGCAGCGGCTGCGCATCGTCCGCCTCGATCAGGTAGGTGACGTTCAGGTGCAGATGGCTCGAGACGTACTTTCCGCGCTTGACGTGGCCGTCCACCGTGAGCACCTCCAGCGAAAAGATATCGTCCGAGACAGGACGCAGCCGCGTCACGCCGCTCTCCTCGCTCACCTCGCGCAGCGCCACTGCGAGCAGATCACGCTCGCCGTCGGCATGACCGCCCAGCCAGCTCCATGAGTTGTAGATATTGTGGTAGGCCATCAGCACCCTGTCGTGTGCGGGATTGACCACCCAGGCCGATGCCGTCATGTGCGCCAGCGCATTCCCGCGCGTGAAGATGTCATCGAAACGTTCAAGGCAGCCCAGGATCAGCGCCTTGTCGCGCTCCTCCTGTTCGTTGAACGGCACAAAGCGTGCGATGTCGTCATATACCATGTCTTTGCCTCCCCCCTTGTCGGGATTGCCCAACTATAATAAGCCGAAAAGCGGCATTTGTCAATGCGAGCGGATGCGCCTGCGGTATTCCGTGGGCAACATTTCATAGAGTTTACGAAACTCCGCCGTAAATTTGCTGGGGCTTTCATAGCCCACGGCGCGGGAAATGCTGCTGACGCTGTCGTCACTGTCGCGCAGCAGCACCGCCGCGTGCTCCATGCGGTGCTCGCGCATATGGGCGGCGATGGAATTGCCGTAGACCGCCTTGAAAAGCTCCTTGAGCGTGGACGGATTCA
>CAVINP010000086.1:0-7014 GCA_963643985.1 bacterium
GTGTGGGCGTTGCGGTCGGTGTGGGCGTCGGGGTCGGCGTGGGCGTCACGGTCGGCGTGGGGGACGGGGTGGGGCTTGCGGTCGGTTCGGGGGTGGCTTTGGCCGTGACCTCAAACACCTTCTGGATTTCGTATTCGCCCTTATAATTGCCGATTCCCTTCACCGTGATCTTGTATCTGCCGGGTTCGGGCCACACGGCCTGCTTGTTTTCGCCGACGGACTTGATTTCAAGCGTATAATCCGTTTCGTATTCAAGCGGATGGCCGTTCTTGTCCTCCAACGTAGCATAATCCTTCAGCTCGACGTTGCTGCCTTCCTCGACGAGCCACAGTTCAGGCTCCGGATTGATCTTTACGCCGAGATAGCTTTCCCCGCCTTCCTCACTGATGCTCTGGGGTAGAATTTCATACTTGCCGGGCGTTACATCCGAGTAATCATAGTTGCCGGATGCTTCTTTTTCTCTGATATGCGTTTCGCCTGTCCCGACCTGCGTTAATCCTTGTGCATCGTCCGGATCGGTTTCAAACTCAGAGTTGTAGCTTTGCCCGTTACTGTCCTCGACCACCTGTTTCTCGGTCACTTTCGGTTCCTTGTCGTCACCGTAAACCGTTTTCCAGCTCGCCGCATGGCCGCTGAGCTTTTTGGGGGTAATGGTCAGCGCAATCTCGGGAGATTTGTCTTCGACTTCGATTACAACATTTTCTCCGTATTTTTCACGGATGGCTGCTTCGAAGATGGCCTTGAAATCCGGCTTCGCTTTGATATACGGATCATCCTTTGCATCCGTACCCGAGACGGTAAAGCTCTGCCACTCTTCCTGCCACTCTTCCGTGTTCTTCAGTATTTCCTGCACATCAGCCGCAACAGCGGAAGCAAAGTCGGTTTCGTCTGCGTCTTTACTGTTTATATCGACGATGCTTTTGCTCTGCGAAGCTTCCTCCCGGATTTCCAGCGTATAAGTCAGTGTCTGTTCCTCACCGTTGTATTCGCGCGTTGTTTCCGCATCGGTTCCCCCCGTCACGGTGACGGTGACGGGCAGGGGAGAGATCTTAAGGCAGCCGGTCAGAGCGTCCGTATCCCACGAAAATGCGTATTCGGGATGCTTGGAACACAGTTCATCTGCATTTTCCTTTATTTTTTCATCCGGTAGCGCATCGTACTGACCGGCATCCGTTCCGTTCACCCGAAAAATCTGCTCTTCGGTTTCTTCGGTCCAGCCGATTTCCCGCAATATTCCGGCTTCATCGATGCCTTCTTCCGGGCCCTCAAGCTCGGCATGCAGTTTGTACGGAATCTCCTGCTCTTTGCCGTTGTAGATCACGTCGCCCTGCTGCTGCGCCGTAACGACGATGGTGACCTGCTTCGGCGAGGGCGTGGGGGTGGGGGTGGGCTCGGGCTCAATCGTGGTTGTGGCCGTTGGGGTAACCGTGATTATTTCGACGGACGTGGGGGCGACCGTAGCTTCGTTCTCGGGTGCGTTCCCATCCGTACCGCCAATGATGCTTTCGGAGTTTGTAGCGCTGTCGGTGGGGTTGACGGGTGTAATGGACAATCCACCATTGATTTCCTCTGGGATATCATCAACGCTGCTCTCCCAGAATTTCAGGCCGCCCGTCGTGTACAGCGCGACGGTGTCTGTGGTGCTCAGATGAACGATTGCTTCGCCTTCCCTGGCATCGATTTTAAAAATATCAGAAAGTTCGTTACCGTTTACTTTCGCTTTGAATTCGAATCCCACGGGCAAGTCATGAACAATCAGTTCTTTGCCTGTCTCAACTGCTCTCTTTTTGCAATGATTCAAGCCGTCCCAGGACAAAAGTTCGATCTTTTCTGCGGGAATTGCGCCCGACTCGGCCTTGGGAAGTTCCCATTCCAGATATGTTTCCTTACTTGTTCTGCCCCAAATGACCAGAGAAAGCTTGCCGTCTTTCGATCTGACTTCCGCCTGCAGAACGTTTTCCCCGTTGTATATGTCCCCGTTGAGATCTTCGATCTCATCGGACAGCACGACTGTCGTTCCTTCATCAATAATGTATCCCAATTGATCGGAGAAAAGCGTGATCTTTTTCTCCTCATCTCCTCCGCCGTCTGCGAATGCGCATGTGCCCGAGAGCAGCAGGCAGACCAGCGTCAAAATTGCAAGGATGGATTTCTTCATAACTTTTCTCCTTTGGTTGCAGGATTGTTGTTCGTTTGGTGAACTCCCGGGGAATCTGTCAGCAAGGCAGCAAGCCCTTTGGGCTTGCCGGTCTGCCGTTACGCACCCAAGACCCACTTTGTTGGGCTTGGGTGCATAAGAAGCAGATGCCGTGAAAGGCACGCTCAGATTCGCCGCCGAATTAATCAGGGGATCCGTAAATTGCTTCGCTTACAGTTGCCTGATCGACACGTTCATCACGGTGCGGCCGAGCATCAGCTCGTCGCCGTCATGCAGCGGCATGGGCTGGTTGGCGGCGATCTTCGTGCCGTTGAGTTTGGTGCCGTTGCTGGAGCCAAGATCGGTCACGAGCACCTGATCGCCCTCGCAGCTGATGGCCATGTGTTTGCCGGAGACGGTATCATCATCGATGACCTGATCCATGCTGCCGCTGCGGCCAAAGGTTCTGACATCGCCGTCGGCCAGCTCCAGCACGCGTGCCCGACGCTGATCGTCAATGCCCCTGCGGCGATCGACGAAGCGTTCGGAGAGTTCGACCGCCACCGCCGGCTCGGCTTCCATCATCACGGTGCCGCTGCTGTAGCCGTCATCGGAGCTGTCATTTTCCATCATCACCGTGCCGCCGCTCTCGCCGGACATAAGATCGGCATCGCCCGTGCCGCCGCCAAACGTGCCGCCGAACGTGCCGCCGTCATCGCAGTCGGTAGGTGCGCTGTTGACATCGTTCGGATGTTCTTCATATACCGTGCCCGGAGCGTCTTTGTCCTTTTCGGAGGTGAAGCTCTCGGGATTGATCTCTTCATCTTTGAGGGCATTTTTCTTGTGCATTTTCACAAACACAATGATGAGCACGACGATGAGCACCAGCACGCAGGCCGCGCCGATGATCCAGTATATGAGCGTGCCCTCCTCGCGCAGCTGTGACACCTTTGCGGCGATGACGTTCTGCTCCTCGGCCGCGGGTTCCTCCGCGGACGCGGGCGCGGCGGTCGGCTCGGCGGTCGGCGGCAGGGTGGCTTCATTGGGGATCGTTTCCAGCTCGATGGTCTGGGTTTCGCTCCTGACGCTTGCGTCCGAAGCCAGCTTCACGCGAACATCCAGGCGCGTCACGTCGGTATCGACATCGTTGGTGGCCGTGAAAGCAAAGATCATATCGTCCGTCTGTTCAAAGCTTGCATCCCATGTCATGCTGTTGACGACCAGCTCCAGCTGACCGGCCGTGACCGTGCCGGAGGGCACTTCCACGTAGCCGGACACTTCGACCTTCTTGCCCTCGGGCCTGCGAATGGTGCTGTCATTCAGGTTCAGACTCAGCTCGGGCGGTTCGGGCGTGGCCAGAATCAACGCCTGCGTGCGGGACTTGATCTGGGAATTGCTGTTGAGCATGGCGTATACTCTCAGACTGCCGGAGTCCACGTCTTCGGCCACGGCGCGAACCTCAAACTCGAACTGGCTGTCATTGATCTTGTTGATCGTGGCATCGTCGCAGCGCACGTCGTTGACGTAGATGTCAACGTCGCCATCCCGGACGGAGCCCTCCACCTCGACCACGCCGGTGACGGTCAGGGTATCGCCGTCCTGCGCGGTGATGGCAATGTTGGAGTCATCCAGTTCCACGCTCAGCTTGGGCGCGGGCGTGGCGGTGACCTCCGCGGGGGTGACGACCGCCATCCTGGCTATGCCGGAGGTGATGCCCAGGCCTTTGATCTCGGCCTGAACGCTCAGCTCGGTCACGTCGCTGTCAATCGTGCCGGAAGCAGAGAAGATGTAGCTGTTGCCGTTCGGATTGATTTTATCCAGCTGCCACTGCTCGTCGTTGACGTTGATCACCAGCTGATCCTTGCCGACGTTGCCCTGATCAACAGAGACCTTACCGGTGATGGTCGCCTTTCCGCGGCCTTCGGGGCGGGGCACCTGTGCCTTGTCCAGCTCCAGAGAGATACCCGGCACGGGCGAGGGCGTGGGCGTGATCACGGGCGCGGGCACGCCCGACCAGTCCACCACCTGCTGCAGCTTGTTGCTGATGATGAAGCGGCCATCGGAGTTGAACCCCACGCAGAATTCGCTGATGGTGCCGAAGTCGGAGCGGCCGGCTTCATTGGTCAGCGTGGCCTTGAGCACGATCGTGCTGCTGAGGATGCTGCGGATGCTGTCGATGCAGGTCGCCGTGTCCTTGGAATTGATCACGTACTGCAGGCCGCCGGTCTGCTCGGCAAAGGTCGCCAGGCTTGCGGTATCCACACCCTTGTTTTCGTTGAGGCCGATGCAGTAGATCGGCACCTGCGCCTCGTATACGGCGGAGCTGATGCTCTCCGCAGTGTATTCCGTCAGCGGGGAGTCATTCGGCAAGTCATTCTTGCCGTCGGTGAAGAAGATCACGACGCTGCGGCCGCTGCCGGCGGAGGCTGCCTGAACGCCGTCCAGCACGCCCTTGTACAGTGCCGTCCAGCCCTCGTTCGGGTCGAGCGCGGCGATGGCTTCCTTGATAACGCTCGCCTTGCGGCTGTTGGAGACGCGCACGGTCACCTCCGTGCCGAAGGTCAGCAGAGTGATGCTGTCCTTGGCACTCATGCCGTCCACGGTGTTGTTGAGCGCCTGACGCACGTTCTCCATCATGGCATCGGTAATGGTCTTGGAGGTGTCCACGCAGAAGACGTAGTGTATGCCCTGCGCTTCGGCGTCATAGGGCTGCGCCGACGTCACTTCCATGGACGTATCGTCTACGGAAAATTTGAACATGCTCGGATCGACCGCGCCGCTGTACGGCACGCCGCTGGCATCGCTGAGGTCGACGTACAGCGTGGCCTCGTTGCCCTGCTGGCGCACCTGGCTGAGGCGCACTTCTTTGACACCCGCCGCCATGGCCGGTATCAGGCTCAGTACCAAAACCAAGATACAAACAAATGCCGCTACCCTCTTCATCGTTGTTCCCCTTTTCATGTGTTTACATTCCCTTTCACGGGAGGCAAGAGATACGCGCGGGCCTATCTCTTCTCTTCCATGGAACGGAGACGGGAGTGTCTAATTCATAGTGCCCTTTCCACCGCCGCTTGCGCGGCGGTGGAAAGAATGGTGATTACCTGATCATACCATTCATGTTCTTGTAGAGTTCGTAGTAGGCCTTGTTGGCTTCGTACCCAATGACATCCTTGTAGGCAGTGCCGATGGCTTCTGCCGTCTGCTGTTCCTCTGCCAGCCAGCGGTAGAAGGGAACACCGTAGCCGCCGAGCGCGATGTAGTCGCTCTCGTCCATGTCCACATCCAGTTCGGCATGCAGCCAGACGATGCCGGAGATCGTGCCGTCCTCAGCGCGGAAGGCAGAGGTGTCGATCGTGGCCAGTATGCCTTCGGTCTGAGTGTTCAGGTTCTCCACGACCACGCTGTGATTGTCGTTGAGCAGCTGCTCCAGGGTCGGCTGGGCGGGATAGCCGCTCAGGCGCGCCCGGGCATTCTCCTTCAGGTAGCCGGGCTGCGTGATGCTGTAGGAAATGTCGAGGTTGCCGTCCGCATTGAGCCTGATGGTCACCGTGCCCATTTCGATGCTGTCATAGGCCAGTATGGGCAGGGTCAGTTCGCTGCCGTCCGCCAGCGTGCTCAGATCCACGGGCGTTGCGAAGCGCTGCTGCATGGCGCCGTCGATCTCCTCAAAGAAGCTTGCGCCCAGGATCTCGGCGAATGCGCCGTCTGCCAGCGTGTCGGTCACGTCGTAGCTCCAGGTCTCTTCATTTCCGCAGAAGTCGGTGACTTCGATTTCCACCTTGTCACCCGCAATCAGTCCGCCCTTCATGGGCAGTGCCGCATAGAAGTAGCCGGACTGGTCCACAACGGCGTTCAAAGCGGTTCTCTCACCATCGCGGATAATTCTGACGATGACTTCGGAACCGGACTCGGTGTAGCCCCAGAGGCCGGTCGCGCCGATGACGGGCTTGCCGCCCAGGGTGGGCTCATAGGCCGCTTCCTTCAGGGTGACGGTGATCGCGGAGGAACCGTTGACATCTGCATAGTTTGCCTTGATGGTGCCGGGCATGCCGTCCGTGAAGCCGCATTCCGTCAGGGTGACGGTCCTGGTCTCGGTATCGCTTGCTGCCTCCGACCAGGGCGTCTTTTCCCCGCCAAAGGTGAAGGTCTTCGAACCGATGGTGAGGGTCGTCTTTTCGCAGGGGTTGTACTTGGCGGTGATGACGACCTCGCCGCCCGGGACGGTGCTGTCCTTGACAGGCTTGATGTTCACGGAGAGTCCGCCGAGGTTGGCCTTGGTGACAGTGATGGTGCAGGTGCCTGCATTGCCAACGCGGTCAGTGTAGGTGAATTCATACTGGTCTGCCTTCGGCCATTCAGCCCTGTTTTGCCAGTTGCTGATGTCCCAGGTGATTTTGCCGCCTTCTGCCGTAATCGTGCCGGAAGCAGTACCGTACTGGAAGGGGGCACCATTTATCGTTTTGGCATAATCGTTCAGATCCATTACCGGATTACCTTCGAGATGACGGTTAGTGATGCTGATAGTGCCGTTTTCTGCGCCCGTGTCGTAGGCGATGTTTGCGGATGCCTCCGTGACATCATGGGCATCCGTGTCGGCCAGGGTAATGGAGATAGACAGGGAAGACTTGGGATTGGTATTGAGCCAATCTTTCGTTGCGTCTTCACTGTAGTCTTCACCGGTGGCAAGCTTGTAGATATCCTCAAGCTTCCAACTGGCCTCCCCGTAACTGCGCCTGTCTTCTTTTTCGTTGACTTTGAGTATGACCATGTCGGAATCGCAGACATTTGCATCAGCCTTTGCCGTGATTTCAGCGTCCTTATGCAGGAAAACAGTTCCTCCCTCAACCGAGTGATCGTTTCCATAAGTGAAGCTAAGC
>CAVINP010000086.1:7024-8867 GCA_963643985.1 bacterium
CGGGTGCAGCGGTCACCGTTATTTCATTGCTATCGACATTTGTATTTTCCGAACCGGGAATTGCTATGCTCGCCGTCACGACTGCGCCTGCGGGCAGGTAGTACTTGGAGGAATAAGTCTGGCCGTCATACGTGCAGCCGTAGTCCTGCTCCTCCTCCATTGCGCTGACATTCCATACATTGTTCTCACCCGATGCCATCAGCTGAACATTCTTGGGATTGATAGAGACGGAGATTTTCGGAATGGGCAGATCGATCAGTGTCACGGTCTCGCCCTCATTGGGCACTGCCTTCACGGTCAGCTCGCCCGGGTTGGTGTGCGTATCAAGTTCAACGCCCTCCGGCAAGCTCAGTTCGAGTTTCCACGGCAGACCCGTGCCTTCGATTTCGAAATAGCTGTCTTTCGCCACTGAAAGTTCGTAGTTCTGCGACACAATATTATTTGCGGAAATCTTATAATCGACTCCGACTTTCTCGCCTTCTGTGCGGGTCACGCTATAATTGAGAGCGCGGGAGTTGACCTTGCCGTTCTCATCAATGTCGCGCTTTGCAAAGCTGTTCTCACCGTACAGAGACGGATCGGTCAGATCAAAGCCCAGATTCGGCTTGGGATCGACCACGCCGAACTTCTTGCTGCCCGTGAGCGTAACGGTGATGGGCTTCTTGTTGATGGTGATCTCGGCGGTAGTTGTAGTCTCTTTATAATTGCCGTTCGGATCGGTAACCGTCAGGTTTACCGTGTAGGTACCTGCATCCGTGGGAAGATCGCCTTCTTTGAGGCTTTCTTGGGTAGCTTTATTCACATAGCTGTCAACGGAATAGCCGGGGATAACGCCTTCAATAGGTTTCTTCCCCTCTTTATCTTTGGAAATCGAGACCTCGACTCCTGCTTCGGAATAATTCACTCCGCTGCCGTCATAGGTTTTCTCGATGTTATCCGCCTTCGCGTACATCGTCGCGGCCTTGATGGTGAGCGTGGTTTCCGCAGTTACAGGCTCGTAGTTCGTATCTACCTGCCCATCCTTGCGCATGGTGGCCGTCAGTTTCACGGTATACGCGCCCGCATTCATGGGAGGCTTCTGCATCATTGTTCCGTCTTTATAGTATCCTACCGTGAGCTCTGCGCCAACAGGCTCGGTGGTGACCTTTTCCGTCGTATAGGTCTTCTCCGAGCCGTCGTATGTAACCTCCTGAGCTTTGGCACCGCTGATGGTGATGGGCTTCGGGTTGATGATCAGCTGGGTCGTGACATTGTACACAAAACCATTAACCGTAAGTTTGATGCTGACTTTGTATGTGCCGGCATCAATGGGCTTCTCGATCTTGTTGTTGCCCTGCGTATATGTAATGTCTCCGCTTATTTCCAATTGTTCTTTGAAAGCGGGGTTCTTGGTGTAGCTGATATTCTTCGTGGCATAGGTTACGGGTTTTCCGGTATACTCCGCCTCCTGCTTTTTTGCAGTCAGGTTGGTTATCGGCTCCACTCCTGCAGTAGCTTCAACAATGGAATATTTTGCCGTAGCCGTTGCGGTTTCGTAACCGGTACAGGTTGCCTTAATGGTTATTACTTGGGATTGGCCGGCCTCACTGATGCCGTCATTCCCCGAAACCTCTATTGTAGCCTGAACGCCGGCGCCTGTTTTGCTGTCCGTAACCGTTATCTTGGTCGTGTCATATGTATGCTTTTCGGAATCGAATTCATACGTCTGATCCGGCGCAATGATCGTCATGTAGCTGGTTTCGGAACCGGTAGAAGGCGACGGGGTCGGAGTTACGCTGGGGTTGGTAGAAGGCGACGGGGTCGGAGTTACGCTGGGGTCGGTAGAAGGCGACGGGGTCGGAGT
>CAVINP010000087.1:0-8729 GCA_963643985.1 bacterium
GGCTGTGCCATCAGACCCTTGACGTTGGAGCCCTTCATGCTTCCGCCGTACTGGATGCGCATCTTCTGTGCAACGTTGCGGCCGAACTTGTGCTCGATGGCCTTGCGGATCACGCCGATGGTGCGGTTGGCTTCCTCGTCGGTCGCGGTCAGGCCGGTGCCGATGGCCCAGACGGGCTCGTAGGCGATGACCACGTTGTCCAGCTCGGCACCCTGCAGGCCGTGCAGTGCCATCTGAGTCTGATAGGTGACGATCATGTCGGTGTAGCCGGCTTCGCGCTCGTCCTTGAGCTCGCCGACGCACACGATGGCCTTCAGGCCCGCGCGGACGGCTGCAACGGTGCGCAGGTTCACGGTCTTGTCGGTCTCGCCGAAGTACTGGCGACGCTCGGAATGGCCGATGATGACGTACTCGCAACCTGCGGCCTTGAGCATGTCGGCGCTCAGCTCACCGGTGTAGGCGCCGGAAGCCTTGAAGTGGACGTTCTGGGCGCCCAGATGAATATTGGTGCCCTCGACGATGTTGCGCACTGCGGCAAAGCAGACTGCGGGCGTGCAGACGACCACGTCACACTTGGCGTTCTTCACCAGCGGAATCAGGTCGGTGACCAGCTGTGCAGCCTCTTCGGGGGTCTTGTTCATCTTCCAGTTGCCGGCGATGATCGGGCGGCGCTCAGGCACAACGCGATCCTTCAGGCAGACAACGCCGGGCAGTTCCTTGCCCTCCAGGAATTCCAGAGAAGCACCGCCGCCGGTGGAGATGTGGCTCATCTTGTCGGCCAGACCCATCTGGGTCACGGCTGCTGCGGAGTCACCGCCGCCGATGATGGTGATGGCATTGGACTCAGCCAGTGCCTGGGCGATGGCCAGCGTGCCCTTGGCGAAGTTCGGCATCTCGAAGCAGCCCATCGGTCCGTTCCAGACGATGGTGCGCGCCTGCTTGATTTCCTCGGTGAAGAGCTTGACGGTCTCGGGACCGATGTCCATGCCCTCGAAATCATCGGGGATATCCCAGGAGTGGGCCGTGATGCGCATGCAGTCATTGGAGAAGGAATCGCCGCAGACATTGTCAACGGGGAAGAGCATCTTGACGCCCTTGGCCTTGGCTTCCTCGATCAGTTCCTTGGCCAGATCGATGCGCTCCTCGTCCAGCAGGGAACGGCCGACCTTGCCGCCCATGGCGACACGGAAGGTGTAGCTCATGCCGCCGCCGATGAGCAGCACGTCAACCTTGTTGAGCAGGCTCTTGATGACGCCGATCTTGTCCTTGACTTTTGCGCCGCCCAGAATGGCCAGGAAGGGGCGAACCGGGTTCTCAACGGCATTGCCCAGGAACTCCAGCTCCTTGCCGATCAGGAAACCGGCAACGGCGGGAAGATAGGCGGAAACGCCCTGCGTGGAGGCATGCGCGCGATGTACGGTGCCGAAGGCGTCGGAGACGTAGATCTCGGCCAGAGATGCCAGTTCCTTGGCGAACTCGGGGTCGTTCTTTTCCTCACCGGCCTCGAAGCGGACGTTCTCCAGCAGGATGGCCTTGCCGGGCTCGACGGCCGCAGCCAGACGCTTGGCATCGGGGCCAACGACATCCTTGGCCAGCTCAACTTCGAAGCCGAGCTTCTCGCTCAGACGCTTGGCGACCGGCGCGAGGGAATACTTCATGTTGTATTCTCCCTTGGGACGGCCCAGATGAGAGCAAAGGATGACAGCCGCATTGTGCTCGAGCAGGTACTTGATGGTGGGCAGCGCAGCATTGATGCGCGTCTCGTCGGTAATATTCATATCTGCATCCAGCGGGACATTAAAGTCGCAGCGGACGAGCACTTTCTTGCCGGAAACCTGGATATCTTCAACGGTCATTTTGTTCAGATTCAATTTACTCCACTCCTTTTAAAAGATTCTGGATGTATTTTACCACAAAGTCCGGAGAAATAAAAGTTAGTTTTTATGCAACAACCTGCCAAATTATGTTATTTGTCACGTTTTTTCCTATTTTCCGTACTGGTCGTTTGTTATCTTATCCGTGGACACATCCATCCCGTATCATTTTTAACGTATCATTGATATAATGCAGCCTCGGAGGGTCATCAAAACATGAACGATGCTGTTATCCGTCTTGACGACGTTGTATTTCAATATGAGGACAATGACACGCCGACCGTGAACCACATCACCCTTGATGTGGCGCGGGGCGAGTTTGTGGCTGTGCTGGGCCGAAACGGCTGCGGCAAGTCCACACTTGCAAGGTTGCTCAACGCGCTGCTGATACCCACATCCGGCACGGTGACGGTGGACGGTATACGCTCCTCGGCGGAGGAAGCGTATGCGGTGCGCGAGAGATGCGGTATGGTGTTTCAGAATCCGGACAACCAGATCGTGTCGACCGTTGTCGAGGAGGACTGCGCTTTCGGCCTTGAAAACATGGGTGTGCCGACGGAGCAGATCCGCCCCCGCGTGGAAGAGGCTCTGCGCGAAGTCGGCATGCTGGATCGTAAACTGGCTTCGCCCGGCATGCTCTCGGGCGGCCAGAAGCAGCGCGTGGCGATCGCGGGCGTGCTGGCCATGCGCCCTAAAATCATCGTATTCGACGAATCCACGGCCATGCTCGACCCGGTGGGCCGGCGGGACGTGCTGGGCATTGCGCAGCGCATCAACCGCGAGGACGGCGTGACGGTGATCTGGATCACCCACTATATGGAGGAAGCGGTGCATGCGGATCGCGTGCTCGTGATGGACGGGGGCCGGATCGCACTGCAGGGTACGCCGCGGGACGTGTTTTCCCATACGGACGATGTGGTGCGGCTGGGGCTGGATGTGCCGCAGATGATGAAGCTGGCCGCCTATCTCAGGGACAACGGCGTGGAGAACCTGCCGCAGAACATACTGACGGTCGCTGAAATGGCCGAAAAGCTCTGCGACGGCAGTTGCACGGTAAAACCTGCGGATGCACATCATTCGGAAAGCAGCGCTGCGCAGGCCAAAGAGGCACAGGGCAAAACCTGCATTGAAATCAAGCAGCTGACGCACATATACATGCCGGGTTCGCCCTTTGAATCCAGGGCTTTGGACAACGTGAGCCTTGAAATCAGGGCGGGTGAGTTTATCGGCATCATCGGGCACACGGGCAGCGGCAAGTCCACCATGATCGGCTATCTTGATGCGCTGGAGCGCGCCAAACCGGGCCACGTGTTCGTGGACGGCACGGATCTGGGCGAGAGCGGTGTCAACCTCACGCAGATACGCCGCAAGGTCGGCCTTGTGTTTCAGTATCCGGAATACCAGCTCTTTGAGGAGACGGTCGAGGCGGACATCGGCTTCGGGCCGCGCAATCTGGGCCTGCCCGAGGAGGAGATCCCAAAGAGTGTCCGGCACGCCATGCAGATGGTGGGGCTTGCGGAACGCAAGGCGAAGGCCTCGCCGTTTGCGCTCTCGGGCGGTCAGAAGCGCCGCGTGGCCATCGCGGGCGTGCTGGCCATGAATCCGTCCATACTGGTGCTGGACGAACCGGCGGCGGGGCTTGATCCCGACGGCCGGCGCAGCATGCTTGAGATGATACGCGACATCCATGAAAGCGGTGTGACGGTGATCATGGTCTCGCACTCCATGGATGACGTGGGCAAGTACTGCGATCGGCTCTTTGTGCTCAACCATGGCAGGATTGCGCTGCGCGGTACCCCGCGCGAGATATTTATGCACGCGGACGAACTGCGCGGCATGGGGCTGGATGTGCCGGAGTACGCCGCCTTGGCAACGCTTCTGCGGGACAGGGGTTTTGACATCGACCCTGCGGCCTACAGCAAGGGCGAGGTCGGGGATGCGATCATCAAGAATCTGAACAAAGGCGGTATGGGGAAATGATGAACAATGTGACGCTCGGCCAGTATTTCCCGGGCGACTCCTTTCTCTATCGGCTGGATCCGCGCATGAAGATGCTGCTGACGATCGCGCTGATCGTCATCGTGTTTATCAATAAACGCTTTGTGGGCTTCGCTCTGCTGCTTCTGTTCGTGATCTGGTGCGCGGTGTCGACCCAAATCGGCATTGGCTATATGTTCAAAGGGCTTAAGCCGCTGTTTGTGATCATTGCGCTTACCTTCCTGCTGAACCTGTTTCTGATGAAGGACGGAGACGTGCTCGTCAGGCTTTGGATCGTCGAGATCACCTCGGGCGGCCTGAAGACGGCGCTGTTCATGGCGGTGCGCATCATACTGCTGGTGCTCTGTTCCCAGCTTCTGACGTTTACGACCTCGCCCATATCTCTGACGGACGGCATGGAATCGCTGATGCACCCGCTGGCCAAAGTCGGCTTCCCGGCGCATGAGATATCCATGATGATGTCCATCGCGCTGCGCTTTATTCCGACGCTGATGGAAGAGGCCGGCAAGATCAAGCGTGCGCAGATGGCACGCGGCGCGGACTTTGAGTCGGGCAAGATTTTGCAACGTGCCAAGGCGATGGTGCCGCTGCTGGTGCCGCTGTTCGTGAGCGCGTTCAGGCGTGCGGACGAGCTGGCTATGGCCATGGATGCACGCTGCTATCGCGGGGCCGAAGGACGCACGCGCATGAAGCAGCTGAAGCTTACATGGCGCGATGCCGTGGCAGCCACTGCCGTGGCGGGTATGCTCGCCGTGGCACTGCTGCTCAACAGGTTTGCAACCGTATGAGAAGGATACATCTCATTGTCGAATACGACGGCACCGATTACGCGGGCTGGCAGCGACAGAACAACGCCATGACGGTTCAGGAACAGCTTGAGATCGCCGTGAAGCGACTGACGGGCGAAAGTGTCTGCGTTTCGGGCGCAAGCCGCACCGATGCGGGCGTGCATGCGCTGGGGCAGTCCGCACACTTTGACACGGAATCGCGTATCCCCGCGGACAAGTTCAGCTTTGCGCTCAACACGCTCCTGCCGCCGGACATCCGCGTGGTGAAATCCGAAGAAGTGAGTGCGGACTTTCATTCGCGCTTTTCGGGGCACGGCAAGCGCTACCGTTATCTGATACACGCCGCTCCGCACGCAGGCGCATTGAATCGGCGCACGCACGCACACGTGATCTATCCGCTGAATGTTGCCCTCATGCAGCAGGAAGCACGGGATCTGGTCGGCACACACGACTTTGCCGCCTTTGCCGCCAGCGGCAGCGTGGTTAAAGACACGGTGCGCACGATCTATCGCGCGGACGTGACGCAAAACGGCAGCGAGATATGTCTGATCGTGGAGGGCAACGGTTTTCTGTACAACATGGTGCGCATTATTGCAGGTACGCTCATCGGCGTCGGCTCGGGTAAGCTTGAACCGGGGGCCTTCAGACGGGCGATTGCAAGCGGCAGTCGGCTGGATCTGGGCGTGACGGCCCCGGCGCACGGGCTGACGCTGATGGAAGTTTTCTACGACGGTTCGGGGGAGGATGAGTCTAAATGACCGTAACGAATGTCATGCGCCTGCTCAAGCAGGCCGGGATACCGTTTGAAGCCTCGGAATACGAGGTGGATGAGTCCGATCTGAGCGGCGTGCATCTGGCCAATCAGCTCGGCGTGGACCCGGACTGCGTGTTCAAGACGCTGGTGACGCGCGGCGAAAAGCACGGGCTGCATGTGTTCTGCATTCCTGCGCCTGCCGAACTGGATCTGAAAAAGTGCGCCAAGGCCGCAGACGAGAAAAAAATCGAAATGATCCACATGAAGGAATTGCTGCCGCTCACGGGCTATATCCGCGGCGGCTGTTCCCCTGTGGGCATGAAGAAGAAATTTCCGACGACCATCGATGAGACGGCGATACTCTTTGATAAGATATACGTCTCTGCCGGTCAGCGCGGCACGCAGGTGATTGTGGATCCTCAGTTGCTGGCGGAATATGTGGACGCAGAATTCGCCGACGTAACAAAGTAAGAAGGGGGCGGCAGCTATGTTCAGGGCGGTTTTGTTTGATTTCAACGGCACACTCTACAACGATACCGATTTTCATCGCGCGGCATGGCAGAAATATCTTTCGGATCGCTTCGGCATACATCTGACTATCGACGATATCAACCGGTACTGCATCGGCCCGGGCAACGCCGATATTTTTCATACAGTGGTCGATCCCGATATGTCCGAAACAGACATTCGCCGCTGCTCCGATGAGAAGGAAGCGATGTACCGCAACATGGCGCTGGCCAGCGAAGAGACGCGCAAACTTGTATCCGGTGCGCCCGAGCTGATGGACGAGCTGACAAAGCGCGGCGTGCCCTTTGCCGTGGCCACGGCATCGTTGCTGCCCAATGTGGAGTTCTATCTGGGCGATCTTGGCCTTGGCAGATGGGTCAGCTTCGATCGCATCGTCTATGAGGACGGGCTACGCCCCAGCAAGCCCGATCCCGCATTTTATCTGGAGGCCGCGAAACGCCTGAAGGTCGATCCCAAGGACTGCATCATTGTCGAGGATTCCGCCACGGGTTTTCAGGCCGCGCGGGACGCGGGCGCGGGACGCATCATTGCCATCGATACCTCCATGCCGCGCGACAAGATTCTGAAGATCGACGGCATCTACGATGTCATTCACGATTATTACAACTTTCTGCACTATCTGGACGATTAAGAGGGAGTACCGACATCCATGCAATTCTGGAAAATGAACGGGGCGGGGAATGACTTTATCGTGGTGGATGACCGCCGAAACGCCGTTCCCGATGCCAAGTGGCCGGATATCGCCCGCACACTCTGCGAGCGGCATATGTCCGTGGGCGCGGACGGTTTCATGGTGGTGAAGAGCGCGAGCTGCGGCGGAGATTACAGGATGCTGTTCTTCAATTCAGATGGCTCCGAGGGCGAAATGTGCGGCAACGGCGCACGCTGCATCTGTCGCTACGGCTTCGAAAACGGTCTGGCAGGACAGATACAGAAAGTGGAAACGAAGGCAGGCCTTGTCATCGGCAAAAGAATCGATGAGCGTCTCTACCGCATACGTCTCAATGATCCCTGCAACATCCGCATGAACGAAACGGCGCAAATAAACGGGGCTTCGTACGACTATGCCTATCTGGAGCTGGGCAATCCGGGTCTGCCGCACGCTGTCGTGCCGATCGGAAATCTCAGAGATTTCGACGAAACAGAGCTGCTGAAGCTTGGTCGCAGCCTGCGCTTTTATAAGGATTTCCCCAAGGGCGCCAATGTGAACTTCTATGAGATCATAGGCCGGGATCACATCTATGAGCGCACCTATGAGCGCGGCGTGGAGGATTTCACCTATGCTTGCGGTACGGGCACGGGCTGCGTAGTGACGGTGCTGACGCTGCTTGGAAAGATCTCCGGCAAAAACGTCCGCGCAGATATGAAGGGCGGCACGCTGGTCATAGACGTGGAACGGGATAATGACGGCAGGGTGCGCGATCTGTATCTTACGGGTCCGACCAACATTGTTTGCAAGGGTGAAATAACGGACGAAAACCTTTGAGGGGAGAAAAGACATGATTTGCGAGAACATTACTGTCGGCAGGAACGGTCACCTCTGCTTTGCCGGGCAGGACACGGTTTCCCTGGCGGGGCAGTACGGCACGCCGCTGTATCTGCTCGATGAGGACTATATCCGCCGCCAGTGCAGAACATACGTAAACGCCTTTCGGAAGAACTTCGGCCCGGCCGCACGCCCCCTCTACGCGAGCAAGGCCAATGCTTTCAAGCGCATATACGCGATCATGCAGGAAGAGGGCATGGGCATCGACGTGGTCTCCTGCGGCGAGATATACACCGCATGGCAGGCAGGGTTCGACCTTTCAAATGCCTGCTTTCACGGCAACAACAAGACGGATGCGGACATCGCCTTTGCCATGGACAGGCATGTTGGCTGTTTTGTGGCAGACAACTTTGAAGAGATCACGGCCATCGAGGCCGAGGCGGCGCGCCGCAATTTCAGGCAAAAAGTGCTGCTGCGCCTGACACCGGGCATCGATCCGCATACCTATGAGGCCATCTCGACCGGCAAAGTGGACAGCAAGTTCGGCGTGCCCATCGAGACGGGTCAGGCAGAGGCGTTCACCGCATACGCGCTTGCGCAGCCCCATGTGGAGCTGACGGGTTTTCACTGCCACGTCGGTTCGGAGGTATTTGCCGAGGACGTTTTCGAGCGTGCGGCCGTGGTCATGCTCGAATTTATTGCCCACATAAAAGAAAAATACGGCTATGAAGCGCAGGTGCTGGATCTGGGCGGCGGCTACGGCGTGCGCTACGTTGACAGCGATCCCTATCCGGACATAGACAGAAAGGTCGCTCAGGTGGCCGAAGCGGTGAAGGCGAGCTGCGAACGGTTGAACATCGCCGTGCCGGAGATTCACATGGAACCCGGGCGCAGTATCGTTGCGGCTGCCGGCATGACGCTCTATACCTGCGGCGCGGTCAAGAGAATTCCCGGCTACAAAAACTACGTTTCCGTTGACGGCGGCATGGCCGACAATCCCCGCTTTGCGCTCTACGGCGCAAGGTATACCTGTCTGCCCGCAAACAGAATGAACGAATCATGCGATTTTGAGGCTTCACTCGTGGGCCGCTGCTGTGAGAGCGGCGATATCATTCAGGAGCACGTGCTGTTCCCATCGTCCGTATGCCGCGGTGACATCGTGGCCGTCTGCACCACGGGTGCCTACAACTACTCCATGGCATCCAATTACAACCGCCTGCCGCGCCCCGCGATTGTCATGCTCAGCGGCGGGGAAAGCTATGTGGCGGTTCGCCGTGAACGCTTCGAGGACCTTTGCGCCT
>CAVINP010000088.1:0-8266 GCA_963643985.1 bacterium
TACCAGGGATCCCCTGATTAATTCGGCGGCGAATCTGAGCGTGCCTTTTGCGCTATCCGCTTCTTGCAAAATTCTTGATTTACCTCCAGTAAACCTTCGATTTTTGCAATTGCATCTAGCACAAAATTCACTGCTCAGCTTACCACCTCATTTAATCAGTGTATCCCCAGATAACCGGACGGTCACGGCCCATGTAGTCACAGATGCCGTTGACCATTGCGCGGACGATGGTCTGCTGGTATTCGGGGCTGTTGAGCAGCCTGTCCTCGCGCGAGTTGGAGATAAAGCCCATCTCGACCAGTATGCAGGGCACGGTCGACCAGTTGTTGCCGGTGAATTCATCGTTTACGCCGATGCCGCGCCTGTGGGCACCGGTCGCACTGATCATGCTGTCCATGAGCAGCTCGGCCGCACGAAGCGACTCCGGGGGCTGTCCCCAGGTTTTGGAGACGATCATGCTGATGCCGTGCGGCGTGCCGTTGTGCCAGCCGTTGCAGTGCAGGCGCAGCACCAGATCCGCACCGAAGGCGTTCATCATCTTGGCACGCTCCTGGTTGGAGATGTCGACATCGTGCGTCGTGCGCGTCATTTTGACTTCTGCACCCAGTGACTCAAGCGCATCGCGCAGCTGCAGGCCGATTTCAAGGTTGGTCACATACTCCGGTATTTTCGTGGAGGTTCCGCTGGGACAGCCGGCTACTTTGGCCTTTCTGCGGCCGCCCGTGGGCTTGCTGCTTTCCCGGGCACTGTTGGCGTGGCGCTGATGCCCGGGGTCAATGCCGATCTTCACGCCCTCGAGCAGTCCGCTCACGTGCACGTCACAGCTCTCACTGAAGCGGCCGTCGTAGGTGGTTACGGTGATGATGCAGTCGCCGAGCTTCAGGGGCGTCATCTCGCCGCTGAGTACGTCCACGCGGACGATTTCGGGATCGGAGGAGGAGTAGCGCAGCGTGCCGGCATCCTCCGGCTCGGGATGCGCATCCATCGTGACGGAGCAGTCCTTGCCGAGCACCAGCGTCAACTGCTTTTGGGAGAGCACAAGTCCCTGCGGAGCGGCCACCACGTGCAGCGTGCACTGTGCCGTCAGACCGCTTGCCGAAGTGGCGGTGAGCGTTGTATCGCCGACTGCCAGACCCGTGACCATGTTTCCGTTTACGGACGCATATGTTCCGGCCGTCACTGAGAATGCATAACTTTCCGCGCCCTGCGTGAATTGCGCGGGAATACTGACGCAGTCGCCCACGGCAATGCTGTAGGCCTCCTGTGCAAAGTGCATCTCCTTAGGCGTCTCGCCGACGGTCAGCACGCAGTTTGCCTTGTGTCCGTTATAACCGGTGGCGGTGAGCGTGACCGTGCCGCAGCTGACAAAGCACACCTCGCCGTCTGCACCGACGGTGGCAATGCCCGTGTCCGAACTCTCGAAGCTGACACTGCCGCCCTCGTTTTCATTCGGGAAGAGCACGCCCAGTGTGAAGCCCTTTTCACTCAGGCTGTAGGCGGCATTCTCGGGGACAACGCGCAGCCAGGCGGGTGCATTCAGCACATCGATATGGCTCGTGGCGCTTAAATTGTTTTGCGTGTACACGGTGATGTTTGCGCTGCCGACGCCGCAGGTCTGCACCAAACCCTTGCTGTCAACGCTTGCCACATCGGTGTTGTCGCTCTCATAGCGCAGCAGGCTGCCCTGACCCGCGGGCATGGCGGCCTTCAGTTGCAGGGATTCGCCGCAGCCGACGCGGGACTTGTCGGGGCTCAGGGTTATTTCGGTGGGCAGAGCCAGGCCTGTGACGGTCATAGAGGCCGTCTTTTTGTTGTAGGACGTGACGGTGATTGTCGCCGTGCCGCCGCCCACGATGCGCACGCCCAGACCGTCCTCGGTGATAACGGCAACGTTTCTGTTCGAGGAATCAAGCGTGTAGTGGCCGATCGCGCCGGTATTGAACTTGACCTCGGGATACAACTCCTCATTCATGCACAGTTCGGCGCTTGAGGGGCTGACCGTGATCGATTTGGGCGCACGCTTGACTGTGACATTGACCGTAGCGGTCTTACCGTTGTAGGTGCTCAGGGTGATCGTGCTGCTGCCGGTGCGCAGTGCGGTGATCAGGCCGCTCTCGCTGACGGAGACGAGCTTGTATTTGCTGCTCTTGTAGCCGATTTTGACATCGGCGACATTTTCACCCTGCAGTACGGGGGTCGAAAGCTGATAGGTGTCGCCGCAGGAGAGGACAAGTTCGCTCTCATCCAGCAGTATGCTCTCAGGCGCGTTTTTCACGACGATGTCGCAGGTTGCGCTCAGGCCGTTGTAGGTGGTGGCGGTGACACGGGCGCTTCCGAGACCGGCCGCAACAATTATGCCGCTTGAGGCATCGATCGTGACCACGGAGGCATCGCTGCTTTCAAAGTGTACGCCGCCCGCGCTGCCCGCCGTCAGGCTTGCCGTGAGCGTGCGGCCCTCGCCGAGGCCGAGCTCGAGCATGCCCGCGTCCAGCGTCAGAGAGGCAGGCGCGGTACAGACGGTGATGTTCTTTGTGGCCCTCTTTCTGTTGAAGGTCGTCAGCGTGATCCTGGCGGTGCCGATTGCTTTGGCCGTGATCGTGTTGCCGCTCACGGAAATAATATCGGGCTTGTCGGATACAATGCTGTAGCTGCCCGTGCTGTCCTTGGAGAACGCCGGCGTCACATCGATGCTCTCGCCCAGGCCCAGCGTAGAGCGCAGGGAAGAGAGCGAGACGGACGAGGGCGCCCGCTTGCAGCTCAGCGTAATTTCGGCAGAAACGCCGTTGTAGGTCGTGGCGGTGACAGTGACATTGCCACGCTTTTTAAAGGTCACCAGGCCCGTTGCGGACACGGTGGCATATTTGTTGTTGCTGCTTGCAAAAGTCACGGCGGCAGCTTCACGGTCGTCAACCGACCAGGTCAGCTGAACCTTTTCGCCGTAGCCGTATACCGTGCGCCCGTCCGAGGTGGTCAGCGTCACCTTTGTCGGCGCAGGTATGACATGTACGCGACACTCGGCACTTTGTCCGTTGTAAGCGGAAACGGTGACGATACCCTCACCTTCACACACGGCGGTGATATTGCCGCTTGCATCGACCGTGATGTTGCCGTTGCCGGCCGTGTAGCTGATCGCGCCCGCACTGCCCGCGTTCGGCGAGGCTTTGAGCGCGTAGGTCTCACCGACGCCCAGCGTGATGTCGCTCACGTCCGTCGTCACGGTGGTCGGCGCACTCTTCACGGTGACCGTGATGGTGGATTTCCTCCTGTTATGGGAGGTCGCGGTGATCTTTGCCTTGCCGAGGCCTACGGCGGTGATGCACGTGCCGTCGACGGTGACGACAGAGGTGTTATTGGAGGCAAAGGTGTAGCTCGCGGCGCTGCCCTTGTAGGGGGTGACGCTCAGCGTGGCCGTTTCGCCGATACCCAGCGTGGTCTTGTCAGCGGAGAGGTAGATGCGCTTGGGCGCGGGGAGGACGTTGACCGCTATCGTGCAGGCCAGATCGCCCACGGAAATGGTGATGACGGCGCTGCCCTTGGCGACGGCCTTCAGCGTGCCGTCTGCATCGACCGAAGCCACCTTGGGCTTGGAGGAGGTATAGACGGCAGTCTCTTCACCCGTTGCGCCCTCCGGCAGAAAATGCCAGTCGGCAACGGAGATCGTTTGCCCGACGCCGAGGGTCACGGCGCTTTCGGCGGGGACGATACCGGTGGGCGCTAGGGTTTCCTCCAAAGCAGACGCGTCGTCGGCACTCGCTGCCACGGCCTCGTCATTGAATGCAAAGTGCGCTCCCTTTGTGCCCGCGACATCGTCCGTATAGGCATCGATCTGCATCCATTGTTCACCGAATTTGGCAGAGATCAATGCCGTGCCGTCCTCGAGGGTGACGATTGTGCATTCGATGTCTGCGGCCTCGAGGAGCAGTTTGAGCGCATGCGCATAGCCCGCACTGTTGCCCCGGCCCTGCAGCAGTACAGCCTCGGCCGTGTCGAGCGTCTCGTCAGGCTCGGTGGTATCGATGATGTTTCCGTAGAGCCACTTGGCGCGGGCGTAGCTTTCGGAGAGCCCGGTATTATCGAGCTGCGCGATGCGATTTCCGATTTCCGCCTCGAGCGGATCGTCTTCGGTTTCGGTCTCGGCAACGACCGCGGCCTCTTCGACCGGTTTGACGGGGGGTTCAATTGTCGGCTCTACGGTGGGTTCGATTGTCGGCTCGATCGTGGGTTCGGCCGTCGGTTCCGCCGTGGGTGTTTCAATGGTTTCCGTTACGTTGTCTTGGGGGGGGGTTACATCCGAAACAAGGCTCGCGTCCTCAGCCAGCGCAAAGGACGAAAGTGCGATCAAAGCAGCGAGAAAGAGTGCAAGCAGGCGACGTGACATTTACAAGACCTCCTGACGGTGGATGGAATTAGAGCGTGTTTCTAAATTCGCCACGATGCATTTTCGGCGTCTTTGCCTGCATTTCTGCGTTGATTTCCCTTGATTTACCTCCAGTAAACCTGCGGAAAATCGCCTTGAACTGCAAGCAAATCCACTCGAAACTGCACATGTCTCATTTTAGAAACACACTCTAGTGACTGAGGGCTTTTCTTTCGCAAAAAACGGCAGCATGCATTCCGCTTCGGGACGGTCTGTATGCTGCTGTATGCGCATCATTCACCCTGCGAGAGCAGGTCGCATATTGCCCGGGCGGCACGCTGTTCATCCTCGCCCTCGGCCGTGACGGATACGTTTGCACCGCGGCGCAGATCCATGGCCAGTATGCCGATCAGCGAATCGATGCAGAACCGACCGCCACCGTTATCGAGATATATATCCGATGCATAGGTCGACGCCTGATGGGCCAATCGTGCCGCGAAATCCGGCGTCACTGCGGCGCAGGCGGAAAACACGGTCTCCAATTTCGTCATGCAAGCTCACCTCCTTATTATTCATAATTATAATTCTGTTTCTTCACCGCTCCTGAGTTTTTGAGCGATCCCGGATATCCGCTTCAGCCGCGCATTCACGCCTGACTTGCCGATGGGTGGCGTGAGCATATCGCCCAGCCCGGCCAGCGGCGTGGCCGCATTGTTTATCCTCGCCTCGGCCACATCGCGCAGCGTCTTGGGCAGTTTGTCCAGACCGAGCTGCTCGTCGATGTAGCGTATGTCTTCGATCTGGCGCAGGGCCGTCTCCATGGCGCGGTTGATATTGGAATTATCGCAGTTCAGCTGACGGTTGACGCGATTGCTGACGCCCTTCTTGATGCGGACGTTTTCCAGGTTCAGCACGGACTGGCCGGCCCCCATCAGCGTGAGCATATCGCAGACATCGTCGCTCTTCTTTAAGTATACCACATATTTTGCTTTTCTGCACGCTTTTTTTGCAATTATTTCATAATAATTCAGATTTTTTATAACGTAATCGGCGAATTCCTCGCTCGGCGCGGCAATTTCGATGTGGTATTCCAGTTCCGGGTTGGACATGCCGCCGCAGATCATGAAGGCACTCTTGACGAAGGAGCGCTTGCAGCAGGCGTAGTTTGTGATTTCATCCGTAGGTACGCTGCGAAGGCCGAAGGGTTCCTCAGGATCGTAGAGCGCGGTTTCGCCGATCAGCATCACCGAGCTTTCCTCCGGTATGACCAGCTGGTAGCGCGTCGCGCCACCCAGGGAATTGCTTCTGAGCGTGCGTATCTGCGCACTGACGCCGAAGTGCCGCTTGAGCAGCTGGAAATAGTGGCGCACCACGGCGGCCTCCGTGGCCGTGATGGTCAACAAATAGCTGCCCGCACCGCCGAAGCGGTAGGAGATGCCGCCGCAGGCCAGCAGCGCCGCCGCCAGTTCCGCCCGCGCACAGCATTTCTCCATACAAAGCTCGCGTGCCATTTCGGCACGCGCGTTTGATGCAAATGACATTTTAATCCTCTCCCACGATGCGAACCTCCGGCTCCAGCGTCACGCCCGTCTCATCGAGCACCCGCTGCCGGACCAGATCGATCAGATCAAGTATATCACGGGCACTTGCGCCGCCCGTATTGACGATGAAGCCCGCGTGTTTTTCGCTCACCTGTGCGCCGCCCACACGCGTGCCCTTGAGATTGCAGCCCTCGATGAGCGCTCCCGCAAAGTGGCCTTGGGGACGCTTGAAGGTCGAGCCTGCGCTGGGCAGATTCAGCGGCTGCTTTTCGCGCCTGCGTGCGTTGAGATCCTTCATGCGTGCCAGTATCGCTTCGGGATCGTCCTTTTTAAGGGCGAATTCGGCAGAGACCACGATGCCGCCCGTGCGCAGCGGCAGCGTATCGCGGTAGGACATCTGCATATCCGCATTGCCGAGGGTGCGCATTTGGCCGTCCATGAACACGTCGGCGCTTACCAGCACGTCCGAGAGCTGCCCACCGTAGGCCCCCGCGTTCATCGCGCAGCCACCGCCCAGCGTGCCCGGTATGCCGCTTGCAAACTCCAGCCCGGCAAGGCCTGCCGCCTGCGCCGCTGCGGATACACGCGAGAGCATCGCACCCGCCTGTGCCCGGAGATGTGTGCCGTGCACGCTGATTTCGGACATATCCTCTCCCAGCACGATCACCAGAGAGCGCACGCCGCCGTCCCGCACGAGCAGGTTGGAGCCGTTGCCGATGACCAGCACATCCGTATTGTGCTGCTTCGCTGTCGCCATGGCCCGCATCAGCTCATCCGCATTTCTGGGGAAGAACATCAGGTCGGCGGGGCCACCCACACGAAAGGTGGTGTGGCGGCTCATGGGTTCATTGACTTTAACGCGCCCCGGTGCAAGGGACGTGAGGACGCTAAGCATATCCTGCATGGTTGTATTCTCTCCCGGATCAGAAATTGAAGTAGATGAAGGGATTGTAGCCGCCCACGGCGATGTAGCTGATGGAGATGACCGTCAGCACCGTCAGGCAGGCGGCACCGGCGATGCGTACGAAGTTTTCGTTCACATGCAGTTTCTGCAGTATGAAGTCGCGCACGGGCAGGCCGCAGATCAGTGCCGCCACAAAGAACCAGAGGTACTCGTGCAGCAGCACGCCGGTGACGCTGTTCCAGAGGGGAGCGCCGCTCACGCCCAGAAGCGTGCCGTACATCGTCCAGGCGTGCGGCAGGTCGTCACAGCGTATCATCACTGTGAGGAAGACGACCATCACCATGGCGTACAGGTGGCCGACGGGGTGCTTTTCCATCCACTTGCCCAAGCCGGTGAAGCGTTCGATGGCCAGCATCACGAAAAAGCCGATGCCCCAGAGCACATACGTCCAGGCCGCGCCGTGCCAGAGACCCGTCAGTGCCCAGACCATGAACATGTTAAACAGCAAGCGCCACTTGCTTTTGACGCGGCTGCCGCCCAGCGGTATGTACAGGTAGTCCTGAAACCAGCTGGTGAGCGATATGTGCCACCTGCGCCAGAATCCCGCCACGGACTTTGCGATGAAGGGGAAGCGGAAGTTCTCCAGGAAGTGAAAGCCGAACATCTTGCCCAGACCTATGGCCATGTCCGAATAGCCCGAGAAGTCATAGTAGACCTGCATCAGGTACGCAGCAGCGGCAATCCATGCGCCGCCGACGCTTAAATTTGCGCCGTCCAGCCCGAAGAGCGTGTCTACCAGCAGCCCCAGGTTGTTGGCCAGTATGATCTTCTTGCAGAAGCCGATCAGGAAGCGATGCACGCCGGAGACGAAGTCCGGCCAGTTTTCCACGCGTCCCTCGATCTCGTCCGCGACCGTCTGATAGCGCACGATGGGGCCGGCGATCAGCTGTGGGAAGAAGGAGACATAGAGGCAGACATTGAAGAAGTTTTTCTGGACCTTGCCGTCGCCGCGGTAGACGTCGATCACATAGCTCATCGCCTGAAAGGTGAAGAAGGATATGCCGATGGGCAGTGCGATTTCCGGAACGGGGAAGGAGAGGTTGAACCAGGCACGGATATTGCCCAGCAGCCAGCTGAGATATTTGTACACGCCCAGCAGCCCCAGATTGAGCACCACCGAGAGCACCAGCGCAAGCTTTGCACGCTTCGGACGATCCTTCCGTTTTTCGCGATCGATCCAAAGCGCCAGCAGCCAGTTCATTATAATGGAAGCAATCATTACGGCCACGAACTTCGGCTGCCCCCAGGCGTAAAAACCCAGAGAGGTGATTGTGAGGAACATGTTGCTCCACTTGCGCCATTTTTTGAGTATCGCATATCCCACCAGTACGAAGGTGAGGAAAAAATACAAAAATACGTTGCTGGAAAAAACCATGTCGTCGCACTTCTCCTTTGCGGCATACT
>CAVINP010000089.1:0-8239 GCA_963643985.1 bacterium
GGGGGCGACGGTGCACGTCGAACCCGGGCAACATCGGGCACGGCTGATTTCAATCCACGCCCCCCGCGCGGGGGGCGACAGCAAAAGTGAACAAAAAATATAATTGAGGGTATGACATCTGCACAAATTCGGCCGTCGGTGCGGGCTTGCGCGATGTCGTCAGGCCCTCAAAGGGTCCCAAAAACGTTCAAAACGGGGTGCGAAGGTCCCGAGATTTTCATGATCGCTTGGGCTTCGCACACGGTGCTACAGCATCAGCACGTCGTCGGGTTGGTAGCCCGGATGAGCGCCGATATGCTTTACCTTCGACTGATAGTTGTTTCCGAGCGAATAAAAGCGAAGGCTGTCCTTGTCCGTATCGATCAGGGCGGTGAGCTCGGCTTCGAGCATGCGCAGCTGACCCGCGTCCAGGCTGCATTCGAACACCGAATTCTGGACGCGCTGTCCGTGTGCGACACACTTCTTGGCCACCTGACGCAGGCGGCGACGGCCCGCGGCATCGGTGGTGTTGACATCGTAGGTGATCAGGACCAGCATTCAATTCACCTCCTATGATGAGTAGTGCGGGGATCGGTTCATCACGGAAAGTTTATTGTATATCCGGAGAACCCCACCACCGCTCTTACGCACCCGCCGCACTGCGCTCTGCGCAGTAGCGCGACTGCTTCAGCAGGGTTGCGACCGGCCCGTGCGCATCCTACGGATGCCGGCACGGCGCTGGCCGAGCCCCACGAAGTGGGTCTTGGGTGCGTTTCAGGGGAGGCAAGGCCCGGCTCCGATTCATAATCCATCTCATTTCCACAGAAACGGCGGGTAGGCATCGAGGTCACCACGCAGCGATCTGGCCAGCAGCAGGGCCTGCACATAGGGCACCAGCCCCCAGGGAATCTTTTCCTTCAGGTACGGGTGGGTAATCTCCTCCTTTTTGCGATTCTGCCACGCGCTTATCAGCAGCTTCCTGCCATCGTCCGTCAGCAGCACGGCACCGCCGGACTGCGTGCGAAAATGCTGCTTTTGCAGTGCGCGGGTGTTGATCAGCGTCAGTACAAAGCGATCCGCGAGCGGTGCGCGAAGCTCCTCCATCAGATCCAGAGCCAGAGACGTGCGGCCCGGGCGATCGCGATGCATAAAGCCCACGTAGGCATCCAGCCCCACGCTTTCCAGCGCGGCGGCACAGTCATGCGTCAGCAGGGTGTAGGTCATCGACAGGGCGGCGTTCACGCGATCCAGCGGCGGGCGGCGGTTCCTGCCTTCAAAGCGAAAGATGTCCTTCTGGTTGAGTATCAGCTCATCCCAGGCGCCGAAATAGTATGCGGAGGCCTTGCCCTCCAAGCCGCGCAGGCTGTCAAGATCCTCGGCAGCGAGTATGGGCGGCAGTGCTTCCTGCAGGCGCAGGGAGGCATCGCGGAGTTTGTCGCTGTCCACGCGCAGGGCATGGTCGCGCAGCGTGCGCTCCAGTACCCAGCGGCTGTTGTGCACCTTGCCGAAAATCATGTTTCGGGCCATGCAGCAGCTCTGCGAGCTGTCGTCCGCGATGCGGTACTGCTGACGCCTGAGCAGCACGTTTCCGTTGGTGGGGCCGGCGGCACGCGCCAGCATGCGCCCGTTCGGGGTCAGGAAGGTCAGGCCGATGTTGCGCTCCACACATGCGCCCATCAGCGCGGGGCTTGCACCCTTGTAGGAGAAGCTGAGTATGCTCTCCAGCACGCTCAGCGGATACATGCCTGCCTTGGTTTCGCCCTTGTATACGGTCACGTTCTCGTTTTCCAGCGCGAGGTAGACATCCTCGGAGGTGATAAAGAGTGTATTGAGCATCTTTCTCATGGCGTTCCCTCCTCGGCACATTCCTTGCGCAGGTATTCGGCCACGCTCTGCGTCTTGTGAAGCTTCGGCAGGCACAGATCCTTCAGCGAGCAGGCGTTGCAGTGCTTGCCGCTCCTGGGTTTCGGGGTGTAGCCGCGGTCCATGCAGCCCGCCATTTCATCCAGCATGTGGCGCACGCGCTCGCGCATTTCCGGAGTGAATGTGACCTCCTGCCTGCGCCGGGTCTCGCCGTAGTACAGGCTGCCCTGCGGTATCTCGCACAGCAGCATTTCCTCCAGGCACAGGGCCTGACCGCAGAGCTGGAGCATGTCGGCATCGTGGGATTTCGGCGCGCCGCGCTTGTACTCGACCGGATACGGCTGCCACAGGTCACTCTGCCCCTGTATGCGCACGCCGGTTGGCGACAGGTGAAACTCGACCACGTCGCACACGCCCGTGACGCGCAACTTTTTGCATACGACGCGCAGGTTGTGTGCGGTGAGCAGGTCGCCGCGGCGCTCAAAGATCGTCTCGTCGTGCGCACGCTTGTGCATCACGGCGCCGTCTATGGTGCGGTAGTTGTCTGCCCACTGCTGCTCGACGAATATCAGTGCCCATTGCCGCGGGCAGAAGGCGTAGTGCTGTATACCCGACAGTGTCAGATAGAGATCCTCGTCATCGATCACTCCATCACCTCACAGTGCACGTGCTCGGGCAGCTTGTCCAGATCGATGTTCAGCTCGTAGTCGGCGTAGCTCCTGGGGGCGGCGACACCGGCCTTGCGCGTGGCCTGCACGAGGTCAAACAGCTTCCATGCGGGGGCATTGCCGAACTCGCTGTCGTGGCGGAAGATGATCAGCTTGCGCACGGCCATCACGCCGCGGGCGGCGCTGCGATCCAGCTCGAACATATTCAGTATGGCCTGCCAGAGCAGCTGCAGATCCTCCTCGGAAAAGCCGGTGGTCTTGCGTGCCAGATTGGCCGATACGAAGCCCTCCGCGCGGTAGAGGCCGTAGGGCACGATGTACTTGCGGCCCATCTCCGTGCCCTTCTTCGCGGCATCGTCCTCGGTGGTGATCGCCACGCGGGTGATGGTCACTTCCTGCGGCATGATGGGGTCTACGCTGCGGGCAAAGCCCAGCTGTACCGGGCCGCGCACCTGACCGCAGTTCAGGGAGGCCTTGACGAAGGTGGTCATGACCGCGCCGAAGGTGCGAATGTCAAAATAGTGATCGCACATGTAGCGCAGCAGTTTCTCGTCGATGTCCTTGTCGGACTTCTTGAGCGTCTTCAGATCCGCATCCTTGAGATCGGGATAGCCGCTTGCCGCCAGTGCCTTGCGGTCGCTGCGGTTGAGCGGCTCGTTTTCACAGATGTAGATGCCGTAGCGCGGGTCATCCTCGCGGACGGTGCGGACATAGTTGCGGATCTTGCGCTTCAGGCAGACGTCCGTCACCAGACCGCAGCCGGTCTCAGGATCGGTGCGCGGCATGTTGCCGGCATCGGGGTCACCGTTGGGGTTGCCGTTTTGCACGTCAAAGAAGATCACGAAATCATAGCGGTTGTGAATGCATTCAGCCATTGTCCCTGTCCTCCTTCTTGGTATAGAGCGCCTGCTTCTGATGGTAGTAGCCCAGCTGGAACACGCCCTGTTCCTCAAGCGTGAGGCGCTTGGGCAGCGTGTCCTCCAGCCGGCCGTAGAGACTCGTGAGCAGCTTGTCATAGTAGACGGCAAGTCCGCCGCCCAGCTTGTTGAGATGGTTCTGCGCCAGCTTGATCAGCGCGGGGAAGACCATGGCCGGGGTCGCGCAGGCCGAGTTGAAATAGCGGTCGCGTATGGTCGTGTTGATGCCGGGGTTCGCCCGCAGCTGCAGGCTTTCCAGTACGGCAAACAGTCTGCCCAGCACATAGGGCGCGTAGCTTGATTCATCGCTCAGTTTCACGGTCAATACCTCCTTCATGGGGTGCGACGGATGATCGCGCACCACGTTTTTTGTCAGATAAGCTTTTATGATCGCCGCCTTGCCGCGGTTGATGTCGCGCTCGGCCCGAAGCCGCAGCTCCACCTGCGCAAACAGCGCGGCAGGGTAGGGCGTGTCCGTGAGTATGGCACGCATGACCTCACCGACCAGATCGTCCGGCGGCTTCTTGTCCGTGCTCTTCGGGTTTGCGGTCTCGTTGAGCAGTGCCCAGAGTGAAAGCTCCTGCCTGCCGTCCCTGTCCGGACGCACGATTTCCAGCCGCTCCTGATGCCGGTGCAGGTTTTCCGCAAAGCCGCGGAAGCTGTTTTCGATGAAGAAGCGCACGGACAGCCTGCCCGCGTTCGGGGCAAGACCCAGCATGTAGAAGCGGTTGTCGGGCTGCAGAGGCACGTCATCGAGCACGCTCGACCGGCCGCAGCGCAGATCCTCCGCGACGGCCCGCAGCAGTTCCTGATCGACCGTGTCATCCGCGTCACCCAAAAGGTACGCCATGGCCGAGCTGTACTGCGGCCGCGCACCCTCCGCCCAGTACACCATCGTGGTGCTGCCCAGACGCCGGCGGTAGTCGCGCTCGCGTATCATGTAGTTCAGCGCCGCGCCGTAGGCAAAGGCTGCATGTTCGCCGACCGGAGCGTTCAGCCCCTGATCCTCCCGCCTGCCGTAGGATTCGTAGGATGCACCGTTGAATGACACCAGCGAGGCGCCCGTGGCCTGTGCACCCGCCACGCCCTTGATGGCGGGATGCAGCAGCGCAATCGGCCCCTGTTCACCCGTGACCAGGCAACGCCCCTGCGGGGCATCCGCGTGCGCGGAATAGGCGCGATCCCACGCAGCGTGTATTTCGCGCACGTCCTGCGCGAAGGTCTCGTTCATGCTCAAGACCATATTGCCGCCCGTCTTGAGCTTGTCCAGTATGGGCGCGACGAGCGGATGCGCCTCTGCATTTTGGGCATCCCAGGTTTCAAAGAAACGGCAGATCGCCCGCGCAAACGGCTGATCCACGCTTTTGAGCAGCCCGAGGTGCACCCTGCGGCAGTCCTCAAAGCATTTTACGGCGCGATCCTTCTTGCCCTTGATGTCTATGCCCAGCATATAGGTCGCGTTGTCGCAGAGAAAATTCGCCGCAATGTTGCTGGCACGTTTTACCATCTCCGGCAGACTCATGGGCCGGGGCGTCAGCTTGCCCTTCCTGTCGGGTGTGCCCAGCGGTATGATGTCGCGCAGCTTGCCCGCTTCGTCCAGCTCCAGACTCCAGGATACCTTGGCCTGCAGCCAGCCGGGTCGATCCAGCCTGCCCTGCTCGGCCAGCGCGTCATAGGCCCGCACCAGTGCTTGCAGTATCATTTAAGCACCTCACATTCCCGCAGATCGACCATGCCGTGCTCCATCTTCGCCCGAAAGAACATGGGCTCAATGTTTTCGGGGTCGCTGTAGTCCATGTCGTAGAGCATAAAGCCCAGATCGCGCGTTTCGTCTATGGCGGGTATTTCGCCGCCCTCCCACAGCGCAAAGTGCGCCGTGCACTCGCGGCAGCCCAGATAGGGCGTAGAGTAGCAGGCGCCCCTTTTGAGCCTGCGCGTCACGATATCGCTGAACTTGCCGGGGTTGTCGGAGGCGTTGGCCTGAGGCGTCATCTCAAAGTGCGCCTCGATCACATAGTGCACATCCTTGAGCATCAGCGCCGCACGCTGCTGAATGTCCTGCGTCGTGATGATGCTGCCTGCCCTGCCGCCGTTGGCCTCCTGCATGACGGCCGAGGCCAGTATCTTGCTCTTGACCTCGTTGCGCCGCACATTGAAGAAGCGGATCGGATTGAGGACGTAGATTTTGTCGATTATCCAGCGCAGGCCGGGGTGATAATAGATGCTCTCTATCATGCCGCGGGCCGCGCTCGGCGTGGGGATATCGTAGCTGACACGCTCCGTCTTCATCTCAGGGCGCGTAAAGCAGGCCATCGGCCCCCAAAATTCTGCCAGAACCGCCATAAGCGTCATCTCCTTTTACGGTGTTGCCATACATTATTTACAAGTATAACACGATATTAAGCAAACGTCAAGTGGGATGTGATTGTCGGACAGGTTTTTGTGGGAGGGCGGGGAGAGAATAAACAGTGGTAAGTTGAAGGGCAGAGAGCCGGATATCGGTATATCGCTTACTGCTTAACAGGACTTTACGAACCCCACCACCGCTTCGCGGTCCCCCTCCCCTTTCAGGGGAGGCAATAGGCTCCCCTGAAAGGGGAGCTGCCGAGCGAACGCGAGGCTGAGGGGTTAGAACACCTATAGTAGAATCATTCGTCCGTTTATTTCAAGAAAATGCTGCTAGAAGAACAGCGCCGCGCCGCCGTCGCTCCTGACATTCAGGCCGCATTGGCCGTCATACGCGTCGGGATTGAGCAGTATGCCGTAGCCGTCCGTGGGGTGATCCTCCATGGCCGCGGACTTCACCAGTGCGTCGTATTCGTACCACGGCAGGCTTACGGCACTTCGCCCCAGACTGCGCAGCATGTCACGCGGAATCAGGTCCAGACGCAGCAGGCGAAGTGCCTCTTCGTTGTCGGGGGACGGGATGTAGACGGTCTTCATGCCGTGATCGTCGATCATGTGAAAGTGCTCCGCGACCTGCCGGAAGTGCCATTTCCGTTCCATGTCCAGTATGTTCATTTTGTCCAGTCCTTCCGGGCCGCCCGCCCAGAGGAGCTTCCGGAAGTAGGCTTCGATTGCGGGCCGCGAATTGATGTCCTCAAAGGCCTCCATCACCTCTTTGGCAGGGATGATACGCGCAAGCAGCGCATCACAGACCTTCCCCTCGCCGCTGAAGACATGCACGAGGCTGTCCTCAGGCGCACGCAGCCCCTCGCGGTTGCAGCGCCCTGCCGCCTGCAGTATGCTGTCCAGGCCGCTCATCTCGCGCCAGACGGTCGGAAAGTCGACATCCACGCCCGCCTCGATCAGGCTGGTGGAGACCACACGGCAGACTTCCCCCGAGCGCAGCCGGTCACGGATGGTGCGCAGCGTGCGCTCACGGTCCTGCGCCGTCATCAGCGTCGAGAGGTGATAGCGTCCCTCCTCAGGCAGCAGCATAAATACATCGCGGGCACGCTTTCTGGAATTGACCACGCAGAGCACCTGCCCATCTTCCTCCAGACGCTCCGCCAGTGCCGCATCCGTCAACGATCCTTCCCGGGCGAAGCGGACGCGGCGGAAGAAGTCAAAGAGCGCATCCGGATCGGGTGCAAGCTCGCAGATATTCAATTCGGGCGCAAATTCCGCAAACAGTTTGCCCAGCGCCGGCTGGGTGGCCGTGCAGAGCAGTGCCGTCGCGCCGTAGTGGCGCACCAGCTCCGCCATGGCCGATACGCAGGGGCGCAGCAGAGTCAGCGGCAGCGTCTGTGCCTCGTCAAACACGATGACGCTCTGCGCGATGTTGTGCAGCTTGCGGCAGCGGGAGGGCTTGCGGGCGTAGAGCGATTCAAAGAACTGCACGGCGGTGGTGACGATCACCGGCGCGTCCCAGTTCTCGCAGGCCAGGCGGCGGCGGCCTTCCGCGTCTTCGGCATCGCTGTCCGTCTCGGCCTGGCTGTGGTGCTCCAGCACATTGTCCCGCCCCAGCACAGCGGCAAATATGTCGGCCGTCTGCTCGATGATACTCGTGTAGGGGATCACGTAGATGACCCGCTTCAGCTTGTGCGCCGCGGCATGGCTGAGCGCAAAGGCCAGCGAGGCGAGCGTCTTGCCGCCGCCGGTCGGCACCGTGAGTGTGTACAGGCCCAGGGGCTGACGGTCGCCCGCCAGACAGCGCTCCAGCACGGTATTTCTTTGTGTACAGAGCGCGTCTCGGGGATGCTCGAGCCACGGCGCGACGTACGCACGCAGCCTTGCAAGAAGCGAAGGTATATTGTCATGCCTGCCGCGCGGCTTTTCGCCCTGCAGCGCAGCTTCCGTGTCCAGAAAGTCCGCATCGACGAGGCAGGAGAAGAGCATGCGCGTGTACATCGCGGATTCCCGGGACTCGGGGATCACCCATGCGGGCGTGTCCGTCTTTGCCTCGGGGGAAATTTCCTTTTTCCATGCGCCGGGATCGCTCCTGCCCGTGAGGCGCTTGCGCACGCGCGAGGCGATCGTGCCCTCATTCAGCCCGTTGTCCGGCAACCCGCCGTGATGGCCGGCAATGGCAAAAGCGGCGGGAATATCCCGAAATTCACGGGCGGCCGCCTGCATGCCGGCCGTGGCATGATCCACCGGCTGCGTGTGCTCCGGGTCGCGCTGGCGCTGCTGCGCCTCGGGGCTGTACTTGCCGATGTCGTGCAGAAGGCCCGTGCGGTAGCCCTCGAGCGGCGAGGAGATGCCCCGCGCAAATTCGGCGGAAAGCGTCGCCACCCCCAGCAGGTGATCCTTTAGGGGCTGATAGGTGCCGTCATCCCGCTTGTGCGTGACGTAGGTTTCGCTGTTCAT
>CAVINP010000090.1:0-8226 GCA_963643985.1 bacterium
TATAGCCCTCGGCTTCAGCATCGTCCACAGCCTGCTCGAACAGCACACTCTGCACGCTGCCCTTCAGTTGTTGGACGAAATTCTGTTCCATTTGGTTGCCTAAAGCGATCAATTTATTTGTCCGGGCATGCTTGACGTTCTCCGGAATCTGGTCGGGCAGCCTGTCTGCCACCGTACCGCTGCGTCTGGAATACGGGAAGGCGTGTATGCGCGCAAAGCCGACCCCTTGGGCAAAGGCCAGCGTTTCCTCAAACTCCGTCTCGCTCTCTCCGGGAAAGCCCAGTATGATGTCCGTGGTGATCGCGCAGTCCGGCATGTACCTGCGAAGCAGCGCACATGCCTGTAAATACTGCTGCGGCGTATAGCGCCTGCGCATGCGCTGCAGCACCGTGGCGCTGCCCGACTGCAGTGACAGATGAAACTGGCGCATGAGGCCTGGCATCTGCGAGAGTGCCTTTGCGAACTCCTCCGTCACGATCAACGGCTCCAGCGAGCCGAGCCGTACGCGCTCAACGCCATCGGCATCGTGTACCGCGCGAATCGCGTCCAGCAGTGTATCGTCCGTGCCGCGGCCGTAACTGGCCAGATGAATGCCCGTGACCACGATCTCGCGGTAACCCGCTGCGCCCAGACGTTTGGCCTCGCAGGCCACATTATCAAGCGGCATGCTGCGCACGGGGCCGCGCACCGATGGGATGATGCAGTAGGCGCAGTAGCGGTCGCAGCCCTCCTGTATCTTCATCGTGGCACGCGTCTTGCCCTCGTGGCGCGAAACGAAGAGCGATTCAAAGCTTGCGCCCTTGAGCGGCGCGACGGCATTGATGCGGATATCATCCTTCACGGCACGCTCCAGAAGCGCAACCACCTCTGCGCGGCGCTGAACGCCGATGGCCAGGCGCACGTTGTCCATTTCCAGCAACTGCTCGGGGATGCGCTGCGCCAGACAGCCTGCCACCACGATGGCACATTCGGGGTTTTGCCGCGCGCAGCGGCGGATCATCTTCTCGGACTTCTGATCGCCCGTGCCGGTGACGGTGCAGGTGTTGATCAGGTACACGTCCGCGCGGTCACGTATGGACACAGCCGTATAGCCCGAGCGTTCAAAGGCCTCGAGCATCGCCTGCGTGTCGTACTGGTTGACCTTGCAACCCATGGTGTGCACCGCTATCGTCTTCATGTTAACTCCTATTGATTAGTGGTTAGTGGATAGTATTCAGTGCTCAGTGAAATAGTGTTGCGCAAGCAGTAACCCAAACCATTCAACTGACCACCGGCCACTGATCCCTAACCACTCTTAATTCATCCCATATCTCCCCAAAGCGTCATCACGGCGGCGACCGTTGCGATGGCTGCCGTTTCCGTGCGCAGTATCCTGGGGCCCAGCGTTATCGCACGCGCACCGGCGCCGCAGAGCGCTTCAACCTCACCCGCACTCATGCCGCCCTCGGGGCCGATCACGATACCGATGTCATGCGCCTCGGGGCACGCGTCATGCAGTGTCCGCAGCCCCAGCCCGGAAGCCTCTTCCCAGGGCACCACCAGCATATCGTGACGCTTCATGGCATCCAGCGCCTCCTGCCAGGACAGGGCCGCACGGATCTCGGGCGCATTCGCCCGTTTGCACTGCTTGGTGGCCTCGTGCGCGATCTTCTGAAGTCTTTCGCGCTTCTTGGCGGCGTCCTTGGCATCCTGTTTGGCCACACAGCGCGACATGCGCACGGGGCAGATTTCGCCCGCACCCAATTCCGTCAGCTTCTGCACGATCAGCTCCAGCTTATCCGCCTTGGGCAGCCCCTGATAGAGCGTCACACGCACGGGTGCCTCGTTGTCAGGCAGCATCTCCCGCAGAAGAAGCGTACATTTATCCTCCGAAGCGCAGTCGATTTCTGCCTCGAAGCGCCTGCCCTCGGGGTCGACGCAGAAGACGTGCTCGCCGCTGCGCAGCCTCAGCACGCTGCATGCATGGTGCGCGTCCTCCGCTGTCAGCGCGACGCGGTCGCCGACCCTGCCCGTCTCGGCGGTGTAAAACGAATTCACTTGACCTCCGCGGCCATGGCACACCAGCCGCCCTTTTCCTTTGCGTCCAGCACGCGATAGTTCGCCGCCTCGAGCGCTGCCAGCACGTCCTGCCTGCGCTCGGATGCAATGCCGGAGCAGATGAACCTGCCGCCGGGCCGTATATGCTTCTTCACCGGCTCCGCGATCATGATGATGACGTCCGCGATGATGTTGGCGATCACCACGTCCGCGGCCTCATCCACCTCGTCCAGCAGGTTGCCCGCCACGCAGCGGATTTTGCCCTCAAGGCCGTTGAGGCGCACGTTCTCTTCCGCCACGCGCACGGCCACGCGGTCGATGTCGATGGCGAGCGCGTCACTTGCGCCCATGTGCGCGGCGGCCATGGCCAGAATGCCCGTGCCCGTGCCCACGTCGATGACGTTCATGCCGGGCTTGACGTACTTCTCGATCAGCTCCACGCACATGCCCGTGGTCTCGTGTGTGCCCGTGCCGAAGGCCATGCCGGGGTCAATCTCGATGATATGGTCCCCCGGCTGCGCCTCATACTCGCACCAACCGGGCCTGATGACGATGTGCTCGCCCAGGCGAAGGGGCTTGAAGGCCTTCTTCCAGTTCTGCGCCCAGTCCTCTTCCGCGAAGCCCTGCGTACGCAGCTCCAGCTTGCCCGCGTCAAAGCCCAGATCCATATCCTTCAGCCGCGCCAGTTCGCCGCGGATCAGGTGCAGGCGATCCGCCAGCGCCGCATCGGCCTCGAAGTAGCCCGTGACCTTCACGTCGTCGCCGATGCGCTGCGCGATGGCCTCGTCAATGATGTCCCACTGCCCCTCGGGGCGCTGCTCCGCCGCCACGTCGTTCTTGTCCTCGATCATCGTGCCGCTGCTGCCGGCGCGCATCAGAAGCTCCGAAATCATGTCCGCGCCCGCGGTGGTCGTGAGTATGGTCACGCTCATCCAATCCATGCATATACCGCCCTTTTCGGTTTTATCTGTTTCAATTATAGCCGCGCTGTGTAAGGATTGCAAGCAGCATAACCTCAACATTTCCCTTGCCCATCTTACATTTTTAAATAATTAAAACTTATATGTTGTAATTATTGCCGAAATATGGTATTATATACATACCTTCGAATTTGGGAGGGGATTTAAATGTTTGACAACTCCGGAGAGAAAATCAAAAATGTTGCAAGTGTACTCTGCATGATAGGTATTATTCTGTCTGTCATTATCGGACTTGTTCTGATTGCTACCGGTGCGAATCTGAACGGTGACTACTATACCCGGAGCTTCGGTACCGTCTTTATTTGGACAGGTATCATTACCGCAGCAGCCGGCTCACTTATGTCATGGGTAGTGTCACTGTTGATTGAGGGATTCGGCGACCTCATTTCCAGCCAGCAGTGCACTGAGAGGTTAGCAAATGATATCTTGGGAAAGATCAATTCCACGTTGTTGATAGGGGATAAGGCTTCTGAACCCGCAAAGACAAAATCCAGTGTTGAAAACAATCATACACTCTATGACACTTGGAAGTGCGCGAATTGTAAAACCGACAATAATGCCAATGCCAAATTCTGCGTCCACTGCGGTCAAAAGCGCGGTGAACCTTGGGAGTGTACGAACTGCAAGACCTCCAATGCCTCGGAGCACCTTTTTTGTTCGAACTGCGGTATGAGCCGAAACGCATCCTCAGACTTGGCGGAGCAACGCAAAGAAGAGTTGCTACATGGCAGAATTGACTATGAAACTTTGCTGAAAGAAGCAGAACAATGCACAAAGGCAATCGAAATCGAACAGCTTTTCAGCAAGGCATTGGCAGGCAACGAAACCGAAGAGACAGAATCAATCTTGGATATTCTTCGGAAATGCCGCGAGCACGAGAGAATGTACGGCAATATGAAGCGTGATGCGTTGAACAGCGTCCGCAAGTATATCGAATCACTGAAATAAAATTGCTGACCGCAACGCCGGCCAGGTCAGCGGCCAGGTCGCCAACCAAGAGGTTTTGTTCTCCTATTCCCTATTCCCTGATCCCTCACCACGAGCAAGAGCCGCTGCAATTATCCGCAGCGGCTCTTATATTGCCGTCACTTTCGATTCAGTATCTGCATGAACTCCTCGCCCGTGATCGTCTCTCTCTCCAGCAGGAAGGCTGCCAGTTCGTGCAGCTTTTCCTCGTTTTCCTTGAGGATGATATCGGCCTTGGCACGGGCGTTCTTGACGATCTTGACGACCTGCTGGTCGATCTTCTCCGCCGTGGCCTGAGCGCAGGCCAGAGACGTATCCTGACCGAGGTATGCGTTGTTGAGCGTCTCCAGCGCGACCATGCCGAACTCCTCGCTCATGCCGTAGCGCGAGACCATGCTGCGTGCCAGCTTCGTGGCCTTCTCGATGTCGTTGGACGCGCCCGTGGTGATGCGGCCAAACACCAGCTGTTCCGCTGCCTGACCGCCCGTGAGCGTGGCGATCTTGTTTTCGATCTCTTCCTTGCTCATCAGGAAATGCTCGCCCTCGTCCACCTGCATGGTATAGCCCAGTGCGCCCGAGGTGCGCGGGATGATGGTGATCTTCGTCACCGGCGCGGAGTCGCTCTGTTTGGCGGCAACCAATGCGTGACCGATCTCGTGATAGGACACGATGCGCCGCTCCTGATCGCTCATCACGGCGTTCTTGCGCTGATAGCCCGCGATGACCGTCTCCACGCTCTCCTCCAGATCGGCCTGCGTGACGCTGGCTCTGCCCTGACGCACAGCTCTGAGTGCAGCCTCATTGATGATGTTGGCCAGCTCCGCGCCGGACGCTCCCGAGGTGGCACGCGCGACGGCGTTGAAGTCAATGTCCGCATCCATCTTGACGTTTTGGGCATGCACCTTCAATATGGCGACGCGGCCGTTGAGATCCGGCAGCGACACGGGAATGCGCCTGTCAAAGCGTCCCGGGCGCAGCAGCGCGGGATCGAGCGACTCGGGGCGGTTCGTGGCCGCCAGTATGACCACGCCCTTGCGGCCGTCAAAGCCGTCCATCTCGGTCAACAGCTGGTTGAGCGTCTGCTCGCGCTCGTCGTTGCCGCCCATGCCGGCGTTGTCGCGCTTCTTGCCGATGGTGTCGATCTCATCGATGAACACGATGCAGGGTGCCTTTTCATTGGCCTGCTTGAACAGGTCTCGCACTTTGGCCGCGCCCATGCCCACGAACATCTCCACGAATTCGGAGCCGGAGATCGAGAAGAAGGGCACCTTGGCCTCGCCCGCAACGGCCTTGGCCAGCAGCGTCTTGCCCGTGCCGGGAGGGCCTACGAGCAGCGCACCCTTGGGCAGCTTTGCGCCGATCTTGCCGTATTTGTCGGGATCGTGCAAAAAGTCCACAATCTCGATCAGCGCATCCTTGGCCTCGTCCTGACCGGCAACGTTGGCGAAGGTCACACCCGTCTCGTTCTCGGCCACGATCTTGGCGTTGGACTTGTCGAAACTCATGAAGTTGCCTGCACCGCCCTGTTTCTTCATGCGGCGCAGTATCAGCTGGCCGATGGTGGTGAATATCACGATCGGCATGACCCAGGATATGATGAAGTTCAGCAGCGGCGAATCCTGTGTGGGGATGGTCGCCTCGAACTCGACGTTTGCATTCTCCAGACGCTCGCGCAGGCCGTCGTCGGGGAAAGTGCCTGTCTTGTAGATCGTCTCATTGCCGTTGTCATCCTTGGCGACGAACACGATCTGCTCGCTGTCCTGCTCCAGGGCGACCTCGCTCACCTGACCTGCGTCCACCATCTTCAGGAAATCGCTGTAGCCGACTTCCTTCACCTGGCGCTGCAGGAGCGAAGGAAACAGCAGCGCGTTGAGCAGAAGAATCACAATCGTTGCCAGAGCGTAATAGTAGATCAGAGGTTTCTTGCTGGGCTTGTCCGAATTGACCATAGGCTACCCCCCATTCCCTGTCGTTTGAGCAATTATAACAATATTCTGTCCCGATTTCTATGGACAAATTTTGAACTTTGTCTGAATTTTGGCAAAAAATGCAGCGGCCACTCACAAGTGGGCAACGGATAGCGACCACTGACTGCAGCCCGGAATCCCTCTGCGATACAAAAAGCAGGAATCGGCCCGAACTGATCCCCGCATCATGATATCACATTGTCGGCAGCGTCACCGTGTGCTCCACGCCGCGCAGCATGTCCGCCAGCAGCAGCATCTGATCGGGCAGGAACACAAAGGCTGCAAATATCAGCGCCGAAAGCAGGAGCACCACCAGCAGAAAGGCGATGGCAAAGCTGCGCTTGGGCTGGGTGTTGGCCAGTATGATAAAGAGTATCGCCGCAATGATGTTCACGCCCGGCAGCAGCATCACAATCAGCGTGCCCATCCAGTTCAGCACGGAAATGCGGTTTCCGCCGCGCTTGTTGTCAATCTCGCTCACCGCAAAGCGCCTCCTCCCGATCTGTTTGTCTCCATTATACAACAGATGCACGCAGATCGTCAAGGGGATGCAGTGGTCAGTGATCAATGGTCGGTGGTCGGTGAAATTGTGCAGATTGGTGCACCCCGGTCACCAATCGCTATTTCCTGATCCCTGTTTCCTCACGCATCCAGCCCGAGCAGCCGTATGGCATTGTTCCAGAGAATGTCCTCGCGCTCCTCGTCCGTCAGCGGGATGTTCATGAAGCGCTCAACCTCTTCCTTTGGGTCCCACATGGGGTAGTCTGAGCCGAAGAGCACATTCTTCGTGCCGTAACGGCGGATGACCTCCGCAGCCTGCTCCGGATGCCAGTGGAAGAGCGAGGAAGCAACGTCCACCGTCAGGCCGTGACCCGGCAGTTGCGCGGCAGCACTCTCCCACTCCATCCAGCCGCCGAAGTGGGCGCAGATCATCTTCAGCCCGGGCAGCTTCCCGTGCAGGCTGAGTATGCGCCTCGGACCGTCAAAATCGTAGCGCGTATCGCCGCAGTGAATGAGCACCGGCAGGCCGCTCTCAGCCAGGGCACGCATCATGGGCATCACGTGCGGATCGTCCAGCGCGTATTTCTGCATGTCGGGATGAATCTTGAAGCCCTTGAAGCCACGGCGCACGATGTCGTCCACGGTCGCGTCCATGTCCGGCATGTCCGGATGTATGGCGGCAAAGGGCACAATGCGGTCGGGCAGCTTGTGGTAGGCATCCATGATAAAGTCATTGATGCTCCCGACGTTGTGCGGCGTCATAGCCACGGAATGCGCCGCGAAGCGCGTGATGCCCGCCGCATTGATCTTCTCCATGCAGTTCTCCAGCGTGCCGTTGCCGCGCACGGGAGCGCCCAGATAGAAGTCGCTGATGCTCTGCGATGCGCGTACGGCGATCTTCTCCGGATAAATGTGAATGTGAATATCGAATATCTTCATGGTCGGTCGCCCTCCCCCTGTCTTTTAACCAAGATATTATAGCAACCCTATATTGATTTTTCGTGTATGCGGGATTCATTTTTTTACATCACCGTGCTTGTACGCCTAGGGCGAAGGATGTAGAATCGGGAGGTAATCAAATAACAGACAGTTCGCAGCCCTCCTGTCTTTAAACAAAACCAGGTTTATTTTTTCGTCTTTGAGGGAGCTTTGCAAAGCTCCTTTTTTTGTTACGGAGGACTGCGTCCGCATCGAAAGGAAGCGTCCTCATGATCAATGTCTCCCCCACCACGCGCAGGCTCACCCGCAGTGCCCTCATCGCCGCCCTGTACATGCTCCTGAACCTCATATTCGAAGCCATCAGCTTCGGTGCCGTGCAGTTTCGCATCGCCGAGGCCCTGACACTTCTGCCCGTACTCATGCCCGACGCGGTCGTGGGGCTGACGGTCGGCTGCCTGCTGGGCAACATCGTGGGCGGCGCGGTCTGGTTTGACGTGGTCTTCGGCACGCTGGCGACGTTTCTGGCGGCACTGGCTTCACGCAAACTTCGCAACAGACCCGCGCTGGCTGCGGCTATGCCCGTGCTCTTCAACGGCCTGATCGTCGGGCCCGTGGTCTACCTGGGCTACGTTAAAGCGCCCGGCGCGGCCGTATCTCTGACCTTGCTGCTCTCCTCCATGGGCACGGTCGCCCTGGGCGAGGTCGTCGTCTGCTACGCGCTGGGGCTGCCGCTGCTGCATCTGATGCGGGGACGGGTGAAGGAATGAGTTACCAGTGACCAGCGGTAGGCAGTAAGTTAAGTTCTTGAACCTAATACAGTTTATCATTGAACTAGG
>CAVINP010000091.1:0-8003 GCA_963643985.1 bacterium
ACGATGATGGTGACCATGATCGGGAAGATCACCAGCTCCGTCTTGGAAACCGGGCGCAGCTGCGGCATGCGGATCAGGCGTTCCTTCTTGGTGGTCAGGGCACGCATGATCGGGGGCTGGATAACCGGCACCAGTGCCATGTAGGAATACGCTGCCACGGCGATGGGGCCAAGCAGATGGGGGGCCAGCTTGGTGGTCACGAAGATGGCCGTCGGGCCGTCCGCGCCGCCGATGATGCCGATGGAGCCGGCTTCCTTGGCGGTAAAGCCCAGCGCCTTGGCGCCGATGAAGGTGATGAAGATGCCCAGCTGTGCGGCAGCGCCCAGCAGAAGGGACTTGGGATTGGCGATCAGGGGACCGAAGTCGGTCATCGCACCGACGCCCATGAAGATGAGCGGCGGGAAGATGCCCCACTTGACACCGTGGTAGAGGTAGTAGAGCAGGCCGCCGTTGGCCGTCTGCAGGCTGTACTGAGCCATGCCGACTGCCTCGTTGTAGCGCAGCATGATATCGCTGGATTCCTTGCCCAGATACTGGGCGGCCACAACGGCATCCTCCAGGCTGTCATAGAAGGTGAAGGTCGGATGGCTGTAGCTGGTCAAACCCGCTGCGGGCAGGTTGGCCAGCAGCATGCCGAACGCGATGGGCAGCAGCAGCAGCGGCTCAAAGCCCTTCACGATGGCGAGGTAGAGCAGCAGGCAGGCCACGGCGAGCATCACGTACTGACGCCATTCGCCCTGAGCCAGGCCGGTGGATTTGGCAATCGTCTTGATGCCGTCAATGACGTTGATCTCGGGGTCGACGGTCGCATTCTGCTTCTCCTCGACCTTCTGATCAACCGTCGCCTGGTCAATGACTTCTTTTTCCATGTACTGCGTCTCGACAGCGGTCTCGGCATAGCTCCAGACCGTGAAGACCAGCAGCATGATCAGCAGGCACGTCGCGGCGCGCCTGAGATTGACTTTCTTAAACATTGTGCTTTCTCCTCTCGGCCTTTTCTTACTTGATGGAGACCAGCAGATCGCCGGTGTTGACGGTTGCGCCCTTGGTGACGTTCACGGAAGCGACGACACCGTCCACATCCGTCATGATTTCATTTTCCATCTTCATGGCCTCGAGGATGACGAGGATGTCGCCCTTCTTGACGCTCTGGCCGACGGAAACGCGGACATCGTTGATGGTGCCGGGCATGGGGCACTTGAATTCCTTGGCGCCGGCGGGTGCGGCTGCGGGGGCTGCCGGAGCGGGAGCGGGGGCTGCGGCCACAGGTGCCGGTGCCGGAGCGGGAGCGGGAGCCGCCACGGGTGCGGGGGCAGGGGCTGCTACGGGTGCCGGAGCGGGTGCTGCCGCAAACGTGGGTGCTGCGCCGATTTCTTCTACTTCTACTTCATAAGCCACACCATTGACGGTAATCGCAAACTTGCGCATGATTGTATCCTCCTAATATAAGTCGATAAGTCAATTCCTGTCATCTCAGAAGCGGAACACCTGCTCGGCGCGTGCGGCATTGTTCCATGCGGGAACGCGGCGAACCTTGCGGACCACGAGGCGCTTGCCGGATTTGTCATAGGCAGCCAGCGCTGCGGAGATGACGGCAATCAGCTGGGGATCGGTGATTTCACGGACGGACTCGACCACCGGCGCTGCGGCCGGGGCGGGTGCGGCTTCAGTTATTGTCTTTGGTTCCGGCTTTTTTTTTTGATCGGCACGCTTGAAGAAGCTGCCCATGATCGATATGCAGATGATCAGTATGGTCAGACCGAAGAACACGATCAACATACCGATGATGGTTACGATGCCGCCGTAACCCAATGCCTGTCCAACGTTCATATGATTTCCTCCTTACAGCGGCATATTGCCGTGCTTCTTCGCCGGTCTGGCCTCGCGCTTGCCGGAGAGCATCTCCAGCGCGGCAGCGACCATCTGGCGGGTATGTGCAGGCTCGATCACGTCATCGACGTAGCCCTGCTTGGCGGCGTTGATGCCGTCGGCCACGTCACAGGCGTACTTTTCCTCGAGCTCGGTGCGCTTTGCAATCGGATCGTCCGCGGTTCTGAGCTCATCCTCGCAGGTAAGCTGCACGGCGATCTTCGGGGTGACAGCGCTGATGCATGCGCCCGGCCATGCGTAGACCACGTCCGCTGCGGCGCGGGAGGCGAGTGCGGCATAGCCCATGCCCACGGCGTTGCCGCAGATCAGAGCGATGCGGGCGGTGGTGGCCTCGGCATAGGCAAACATCAGCTGGGCACCGGCTCTGGCCAGTTCGCCCTGCGGTGCGGCGGAAACCTTCATGCCCATGGAATCCACGGCGGTGATGACCGGGATGGAGAAGCAGTCGCAGAAGGCCACGAAGCGGGCAGCCTTCTTGCAGCCGTAGACCGTCAGACGGCCCTCGTCCTTGGCACTCTGGTTGCCCACGAAACCGACGGTCGTGCCGCCGATGCGGCCCAGTGCGGTCACGATGGAGGGCGCGAAGTCCGCACCGAGCTCGAGCACGTCGCCCATGTCCGCCATGCGGGTGAACAGGTCGCGCACGTCATCCAGACCCTCGATGGTGTTCAGGTCGGGCAGTTCGCGGTTGATATCATCCTGAGTGAAGTCCTCGGCGTCGGCCATGTTGTTGGCCGGCAGCATGGACACGAGCTTGCGTGCCAGTGCGATGGCTTCCTCATCGGTCTCGGCCGTCAGCTGGGCCATGCCGGACTTCACGCTGGCCTGCACGCCTGCCAGACCTTCCAGATCGATTTCCTTGCCGGCCACGGCGGAAACAACCTTGGGGCCGTTGACAAAGAGGGATCCGTTCTTGCTCATCACGGTCACATCGCTCATGCCGACGATGGCGGAAGCGATGCCGCCGCAGGGGCCGAGCACCAGTGCGATCTGCGGCACGACGCCGGAAACCGCATTCGTCTTTGCCGCCATGGCCGCATAGGCGTTCATGGCATCCACGCCCTCATCCAGGCGTGCGCCTGCTGTATCCAGAATGGCCACCACGGGAGCGCCGGTCTTTTCCGCCAGATCGAGCACCTTGCCGACCTTGCGGGCATGGGCCGCACCGACGGAGCCGCCCTTGACGGTGAAGTCCTGCGCATAGACATAGACGGGGCTGCCGCCGATCAGACCGTAACCGGTCACAACACCGGCTTCACTGTTCAGTACATCCAGTTCCACGAAGCTGGCTTCGTCCAGAAGCAGGCCGATTCTTTCTCTTGCGAGAAGCTTGCCGGCCTTCTTCTGCTGAGCGCAAAGCTCCGCATCGCCCTTCAGGATCGCCAGCTTGCGCTCACGAACCACAGGCAGGTTGCGTTCAACATTCATACTTTCCCCTCCATTATACATAACAAAATACAACGGAATCCAGCTTCTCAAATTCGATACGTTCCCCTTTTTTCCTGCCGAATATTAGGTTAAATTTGTATTTGAGTTCCCGATTTCCTGCAAATTAGCGCATTCTTAACGCCGTCTGCGCGGAGACCCGCATTTGTCACATTCTTGTCTTTGAGTATCGGTCCGAAATTTGGTATACTGTAGTTGAAATCAATTTCCGAAAGGCGGTACGGGCATATGCAGACCGTGTATTCCATCGGGCATATTTTCGGCGGACGCAACTACATGCAGCGCTCCAAAAAGCGCCGCCCGATATCCCCTGCCGTGCCGACACCGCCGCCGGAAAAAAAGCCGCGCCGCCCGCGCAAGCGGCGTGCGGGGTTCTTCTACGGCTGTGCGACCTTCTTTCTGCTGATACTGCTCTGGCCGATAGGGTTGGTGCTGTTGTGGCAAAAAAAGATACGCTGGCACGCGGCCTCCAAGCTTCTGGCGAGTGTACTGTCGCTGGCGGCCTGTATCTTCCTCTTCGGCTTTGCGCTGACCGTCGACACGGGCAATGTCCGCTATACGGCCCTGCAGGACGGTATCAACGCATATCTGGACAGTGCCGCCGCGCACGTTATCTCCTTCGGCGACTATGCCGGAGAGCGCATGGCGGATGCTTTCGGGGAGGCACGGGACTTCGGCAGTGCCCTTGCCTACCGCACACGCAAAGTCGCGGCGGATGGCATCCGGGAGGGCATCAGACTGACGGCATCTCTGCGCGCAAAGCTTGCGCCCGTGGCAAAGGAATCAGACACGGAGGATGAAGCAAGTGCCTCCCCCGCGCCCTCGGCAACACCGGCCCCCGCAGTGACGGCGGGCAGGCTGCCGCTGTATGTGCCGGGCAATCATCCCGATGCCGCGGACGGCAGGGAAATCAGTGGCGGACTGCTCAAGCGCGACGGCACGCTGGACGCTGACGCGACATTTGCAACCGTCAGCCCCGAGACGCTCGCCAGGACGTTCACCGTCAAGAGTGCAGGCGAAGCCACAGTCTACTACAACGACGGCAGCAAATATTACCACCGCAGCGAACAGTGCGGCTCGATGCGTACGTCCACGGCACACCGCTTCGAAGAGACGCGCGACAAAAAATACCGTCAATGCAGCGGTTGCGCAGCCCCCGCAAAAAACCTGCTGGACGAGACGGAGATTGCCTGGGTGGACGCTGCGAACGTGGCGCATCTCAGCGACGAATGCAGCGCGTTCGAGGGCGACTGGACGCTGATGACGGCAGCCCAAGCCATAGAAGACGGCTGCACGGGCTGCGGCGTCTGTGGCGCAAACCGCTATCTGGAGGCCGTCGCAGATGTCCGTGAAGTGACGGTTTGCACGCCCGCGCCGGACGCAGCCGGCTGATTCTGCAATTTCCGTATAAAAAATCATGCAAAAATTATGATTTATTACGAGTTGTATCCCATGCATGTTTTGTGATATAATACGCAGAGCAGATTTTTACGCTGAAAGGAATGACATTATACCATGGCAAAAAAGAGCGCGGCAAGCAAGGGCTACCGCAAGACCGTTAAAAAGAAGCCCTTTCTGACCAAGAAGGATATTATTGAGCTGATCGTCATCATCGCCATCATCGCGCTGGCGATTGTGCTGTTTAACATCTTCTACGAAGACGGCTTCATCTCGTCCTCCGAGATCAAGAGCGGCGATATCGTCACCTACGGCAGCAACAAGATCAAGACCCGCTACTTCAAGGTCGGCGAAGCCAATGAGCTTGAAGGCTTCACCCGCACCGATACGACCAATGAAAGCAACCCCCTCATCACCTACACCTATACGCCCGATGAGGAGACCGACAATATCTCCGAGATCACGCTCAACGGCAGTATCGTCGAGGCCGGTCAGCTGGTTGACAACATCATCAGCTACGAAGAGAGCGCCGGAGTTGAAGTCGCGGACAAGGTCGAGACGACCATCCAGGGTCACGATGCCTATGTGATCGGCTATACCTATGACTACTACAGTGAGAGCGTTGCGGCCGAAAACGGCGAAACCGAAGCGACCGGGGAAACCGCCGAAGCTGCTGAGGATACTGCCGAGACGACCGATGAAACCGAAGTGACCGAGGAAACTGCCGAGGCGACCGAAGCCGTTGGTACAACCGAAGCAACGACTGAGGAAGCTGCCGAAGCGACCGAAGCCACCGAGGAGACCGCCGAGGAAACCGAGGAGCAGCCCTCCAACGTCTACGGACAGTCCATTTCCGTGTATGTCCATATCGATGACACGCACACCTTGGCGATGCACATCAACCGCAGCGGCGATGATGACAGCTTCTATATGCCCGAAGCGGATTATCTCGACTATGCGCTGAAGTATATCGATGCCTTCACCGTGACAGAGAAGTAAGATTTAATCAAAAGAAGAGAGTGGACGTCACAGTGCGTTCACTCTCTTTTTGTCAGGAGGATATTTTATGGACATCTCCCTCTTCTGCGAAGAGCATGGCTCGGGCGAGGCGCTGATTCTTCTGCACGGCAACGGCGAGGATCACGGCTATTTCAGGCATCAGATCGCGCACTTTGCCGATCGCTACCGCGTGATTGCCATCGATACGCGCGGCCACGGGAAATCTCCGCGCGGGCAGGGCGAATTCAGCATACGGCGCTTTGCCGAAGACCTGTACGACTTCATGACGGATCGTGGGCTGAGCCGGGCGCACCTGCTGGGCTTCTCCGACGGCGGCAACATTGCGCTGGAGTTTGCGCTGAAGCATCCCGAAATGGTGCAAACGCTGATATTAAACGGTGCAAACCTGTATCCGCTCGGCATGAAGTTGTCGGTGCTGCTGCCCATCGAAATCGAATATCACCTGAGGAAGTGCTTCGGCGATCGCGGCAGCAAGGCGGAACTGCTGGCCCTGATGGTCAGGGAACCGCGGATTAACCCCGAACGGCTGAAGTCTCTTTCCGTGCCCGCTCTCGTCATCGCCGGCACGAAGGACATGATACGCCGGCGCCACACGAAGCTCATTACCCGCAGCCTGCCGAATGCGTCCCTTGCGATACTGCCCGGCAGCCACTTCGTCGCCAATGAGAACCCGACACTGTTCAACGAAACCGTTGATGCGTTTCTGAAGAGATATCCGGGGAATTGACTAACATGAACCATAATTTGAAACCGACGCCTCCCTGTAAAAAGAGACGTCGGTCTGTTTTATTCGTGCCGGTGGTGTTTGCAGATGCGCTCGTACAGCCACAGGCCGCCCGCGCTGATCGCCATGGTAACGACAAACACAGCTGCAGCAAACCAGTAGTTTTTCGTGCCAAGCGCGTTACCGCCGACGGTGGAGGTGATGATCGAGGGAAGGCGCCCCAGCGAGCATATCAGCAGCCACACGCCGAAGCGCACGTCCGTAAGCCCTGCCACGTAGCTGAGCAGGTCCTTGGGCGTTCCCGGAATCATAAATATGATCAGGAAGATCATATCGCGTTTGTGCGTGGACTTCAGGAAGCGAACCGACCGGAGTCTGTCTTCGGTGAAGAAGAGCTCGACCAGCCGTCTGCCGAAGACGCGCACCAGACCAAACACGATCAGGCTGCCGACCGTCGAGGCCAGCAGGCACAACAGCGTGCCCTCGAGTGCACCGAAGGCATAGCCTGCGGCAATCTCAAACGGTTCGCCGGGGATCAGGGCGATAATCACCTGAAAGATGACCATGCCCATGTACGCCAGCCGTCCGCCGAAGCCGTGGCCGTCCACCCAACTGCGGAATTTCTGCGGGTCGCGTGCAAAGCGCACCAGCGGCACACCCACGCGCCACATGATCAGAGCGGACATCGCGACGGCCGCACAGATGATGGCGATGCCCAGCGCCTTTTTGCGTTTCGGATTCATATTTTTTTATTTGTAGCCGCCCTTTTCACAGGCATTTGCCCAACCCTGAAGCCTCTGGAAGAACTCCGCGTTGGTCTTCGTCTTCTCGACCATGGAGATCAGTTCCTCGGCGGTATCCTGCGGATTGCCCTTGGAGAGCATGCGCCTGACGCGGTACGCACCCTCCAGTTCCTCCTTGTTCAGCAGCAGCTCTTCGCGCCGCGTGCCGGACTTGAACAGGTCGATGGCGGGGAAAATGCGCCTGTCGGAGAGGCTGCGGTCCAGATGCAGTTCCATGTTGCCGGTGCCCTTGAATTCCTCAAATATGATATCGTCCATACGGCTGCCGGTGTCCACCAGCGCGGTGGCGATGATCGTCAGGCTGCCGCCGTTTTCGATGTTGCGGGCCGCACCGAAGAAGCGCTTAGGGCGCAGCAGTGCTCCCGGATCGAGGCCGCCCGAGAGCGAGCGTCCCGTGGGCGGTATGACCAGATTGTAGGCGCGGGCCAGGCGCGTGATGGAATCAAGCAGTATCACCACATCCTTCCCCAACTCCACCAGGCGCTGGGCGCGTTCGAGCACCATTTCGGACACGCGCGTGTGGTTCTCGGGCGCTTCGTCAAATGTGGAATAGACCACCTCGCCCGATATGGACCGCTTCATGTCCGTCACTTCCTCGGGGCGCTCGTCAATGAGCAGCACGATCAGGTACACCTCGGGGTTGTTGGCAGTGATGGCATTGGCCACCTTCTTGAGCAGCGTGGTCTTGCCGGCCTTGGGCTGGGAGACGATCATGCCGCGCT
>CAVINP010000092.1:0-7645 GCA_963643985.1 bacterium
CAGACCAACAAGCCCAAAGGGCTTGTTGCCTTGCTGACAGCTCCCCTTTCAGGGGCGCCAACCGGGGCTCGTGCCTCCCCTGAAACGCACTCAAGACCCACTTCGTGGGGCTTGAGCAGCGCCGCGCTGGAATCCGAAGGATTCGCGCGGGCTGGTCGCCGCTGCGCGAAGGCGCAGTGCGGCGACTGCTATAAAGGGGAGGGGGACCACGAAGTGGTGGAGGGGTTTATAAAGTCCGATTAAATAGCAGACGGTATACTAGTTCAATAGTATGAGCAGTAATTCAAGCCATTAAACCGGTATCCGGCAACTGACAACTAAACCACATCGGAGGACATACATGAACACATCCCGCATCAATCGCGTCATCAAAAACATGGCGGACTGCGGCCTCACGCAGCTGCTGGTGACCAACACGCCCTCGGTCTACTACCTGACGGGGCATCACATCGTGCCCGGCGAGCGCATGCTGGCACTCTATCTGAACACGGACGGCGACATCCGCCTCTTTGCCAACCGCCTCTTCGCGCTCTCGGACGAGGCACTGCCCATCACCGAGTTTTCCGACACGGACGACTGCATCGACATACTCGCAGGCACCGTCAGGCCCGGCAAGCTCGGCATCGACAACTTCTGGCCGAGCCACTTCACCATCCGCCTGATGGAAAAGCGCCGCGACATCACGCCCGTAGTCGGCTCCGCGCCCGTCGAGAACGCGCGCATGATCAAGGACGCAGAGGAGATCGACATCATGCGCACGGCCAGCCGCATGAACGACGCGGCCATGCGTCAGACGATCGCCTGCATCCACGCGGGCATGACGGAAAAGGAACTGGAGGCCGCCTACCTCAAAAACGCCAAGGCGCAGGGCGGCACGGGCCCGAGCTTCGCGCCCATCACCTGCTTCGGAGCCAACTGCGCCGAGCCGCATCACGACAACGACGAGACGGTGCTGCAGGCGGGCGACAGCGTGATCATAGACGTGGGCCTGCTTCACAAGCGCTACTGCAGCGACATGACGCGCACCGTGTTCTTCGGCAGTGCCTCCGATGAGCAGAAAAAGGTCTACGACATCGTGCGCCGCGCCAACGAGGCCGGACGCGCCGCCGTCAGGCCGGGTGTGCAGATGTGCGAGTTTGACCGCGCCGCACGCAAGCTCATCGAGGACGCGGGCTACGGCAGGTATTTCATTCACCGCACGGGTCACGGCATCGGCCTGGAGGTGCACGAGTTCCCCGACAACTCCGCCACCAGCCACATCATCGCCAAGCCCGGCATGTGCTTCTCGGTCGAGCCGGGCATCTACCTGCCCGGGCGCTTCGGCGTGCGCATCGAGGATCTCGTCTGCGTCACGGAAGACGGCTGCGAGACGCTCAATGAACTGGGACACGATCTGAGAATCGTATAAACCGACAGCCCCCATTCTCCGCGAATGGGGGCTGTCGGTTTCAGGGATTGAAAGAAGATTGAATTGCCGCTCACCTTTACACTATCCGCTACTCCCTCGTCACCTTCGCGTCCGGTTCGACCGAACTCGTGATAAAGGTATTGCCGCCGATGGTGGCGCGCGTGCCGATCACGGTGTCCCCGCCCAGTATGGTGGCGTTGGCATAGATGGTCACATTGTCCTCTATGGTCGGGTGACGCTTTTTGCCCGAGAGCAGCTGGCCGGATCTGGTGGAGAGTGCGCCCAGCGTCACGCCCTGGTAGAGCTTGACATGGTTGCCGATCTCGCAGGTCTCGCCGATGACGATGCCCGTGCCGTGGTCAATGAAGAAGTATTCGCCGATGGTGGCGCCCGCGTTGATGTCGATGCCCGTGCCGGAGTGCGCGTACTCGGTCATCATGCGCGGTATGAAGGGCACTTCCTCCAGATACAGCTCGTGCGCGATGCGATAGACATAGATCGCAAACAGCCCCGGATAGCTGAATATGACCTCCTCGCGGCTCTGCGCGGCGGGGTCGCCCTCGAATTCCGCCTCCACATCCTTGAAGAGCATGCGCTGGATGTGGGGGATTTTTTTGATGAAGCGCTCGCAGACCGCCTTCGCCCGCGCGTCCACCGCCGCCGTATCGTCACTCCTGAAGGAATAGGCCAGCCTGAGCTGCGTACAGAGCACGTCCGCGATGTTCGAGAGCGCGTAGAGCGGGAAAAAGTCGTTGTTTTCGTCGGCAAAGAAGCCGGGGAAGATCAGCTTGCGCAGCTCCTTGACGAGCCATTTGATCTGATCGCGCCGCGGCAGGCTGCGCTCACGGTCGCGGTTGAACATGTCGCTGCCCGCGCAATTGTCCGCCATCTCGCGGACGACGTTTTCAATGATGTCTTTCATGATGCTCCTTATTCAGTGGTCAGTTGAATGGCTGTTTCACTATTTCACTGACCACCGGCCACTATCCACTGATCACTACTATTCGTACACTCCCGTCGACAGATACCGCTCTCCCGTATCCGGCAGCACGCAGACAATGGTTTTGCCCGCGTTTTCATTCTTCCCGGCCGCTTCGACCGCCGCCCACAGCGCCGCGCCCGACGAAATGCCGCAGAGCAGCCCCTCGGACCTGACCAGTTCCCGCGCCATGGCCTTGGCATCGTCCGTCCGGACGGCCACGACCTCGTCAAGCAGCTCGCGCCCCAGCACCTCGGGCACAAAGTTCGCGCCGATGCCCTGTATGCCGTGCGCACCCGCGTGGCCCTCGCTCAGCAGCGGGGACTCGGCAGGCTCTATGCCGATGAGCCTGACAGCCTTGTTCTGCTCCTTCAGATAGCGGCCCGCGCCCGTGATGGTGCCGCCCGAGCCGATGCCCGCTATCAGCATGTCCACCTTGCCGTCGGTGTCGCGCCAGATCTCGGGGCCCGTCGTGGCATAGTGCGCCGCAGGGTTGGCGGGGTTGACAAACTGACCCGCGATGATGCTGCCCGGGGTCTTCGCGTGCAGTGCCTCGGCCATGTTCACCGCGCCCTGCATGCCCTCACTTGCGGGCGAGAGCAGCAGCTCCGCGCCGTAGGCACGCACCAGTTGGCAGCGCTCGACCGACATGCTCGCAGGCATGATGATCACGGCGCGATAGCCGCGCGAAGCGCAGATCGCCGCCAGGGCGATGCCCGTGTTGCCGCTGGTCGGCTCGATCACCGTGCCGCCCGGCAGAAGCCGCCCTTCGCGCTCGGCCGTGTCGATCATCGAAAGCGCTACGCGATCCTTCGCGCTGCCCGCGGGATTGAAGGATTCCGGCTTGCAGAGCACCCGCGCCTGCAGCTTATACTTTTTTTCGATATTGCACACCTCAATGAGCGGCGTATTGCCGATCAATTCACTCATGCTCTTTGCGATATTCATGTTTTGTTCCTTTCTCGGTGGCTGTTTGGCGGTCAGTGACCGGTTGAATGGCTGTTCACTGTTTCACTGACCACTGATCTCCGGTCAGAGTTCACTTCCCCACACAAAAATTCCTGAACACCCTGTCGATGACCTCTTCCGTGGCGTTCTCTCCCGTGATGTCGCACAGCGCATTCAGCGCAGCCATCAGGTCAATCGCCGCCACGTCCGTGGGCAGGCCGCCGTCCAGCGCCCCGATCGCGCGATCCAGCGCCGCGCAGGCCTCCCGCGCCAGGGCAATCTGCCGCTGCTCGGTCAGCGTATCCTCCGCGGGTCGCGCCGCAGAGAGCCGCCGCGACAGTTCCGCGTACAGATCCTCCACGCCCTCGCCCGTGAGTGCGCTCAGGTGGATCGCGCCGGGAATCTCGATCTTCGCGCCCGGCAGGTCGCACTTGTTCAGGCAGATCACCGCCCGCTCGTCCGCCTTTTCCAGCAGTGCGCGGTCCTCAGGGGTCATATCGCCCGCATCGTCGATCACGATCAGCACGATGTCCGCCCGCTGCATGGCCGCCTCGGCACGGCTGACGCCGATCTGCTCGATGGGGTCGTCCGTCTCGCGCTGCCCCGCGGTGTCCGACAGCTCCGCACGCACGCCGCCGATCGTGATGCGCTCGGTCAGAACGTCGCGCGTCGTGCCGGGAATGTCCGTCACGATCGCCCGCTCCTGCCGCAGCAGCGCATTCATTAAAGAAGACTTGCCCACGTTGGGCCGCCCCGCCAGCACGATGCTCGCGCCCTCGCGGATCAGCCGCGCACCGCGCTCGTCGATGTGCGAGCATATATCTTCGCGCACCTCTGCCGCCGATTTACGCAGCTGCGTAGCTACGTCGGGTTCGTCGACCTCATCGGGAAAGTCGATGCAGGCCTCCGCCAGCGACAGCATGTTCTTGATCTTCTCGGCATTGCCCTTCACGAAGCCCGATATGCCGCCCTCCAGCTGGCGCAGCCCCGCACGCGCGGCCATCTCGCTGTCCGCGCCGATGAGCGCCATCACGGCCTCGGCCTCGGCCAAATCGATTCTGCCGTTCAGAAAGGCGCGGCGCGTGAACTCGCCCGCCTCGGCCGGCCGTGCGCCCAGCGCAATGAGCGCCTTGAGCACGCGGCGGGCGCAGATGCTGCCGCCGTGACAGTGGATCTCGGCCATGTCCTGACGGGTATAGGTGGCGGGGGCGGCCATGAACACGGCCAGCACCTCGTCAATCACTTCATCATTGTACACGACGTGCCCGTAGGCCAGGCGTCTCCCCTCAAGGCTGCCCGCGTGCGCGGGTCTGAAGAGCTTCTCAAGCAGTGCCCCCGACTCGGGGCCGCTGATTCGGACAATGGCCACGCCGCCTTCGCCCCGGGCCGTCGCCAATGCGCAGACGGTGTCCTCATTTATATGGTTCATTATTTTGTGCCGCCCGTGCGCACCGGCAGTATCAGATGCACGTAGTCATGATCGCCCACGGGAGTCACGATGCAGGGCGACACGGGGGTATTGAAGTTCATTTCGATCTCGTTGGCATCGATGAACTTCACGACGTCCGTCAGATACTTGACGTTGAAGGCGATGTTGATGTCCGCGCCCTCCTGACGGGTCGGCAGATCCTCGACCACGTCACCGACCTGCGAGTGCGCCTCGATGACCATGCTGTTGTCGCTCATCTTGAGCATGATCAGGTTGTTGCTGCCCTCGCGTGCGATCAGCGCGGCGCGGTCCACGCAGCGGCGGAAGGCCTCCAGCGGCAGCGTCACGCGCGTATTGAAGGACTTGGGCAGTATCTGCTTGTACTGTACATACTCGCCCTCGATCAGTATCACGAAGATTTCCGTGTTGTCCAGGCGGATGTGCAGTTTCTTGCCCTCGAAGGAGAGCGTTGCGAACGCGGTCTCGTCCTCGGAGAGCAGCTTGCCGATGTCGCCCACGGCGCGGCCGGGAATGATGGCGGAAAAGCTCTCGAGCACGTCCGAGCAGCGGGCACGGCGCAGCGCCAGGCGGTAGCCGTCCAGCGCGACCATCGTCACATTGCCGCCGCCGATCTCCAGCAGGCAGCCGGTGAGCACCTCGCGCATGTCGTCCTGCGCGATGGCGAACTCGGTCTTCTGAATCATGTCGCGCAGCATGTCCTGCGGCAGCGAAATTTCCTTTTCACCCGCGATGACGGGGAAGCGCGGGAACAGGTCGGCATCCTGACCGGCGATGTTCATGCGCGAGGCGCCCGCGCGTATGGTAAACATGAAGCGGTTGTCCATGCGGATGTCGACATCCGCGTCCGGCAGGCGGCGCACGATCTCCGAAAAGAGCTTGCCCGGCACGACACCGCGGCCGACCTCACTGATGGTGGCCTGCACGCCGGTCTTGATGGTGATGCGCTCATCCGAGCAGGTGAAGGTCAGATCGTCCAGATCGCACTCGATGAGCACGCCCTCGAGTATCGGATTGGTGGTGCGGGTGGAAAGCGCCTTCGTGACGATCGCCAGCGCGTCAATCAGCGTATTTTTGGAGCAGGTGAATTGCATTGCTTTTCCCTCCTGTTATGATCATCAATATATATAGAATAAGAGGCGTAGTAGTAGGGCCTGTGGATAATGTGGATAAGTGCCAAAACCGCGCTGTGGCAGGGGTTTTGGGGCTTTTTTTATCAACAGGCCGCGTTGATAAGCCGTTGATAACCGGCCCTCTTTTCCACAATCAGCCGTTTTTGATCAGCTCGGCCAGCTCTTCAATGCGCTTTTTGAAGGCAAAATTGCTCTGCATTTCGCTTGCAATCTTGTCGCAACCGTGCATTACGGTGGTGTGATCGCGGTCTCCGAAGGCCTTGCCGATGTTGGTTGTGGATAACTGTGTCATGTCTCTGCACAGGTACATGGCAATCTGCCGCGGCAGCGCGATCTCGCGGCTGCGCTTTTTGGAGGTGATGTCCTCCGCTTCCACGCCGTACTGCTTGGCGATTTCCTCTATGATCAGCTCCGGCGTGACGCGCCGCGCCTCCTGCGTGGCCATCAGCTGGGACAGCGATTCGCGGGCAAAGTCCACCGTGATGGGCGCGCCCGTCAGCTGGCACTGCGCCGAAAGCCGGGTCAGCGTGCCTTCCAGCTCTCGTATGTTGCTCTGCACGCGCTCGGCAATGAAGTCAATCACGTCGTAGGGCACGTGTATGCCCTCCTCGTCGGCCTTCTTGCGCAGTATCGCCACGCGCGTCTCGTAGTCCGGGCGCTGTATGTCCACGATCAGCCCCCACTCGAAGCGCGAGCGCAGGCGTTCCTCCAGCGTGGGGATGTCCTTGGGCGGGCGATCCGAGGATATGATGATCTGCTTGCCGTTGTTGTGCAGGTCATTGAAGGTGTGAAAGAATTCCTCCTGCGTGGACTTCGTCTTGGACAGAAACTGTATATCGTCCACCATCAGCACGTCCACATTGCGCATGCGCCGCCGCAGCTCCGATGTGTCCTTTTTCTTGACGATGGCGTCAATCAGCTCGTTGGTGAAGCTCTCGGAGGTCGTCAGCAGCACGTTTTTGCTCGGATCGTCCTCCATGATGTAGTTGCCGATGGCGTTCATCAGGTGCGTCTTGCCAAGCCCCACAGAGCCGTAGATGAAGAGCGGATTGTAGGCGTCGCTGGGCTGTTCCGCCACCGCCAGAGAGGCCTGATAGGCAAAGGAATTGCTGGGGCCCACGACAAAGTTGTCAAAGGTGTACTTCGGGTTCAGCGTCGTGCGCGTCAGATTGCCCTGCTGCGCCGACATTTCCTCCGGCGTGAAGAATTCCAGCTCATAGCTGCGGCCAAAAGACATGCGCAGGGCATTGTAAAGCTCCGTGTAGTAGCGCTGACAGAGCATGTTTTTGACCATCGTGTTGGGGACGGATATGCGCAGTGACTCCGCTGTCACCACGATCAGCTCCAGCGGCTTGATCCACGTCATGTAGGATACGCGCTGCATGCTCGTCTCCAGAGAAGAAATGGCATTGTCCCAGGCCTTTTTTTGTTCGGGCGAGTAGTTCATAAAGCCTCCGTTGTGTCACTTAGTGGATAGCGGTCAGTGGGATGGTGCAGTAATTCGCAAGGTAATCACCGGCAGCTGAAAATAGACCACATCTCCGATTTTATCCACATTTACGTCACAATGTGTGGATAAAACCCCTGATTTTGTGGATAACACGGCCTATTGTAGCAGATTTTGGGCATGAGTTCAAGATCAGAACAGGAAGTTCGCAGAATTGTAATATCTTCTTTAGAGCGTGTTTCTAAATTCGCCACGATGCATTTTCGGCGTCTTTGCCTGCATT
>CAVINP010000093.1:0-7580 GCA_963643985.1 bacterium
ATTAGACGTTTTCCCCGCATCGTTTGTTCCCTTGCCGGTTAAAACAATATCCCCGTACGGGTCATCCTGGGAGATGCTGATGCGGCTGAGCTTGGCCATCTCCAGTATGGCCAGAAACATGGTGATGACCTCCTCGCGGCTGTAGTCCTCACCGAAGAGTTCCATGAAATGCAGGCTGCCGCGCCGCAGCCGCCGCGCGATCACGACCATGCAGCCGGCAATGGTGAAGCTGTCGCGGCGGATTTCGCGGTTGGCCATGCGCTCGTCCTGCTCGGCATTCTTCGCGCGGTCCAGCACGCGGCGAAAGGCCTTGGCCAGCTTCTCCAGCGTCAGCCCCGTGATTTCGATGTTCGGCGGGGGCAGCGGGTATTCTTCGGGCAGCTTGGTCAGCAGGGCACGCGCGTCCTCCTCGAGCTGATGCATGCGCGCCGAGATTTCCTTGAACTGCTTGTATTCGGTCAGCTGACGGATCAGCTCCTGCTCCGGCGTGAGCGCGTCCGGGTCCTCCGGCTTGGGCGGCTTGGGCAGCATGGCGCGGGACTTGATTTCCAGCAGCGTTGCCGCCATCTGCAGGAACTCGCTCGCGGAGTCCATGTCCAGCTCGTCCACCAGCTTCATCGATTCCAGATACTGCTCGGTGATCTCGCTGACGAATATGTCCTGTATGTCCACCTTCGCGGTGGAGATGAGCGACAGCAGCAGGTCGAGCGGCCCGTCAAACTGCTTGAGCGATACGATGTATGCCATGTCCTGTCTCCCTCAGATGAGATGCAGCAGGGCAAAGAGCCCCATCACGATGTAGCCGATCGCCCACAGCACGCCCTCCACGGCGTAGCTGAGGATATTGCCCAGCACGCCCGAGAACATCAGCGCAAAGAGTATGCCCATGGCGATGCGGGCCGTCTGCCGCGAGGCAAAGAGGCTGCGCTTGAGCACCAGATCGTTGAGCACGTGATAGCCGTCCAGCGGCGGCACGGGCAGGAGGTTGAATATCGCCAGAGAGACATTGACGTACACGAAGTACTGCAGCATCTGATAGATGTAGCCCGGCAGGCGGCCGATCATCTGCTCCACGAGGCTCGTGTTGATGCTCGCGGCATAGCGCATGACGTAGCCCACATCGACCGCGTCCGCAAGCCCCGCATGATGTACCGCAAAGAGCATCATCAATGCGCAGAGCAGAAAGCCCAGCACGGCCAGTATGACGTTCATCGTGATGCCCGCCAGAGAGACCTTCAGGTCATCCCTGCGGCCGTGCCTGAAGTTGTTCGGATTGACCGGCACGGCGCGCGCCCAGCCGAAGCCCAGCAGCAGCATCATCAGCGTGCCCAGCAGATCCAGATGCTTTGCGGGATTGAGCGTCATGCGCCCCATGTTGCGGGCGGTCGGGTCGCCGCAGCGGTTGGCCACCCACGCGTGCGCGAACTCGTGCGCGGATATGGCCAGTATGCGCCCCGGGAAGGCCAGCAGGAAGAATATCAGCGTCCCCTTGGGGTCGCTCAACAGCGATGAAATATAGCTGAACAAAGTGCAAGTCTCCTTGGAAGAAACGTTTTTTCCATTATATATCAGAATTCCGAAACATGCAAGGGATTAGCGGCCGGTGGCCGCTGACCACCAAAAAAGTGTGAAGCTTTCGCTCCACACTTTTTTTCTCAGAAGTCCGCGTTGCCGGTCGTGCGCGGGAAGGGCAGCACGTCGCGGATGTTCGCGATGCCGGTCAGGTACATGATCATGCGCTCAAAGCCCATGCCGAAGCCCGCATGCTCGGCCGTGCCGTACTTGCGCAGCTCCAGATACCACCAGTAGTCCTCGGGCTTCATGCCCAGCTCCTCGATGCGCGCCTTGAGCACATCGTAGCGCTCCTCGCGCTGAGAGCCGCCGCACAGTTCGCCCACGGCGGGCACGAGCAGGTCGGCCGCCGCAACGGTCTTGCCGTCCTCGTTCATGCGCATATAGAAGGCCTTGATCTCCTTGGGCCAGTCGGTCACGAACACGGGCTTACCGAAGTGCTTCTCGGTCAGGTAGCGCTCATGCTCGGTCTGCAGATCGCTGCCCCAATAGATGGGATACTCGAACTTCTCGCCGCAGTTCTCCAGTATGGAGATGGCTTCGGTGTAGCTGCAGCGCACGAATTCCGCGTCGCGCACGAACTTCAGTCGCTCGATCAGCCCCTTGTCGACGAAGCTGTTGAGGAAATTCATCTCTTCCGGACACTCGTCCAGCACAGCGGAGATGATATACTTGACCATTTCCTCCTGCAGATCCATGTCTTCCTTCAGCGTCGCAAACGCGATCTCCGGCTCGATCATCCAGAACTCGGCGGCGTGGCGCGGCGTGTAGGATTCCTCGGCGCGGAACGTCGGGCCGAAGGTATACACATTGCGGAAGGCCATGGCGAATATCTCGGCGTTGAGCTGGCCGGACACCGTCAGGGACACGGGCTTGCCGAAGAAGTCCTTGCTGAAATCAACCTTGCCGTCCTCGGTCAGCGGCTGGGCATTGGCGTCCAGCGTGGTCACGCGGAACATCTCGCCCGCGCCCTCGCAGTCACTGCCGGTGATCAGCGGGGTATGTACGTACAGATAGCCCTTGTCGTGGAAGAAGCGGTGGATCGCCTGGGCGGCCACGCTGCGCACGCGGAAGGCGCACTGGAACAGGTTCGCGCGCGGGCGCAGATGCTGTATCGTGCGCATGTACTCCAAAGTGTGGCGCTTCTTCTGCAGCGGATAGTCCGACGGGCTCTCGCCGACCACTTTCACCGTCTCGGCCTTGAGCTCAAAGGGCTGCTTCATGTCGGGGGTGAGCACCAGCGTGCCCGTCACCTCGATGGCCGCGCCCACGCCGATGGCATGCGTCGCTTCGCGGTAATTGTCCAGCTTGCTCTCCTCGAGAATGATCTGAAGATTCCTGAAATAGCTGCCGTCGTTCATCTCAACAAAGGCAAACGTCTTGCTCTCGCGCATCGTACGCACCCAGCCGTTGACCTTCACCTCGGGCAGGTCAGTTGCCGGCACGGCGGTGTAAAGCTCGCGTACCAGATAATGCTTCATAAAAATGTCCCCCTTTCGGATAAATGCGGATGTCAATACATTCCACTATTATATCCGTTCGGCGGACAAATGTAAAGCGGTGCGGCGTAAAAAATGGCGTGGGGGCAATTGACGTTTTCCGCCCGGCTATGCTATAATGCAAGCGGAACCTTCGGGAACCCGGCAGGAAGGATAAAGATGGCGCTTGGCTTTTCACCTCCGATGTTAATGCAAAGGGGGTGAGATCATGAATGGCTATGACGTTTTCAACGTAGTCTATATGATTGCCTCGCTTGTTCTGAGTGTAATGCAGTTGATTTACACGATAAAGCGCAAGTAACGTAAAAGCAAAGCCGCCATCCTGCGCAAGCGGTTTGGCGGCTCTCAACCAATACGGAGGGGAGAGGCCAACCACAAGCGTCATCCCTTCCTGCCGTTATTATATCACAGAGAGACACACTTTGTCAAACCGTAAAATGCCCCGGCCGCACGTCACGCAGCCGGGGCATCCGTTTACCGTATTCTCTTGTCCGTCTTTTTCTCGATCGCCGAACCGATCATCTGGAAGAGCTGCACGATGATGATCATCAGCAGCACCGTCACCAGCATCACCGGCGTGTTGTAGCGGTAGTAGCCGTAGTTGATGGCGATGGAACCCAGTCCGCCGCCGCCGACGTAGCCCGCCATGGCGGTGTAGCCCAGTATCGTGGTCACGGTGATGGCCGCGCCGTTGATCAGCGAGGGCTTGGCCTCGGGGATGATCGTCTTGAGCACGATCTGCGTGTTGGACGTGCCCATGGCACGCGCCGCCTCGATCACGCCCGCGGGCACTTCCTTCAGGGAAGACTCCACCATGCGGCCGATGTACGGCGCGGCGGAGATGACCAGCGGCACAATCGTGGCATCGACACCCAGCGTGGTGCCCAGCAGCCACTTGGTGAAGGGCATCACGGTGATGAGCAGTATGATGAAGGGAACGCTGCGCACGATGTTCACGATCGCGCCCAGCACGGCGTTGACCGCCGGTATGGGATGCAGACCGTTCTTGTCGGTCACGCAGAGCGCCACGCCGATGGGCAGGCCCAGTATGTAGGCCAGAAGGGCGGAAAACAGCGTCATATACAGCGTTTCACCGATGCCTTTGAGCATCTCATTCAGCATTTGTGCCGTAAACATTCAGCGTTTCCTCCTTATAAGTGATCTTATGGTCAATCAGCCACTGCTTGACGCGCAGCACCGTCGTCTCATCCTGCGGCAGCTGCAGCAGCATCTGGCCGATGGTCTTGCCGTCCACACTCCTGACGCTGGCAAAGAGTATGTTCACCGCAGCGTGGCACTCCAGCGCGAGGTTGGATATGACCGGCTCGAAGGTGGAATAGCCGTCGAAGACCAGGCGCAGGCAGTTGCTGTCCGAGAAGGCGAGGTCCTCGTCCTGATGCGGCAGTATCAGCTGGCGGGCGATGCGGCTCTGCGGATGGATAAACACGTCGCGCACCGGCCCCTCCTCGACCACATGGCTCTGATCGAGCACGGCCACGCGGTTGCAGATGGTCTCGATGACCTTCATCTCGTGCGTGATGACCACGATCGTGACGCCCATCTCGCGGTTGATCTTCTTGAGCAGCTCCAGTATCTGGCGGGTGGTGTTGGGGTCGAGCGCGGAGGTGGCCTCATCGCAGAGCAGCACCTTCGGGTTCATCGCCAGCGCACGCGCGATGGCCACGCGCTGCTTCTGGCCGCCGGAGAGCTGGCTGGGATAGGACTTGAGCCTGTCGCCCAGACCCACCATTTCCAGCAGCTCCACCGCACGCTTTTCCGCGTCCTTGCGGTTCACGTGCGCCAGTTCCATGGGGTAGCAGACATTTTTGACGGAGTTGCGCTGCGCCATCAGGTTGAAATCCTGAAAGATCATGCCGATCTGCTGGCGGGTGGCCAGCAGCTGCGTGCGCGTCATATCCGGAAGATTTTTGCCGTCGAATATGACTCTGCCCGTGGTCGGCATCTCCAGGAGGTTCATGCACCTGACCAGCGTGCTCTTGCCCGCACCGCTCAGGCCGATGATGCCGAAGATGTCGCCCTGATCGATGGAGAGATTGATGCCGTCGAGCGCCACGATCTTGCCGGCCGCGCCGTTAAAGACCTTGCTGAGGTTTTCGATGCGTATGATTTCGCCCATGCCGCGCCTCCGTAACTGACATAATACTCTACCGATTATATGATTTGCGATGTATAGTTGTCAAGCATACATTCTTAAGTTTTAGTGATCACTGACCACCGTCTCTATTCCCTCACCCTTGCGCCGTACACGTCCCGCAGCCGGACAAAGGCCTCGCGCACATCGTCCGGCACGTCCACGTGGGCGATGTAGCCGCGCCCGAGCGGGCCGTAACCGTCGGCGTTGTCCGTAAGCCGCGGTATCTCGCCCATGAGCAGGCTGACATAGCGATCCATGTCCCACATGCCGGGAATATCCTCTTCAAAGGCCAGCGCATCGTCCTTCACAATCACGTGCGCACGGTAGGATGCGTAGTTGATGATCTGCGTATCCGGCTCGGCGAACCTGCGCAGCCCCGCGTCCATGCGCCGCTGCATGGTGGCATCCTGGGTGAGTATGATGCGGTGAATCGGGATCTGGTTCTGCTGCATCAGCGCCACCATGTGGGTGATATTGTTGCCGCAGTTGGTGGACTTCGTCTCCAGATAGTCCGCGCGCAGGCCGTAGCGGTAATCGATGTAGGAGTCGAGCAGCTCGGCTTCGCTCCGCCTGCGGGTCAGCACGCCCGGACAGCTCAGGCGCACGTTCTTCCTCAGCGTCTCGGTGGTGTGCCCCGCGCCGCCCACGATGATGTAGCGCCGCGCCGCGCGGTTTTTCATGGCCTCGGCCAGCACGTCGCCGCCGCAGAGCGGACTTGCGCCGAAGAGCACCATGGCGTCCGCCTCCAGATCGCGCGTGAGCGCGGGCACGTCGCGCATGCCGCAGAAATCGCCCAGAACATTGATGCAATGTGCCGCCCGTTCAAGATTGTTCATAGCAATCCTCCGAAATTATCCGTTGAGTTTTGACTCGCGTTGTGTTATACTTTAGCCATCACAGCTGCGATTGCACGCGCGTCTCGGGTAGCCTTTTCCATGACGGCGGGTACGTCGGCGCCGTCGCAGTCCAGCCCTTGGGCCTCGGCGTGATAAAACGCGGGAATGCCCAGCAGCTGCCCGCACATCGCGCGGATGTATTTGTAGCCCCAGTCGTTCTCGCCGATGCAGCCGCCCGCCGAGGTGAAATACGCCAGCGCCTTTGCGCGGCACAGCCCACGGGGGCGGTCGTTGACATAGGTGAACGTGATGCCGCTGACGCAGATGTTCTCAAGATAGGTCGCCAGCAGTGCGGGATAGAGAAAGTTCCAGTAGGGAGCGCATATCGCAATCGCGTCCGCCGCGGCAAACAGCCGCGCCTGCGCCAGCCCCGCCGCGTCGGGAGACGCATTGCCCGAGGTGATGTCCTCTTCGGCCAGCGGCCGCAGCTGCATGTCGCAGAGGCGGATCTCCTGCACCTGCGCGTCCGGCCTCAGGCGCACAAACCCGTCGCGGAAGGCCGCGCCCAACGCGTAGCTGCGCGAAGCGTCATGCGAGCGGGGGCAGGCATCGATCAAAAGAAGTCTCATGGGGGGGGGAACATCTCCTCTCTTTGGTTACATTATACCTCAAAATATCTTCACTTTCAAGTGGGAGGGTGTAACATGGCAGGCAAAATATGCGCACCCACGTGGCACAACAGTGCACAAAAGGGTGATTTCGCGAAGTCGGTGCTGATGCCGGGGGATCCGAAGCGCTCCCGTTGGATCGCCGAGACCTATCTGCAGGATGCGCGGCTCGTCAATGACATTCGCGGCGTGCAGGGTTACACGGGTTTCTGGCACGGCAAGCCCGTATCGGTCATGGCCAGCGGCATGGGCATTCCCGCGGTATCGATCTATGCGCGGGAGCTCTTTGAGGCCTACGATGTGGACAATATCATCCGCATCGGCACGGCGGGCGCCATCGACGAGAGCCTGAGCCTCATGGACGTGGTCGCGGGTACCTCCGCCAGCACGGACTCCAACTTCGGTGCGCACTTCGGCTTTCCCTTCGTGCTGGCCCCCACGGCAAGCTTTGAACTGACGCTCAAGGCCCACAACGCTGCCGAACGTCTGGGCTATGCGCTGCGCATCGGGCCGCTGTACTGCTCGGACACGCTCTACGACGACGACATCGACTACGACCCCACCATGAAGAAGATGCACGTGCTGGCTGCCGAGATGGAATCGGCCGGGCTGTATCTGGAGGGCATGCGCACGGGCAAAAACGCGCTGTGCCTGTGCACGATCGTGAACAACCCCTGCACGGGTGAGGAGGCAAGCCCGCAGGTGCGCGAGTGCGCCCTGGACCGCATGGTGCGCATCGCACTGGAAGCGGCGTGCGAGGGGTGAGGGATCAGAAGAACGAAACCCCTCAGTCTGCTGCGGTGCCGCGCTCGAATCTTTGATTCGACCGTCGGCAGTCTGCCACATAGCA
>CAVINP010000094.1:0-7576 GCA_963643985.1 bacterium
TCTGGAAGCAACGCAGCCGGGATTGGTCAGGAAATCGCCGGAGCGCGAGATCGTCATCTCCGGACTGTCGTCCAAGCGGAAGAACGGCTTGCATCTGAAATTCACTGCAAATGTGCGATGCGGACGCCCTTTGACCACCTGCTCAAACGGTATCTGGTTCGTTACCCGTGCATCGTAATATCCGCCTAATCTGGTGGCGAAGGTCACCTTGCCCGCGCCCTTAAGCCATTGCGCAATGGCTGGAATCTTTGCGGGATCGTCTATCCAGCAGGTGCAGGTCAGTGTCATGTCGTCGTAGACATCATCGCCTTCCAGCGTGGTCAGGCTGCCTGCCCTGCCGGGGACATCGGTAAATGTCTGGCGTTCTGCCGGCAGGGTAATCGGCGGGTGCTCGGAGACATGGATACCGTATTCCGTGCTTTTTGTGCCGTTCCAAATGAAATAATCAGTCATTTTGCCTCCTTACGCCAAAAAGGCCCCGCCGAAGCGATGCCTTCTTTGCAGTCTCAGTTTCATTGTCTCGAATTCAGTCTACGCGTTTGATTTTGTCTATGCCATACAATGCCGCAAGGGTTGAACCGTTCTCCCATTGAATGTGAATACCGGCTGCATCATCAACAAAGAGCACTGTTCCGCGCATGCCGGCCGGCATATCACGGTAGGGATCACACATTTCGATTAATTCCACAGTACACCCGTTGGGATATTTCTCTCTCAGCACGGCCAGTGCTTCAGGGCGAACATAAAACGACATGAATATCTCCTCCTATCTGTTGGCGTACTGCCATTTACGCTCTTATGCTCCTTAAAGTCAAGTTATTTATGCCAACCGCATACCCCTGCCACGTTGCGTTCGCCTCGTCAGTGCAGATATCTCCACAGCAAGATCCCGTATATCCTGCTGGTCGTTAATGTAGAAACTGTTGCCGCTGACGCTTACACTCGATGACTGGTCATACCGCCGCTGGTCGTATGATGTGTTGTAGCCAATGGAGGCTTCCTTCGCCTCGCCCGTCAGGTAATGCGCCGCATTGGCAATGATCTTTGCCTGCTTGTCGGTTTCCTGTTCAATGCCGACACCGATACCTTTCATCATCATGGCACCGACTTCATCGCGGAACACATGGGACGGACTCTTTATCACCAACTCACGCTTGGCGGCCTGCACGGCCTTCCGCGCTGCCAAGCGGATGGCGGATACCACACCGGAGGTGCCACTCGTGATACCATTGCGCCAGCCTGCCATGGCATTTCTGCCGATGGAGTAGAATGCACCGGCAGTAAAACTTGCACGCAACGCACTCTGCATGGAGGCCGCTATTGTACCTGCCTCGCCGGCAAAATTATATTCTGTCATACCCTGACCGATACCGGCGGCAATGTATGCGCCAATCGGCTTCATGCGCCGGGATGGCGAATTGATCTGGTAGGCCGTGTCCAGATCCGATTCGGTATTGGACGCCGTCGTCTCTGCCGAACCGCTCATATCTGCGCCAGCCATGCCTTCACCGATACCGGCGGCAACCTGCTTACCGGTTTCTGTGCCATCCACGCCCTGCATGGCCGTATCGAGACTGGTCTGCAGGTCACCGGCCAGTGTCTCGACTGATGTCGTAATACCGGCTCCGTTCAGGTTCTGCGCCATGCCGGCAATAAAACTGTCACCGGCACCGCTGCTGTTCAGGCTGTTGATGAAGTCAATGATCATCTGCAGATGGTTCAGATCTTCTTCGCTGACTTCCTCGCCGTTCCGGATCGCGGTGACCACTTCAGCTACATAGCTTTGCAGTGCCGCAGTATCTTCGGTGGATATTTCGCCGCCGATTTCCCTGTTGTACTTGCCGATACGGTCAAAGATGTCCCAGTCCAGCCATGTGTCCTTGATGTTTTTGGTATACATGTTGAGCTTGTCGGTCAGGGCTTGCATACGATCAAAGACATTGGAGCCCCACATATCGTTCAGGAACCCCAGGTTATTCGACTGGTAGTTGCCGAAGATCGAGGATATGACCTTATCCTCCGTCAAACCGCTGCCGCTCTGCTCTATGGCTTCCTTGGAACCTGTGACTTCGGGCGTGATGAGTATATGCATCGTACCGTCACTGTCGAGCACGGCCACGGTATCCGAGGTCAGCTGCTCCTGCGGCACGGCATCTACGGGAATCTCCACGCCATCCCTCCAGAATTTGGTATTCGGGTCGAGCAAGACTTCCGTGGGCGTATCCGTCACCTCACCGAGTTTGACAATGCCTTCCACTTCCACGGGATTTGCGGCAACAAACTGCCTGTAGGCCGTCAGGTCATAGCCGGTAATCCCTATCGTCACGGTAAGCGTAGGCTTTATCGCGCCCGTGTCGTCATACGCCGCAATCTTGGCCGTAAAGTTCTGCATGAGCGTTGACTTGTCGCAGCCGGTGGCTTCCGCGAAGGCATCCACATAAGCGGTAATATCTTCCGGCTTCAGTTTGGTGGTGTCCACGCCGTTATCTTCTAGATATTTGAATACCCATGCTGTGATGTCATCGGGCTCAAGATTCGATGTATCTGCACCCTCCGTAGCTTCCGTATAAGCCGTGACGGTCGCCTCCGCACTCGGCATCAGCTGCTTGCTGGCACCGGTATCGTCATAGCTGGCGATGACCGCATCGGTCGTGATTGCGCCGGGGTTGGCCGCAAACTCGTTCCACCGTGCCTGCGCGCCGTCCATGTTCAGATCCGTTGCAATGGTCAGCACTTCTTCGGACAGACCTTCGCCGAACATGGATTTAAGGCCACTGAAGGTCGAACCGTATTCGTTCAGGTAGGTCTGTATGCCCGCCAGCTGTTCCATAGCACTCGTGACGTCAATCTCCGGAAACAGATTCCGGATCTCTTCCGTGGACATACCGCTGTCCAGCAGGGACTGGATCTGGGTGAGCATACCGTAGTATTCGCTCAATGCGCCCTCGTCCATATTGGCTGTCAGTTCGTTGATTTCCTCCAGTATGGCCGGCTTTTCCGATTCGGTCGCTGTGCTGTATTGGCGCAGCTTCTGATACAGCTGATCCACCTGTTCACCGGCTTCCTGTATCTCCGGCTGATTCCATACCGGCATGATGACCGATGCCAGTGTTTCGGCATACTCCTGTGCGGCAGCCTTGCGCTGTTCGATGTATTGCGCATTCAGTTCTTCAAATGCCGTCTGCCGCTCCTGCGCATCCTCGATGAGCTGGATGGCAGCATACTGTTTGTCATACTCGCTGTCAATCTGCGCATTGACCGTGGCCAGCCCTTCGGCAGCGGCCTTAACTGCATCCTGATATACACTGACGTCCGCATCGCCTTCGCCACGCGCCTGGGCCTTGGCAATTTCGGTCTGTACCTTGTCGCGTATGCTCCGGAAACCGTTGGTGTCTTCGGCTGTGAGCCTGTACTTGATTTCAATGGCTTCTTTGGCATCGATAAGTTCCTGCAGGCGGATCTTGTCGGCATCCGTCAGATTGCCGTTCTGCCGCTTCTTCAGCAGGGCTTCTATCTCGGCATCCATGCTGTCCAATGTCTCGATGTCCGCGGCCAGCTGCTCGGACAGGCTCGAGTACCCGCTCTCATCGGCGGTATCCTTGAGTTCCTGCAACTCCGTGCGTGTGGAACCGGTGAGCGCCTTGAACGAATCCGTCCACTGCGCAACGATCTCGTCTGTGTCCTTCTGTCCGTCCGACCATACAGCCAGTACACCGTCTATCCACGACTGCGCGTTTTCTTTATCCTCAGTGAAATCGCTCTCGGACATACCGAAAGCTGCCAGCCCTTCGCTCGTACCATAAAAGGTCTCGGCATTATTGTTTTTCCAGTTATTGGCGGTCTCTTCCATGCCGTTGAGCGCATCCCGAGCCTGTTTGGCACCGGAGGCATAGTCGATGAGCGCAGCTGTACCGACAGCAATACCTGCCGCAACGGCAACGCATACCGCAGGCGAGTTGTTCAGCACGGACATAAAGCCCTTGAACCCTCCGCCGGCATTGCCGACTGCCGTGGCAAATGTGCCTATGGCGCCGGTCACCGTGCTCGTGATCTTGGCCACCTTGCTGATCGCCAGAAACGCAGGGCCGATGGCAGCGACAATCGTGGCAATCTTCACAATCTGCACGCGCTGGGCACTGTCCAGTGATGCGAGCTTGTCTATGAAACTGCTTACGCCGTCAATGACATTGCGGATCGTGGGATTCAGGTCGTCACCGAAGGTCTGTGCGACCAGCACGGCCTTGTTCTTGAGATTCGTCAGCTTACTGGCCGTGGTCGCATAGCGCTTGTTGGCCTCCGTCGAAAGGGCAGTATTTTCTTCCCATGCGCTGTCGGCCATGGCCAGGGCTTCGGTGAACAGGTCGGTTGCGTTGACAGAGCGCAATAAGGTGTCGCGCAGGCGCACTTCGGATATGCCGATCTCATTCAGTGTGGCGATTGCCGACATACCCTCATCGTCCATCTGCGCAAGCCCCTGTATAAAGGCCATGAAGGCAGAAGCCGGGTCGGAGTCCCAGAGTGCCTTGAACTGCTCTGCCGACATACCGGAGACGGAAGCAAAGTCCTCCAGTGCTTCGCCGCCGGTCTCGGCGGCAACCTCCATTTTAATGAGTGCCTTGGAAAACGCCGAGCCGCCCATCTCAGCCGTAATACCGACAGAGGACAGTGCGGCAGAAAATCCGAGGATTTGCGCCTCCGTAAGGCCCACTTGTTTGCCGGCACCGGCAAGACGCTGTGCCATGGTCATGATGGGTTCTTCGGTCGTAGCGAAATTATTGCCAAGGTCGACGACCGTAGAGCCGATATTCGAGAACAGCGACTGGTCCGTGCCCATGACGTTGGCGAACTTCGCCAGCGACGTTGCCGCTTCATTGGCATCCAGATCCTCGCAGGAATTGCCCAGGTCGATCATGACTCGGGTGAATTCCTGCAGATTCTCGGTATGGATGCCCAACTGACCGCCGGTGGCCATGACCTCTGCAATCTCAGACGTGCCGGCGGCAATCTCGGTAGACATTTCTTTTACGGAATCGGACAGCACACCGAACTCTGCTTCACTGGCATCCACCGTCTTCCTGACAGAGGTAAATGCCGATTCGAAGTCAATGCTGGATTTTACCGCCGTAGTCGCCAGTGCCGCAATGGGCGTGGTCAACGTCGTGGTCAGCGTTCTGCCGATCCTGCCGGTTGTTTCGCTGACGCGGGCAGCACTCTCGCTGATGCTGTTCATGACAACGCCGAACGATGTCCATGAGGAGGACGCGGCATCCAGCTCGCGGGTGGTTTCGATCAGCTCGGCCTGCGCATTGTTCAGTGCAGCCTGTGCTTCTTCGACGGCGTCTGTCGCCTGACGGATCTTCTCCGGGTCATTGGCGGCCTTGGCCGCTTCCAGCTGCTGCTTGGCTGCTTCGAGCGCGATCTTGTGCTGCTCAACCGCACGCTGCTGGAGACTGACCTTTTCCGTCAGGAGCGTCGTTTTTGCGCTCAGCAGCGTAAGCCTGCCACCCAGACGATCTGCGGAACCGTCCAGCGTATTGACACCGGCCGCTGCCAGCCTGAACCGGCTCTCTGCGGTCTGCATTTGCCGGCTGATGGATGCAACGGCTGTGCGGCTGTTTTCCATGGCTTCCGCAGCGGTATTCCAGCTGTTTTGCGATAGAACAAGTGCCTGATTGGTACTGTTGATCTCCGTCTGCGTCCCCTGCAGGGCTGTTCTGGCATTGTTCAGTCTGACGTTGGCCTGGGAAACCGCGTCTGCGGCATTCTGGGTGGCCTTTGTCAGTGCGGCGTGCTGACCTTCCAGTTTGGTGACCTCTTCCGTGACAGCCGCATAATCCTGTTTGGCTGCCTCAAGGTTTTCCGCAGCAGCTATGGTCGCACTGTCCGTCTCACCGAGCGTATTCTTGTAGTTTTCATATACCGCAGTGGCGTTCTGTACCTGTTCGGCGGCTTCCGACTGCCGTTGCTTGGCATCTGCCAGGCGATTGGCGTAATCCCCTTCGCGGGAATAGCACTCCTGCAGCTTCGCCCGGGCGGCATCGAGGGCACGCTCATACTGGCCGACAGCCTCTGTCTGCAACTGAAAGATGCGCTGCAGGGTGGACAGCTTCGTGGACAAGCCTGTGGTCGTGGTCTCGAAGTTCTGTATGCCGGACGAAGCGAGGCGGAACTCCGACTGCGCCTCCTGTATCTGGCGGGTAATGGATTTGATGTTGCGCGTGAAATTATCACTGTTCAGCGACAGCGATACCACAAGATCACGCAGGGTTTCAGCCATAGTATTGACCTCCTTTCATTCGGAATATAGTAGGAATATTTTCAGAACATAGTTGATTTTTACTTGCGTTTGCCATATAATACAGATAGACCGGAAAGGGGGATTGAGTATGGCTATCAGCACTGAAACACTTCGTTCGCTCGTATCCATTTCGCAATTCAGCAAAGGCAAGGCTACGGAAGTATTCGATCGACTTAAGAATGAACCCCAACTTGTTGTGTTGAAGAATAACACGCCTGCAGCGATTCTGCTTTCTCCGGATGAATTTGGTCGTCTGGCTGAGATCGAGGAGAACTACAAACTGCTTTTGCTTGCGCAGGAGCGTCTTGCCGGCAACAACGTAAGCAATGCACGTTCTGAAGCAGATGTGATGCATGACCTTGGCATTACGGATGCCGATATTGATGCAGCAGAGGATGTGGAGATCGAATGACCTGGCAAATCAGGTTCCTGCCGGAAGCCGAAAACGACCTTGCGTCACTGAATCAATCCGTGCGTCCGGAAATTCTGAAGGGCATCCGTAAGGTCGCTCAAAATCCCGGATATCCGGACGGCTACGGAAAGCCGCTCGGCAATTTTGCAGGCAGCAAACTGGCCGGGCTTTACAAGATCAAATTCAAGAAAGCCGGGCTGCGTGTTGTATATGCGCTGCAAAAGCAGGATGATGCCATGATCATCATAATCATTTCGGCACGTGCGGATGACCGCGTGTACTATGAGGCAGAGAAACGTAGGAATCTGCACGGATTATAACGCTTGCATCAAGGCTTCAGCCCCGGCCACACGCTGTCAATGTAGCCGGGCTTCGGTTCGTTCTTTTCTTTATGCTGCTTCCGGGCATTAAAAGCGCGTATACGCAAGAAGCCGAGCATATCCATGTCGTCTATCTCGCGCATACGCCAACCGCCTTCCAAAAGGCTGTTATAGGTGGTGTAGATAAAATCAGGCAGCGTCAGCTTTGACTTTTCGTCTCTGCCGTCGCCGCCTTCGTAGGGAACTCGCTGAGCACTTCCGTGGTCTGCGTTTGCACGGCCATGAGCGCCAGTGCCATATCGTGCATAAGACGATCCACGGGATAACCGTCCAGCACATCATCCGGCGTGAACTGATTGCCGAACAGCAGGCAGAACCACTTCACCATTTCGTCCATGGCATCGGGGATACTGATGTCGCTGACATCAGGCACTTCCTCGCTCTTGGCCGCAGCATTGGCTGCAGCCACAATGCGTCCGTACATCTTTGCCGCAGGCTCCATCTCGCGCAGCGCTCTGCCGGAGATGAAGTCCACGGTATAGGTCT
>CAVINP010000095.1:0-7423 GCA_963643985.1 bacterium
GCAGGTTAAAAAGCTGGCTGTATACCATGGAAATCAGGAAATTGAAGGTGCTGTCTGTATCGCTCATGATGAGAAACAGCGCGGTTTTCTGCGTGTCGCCCTTCCTGGTGCCGCCCAGCGTATCCAGTTCCAGCTCGTCATACATGGTGATCTCCCGAAGCTCCTGAATATCAAAGGGAGCAAGACGCGCACCGGCGGAAATGTTGATGCTTTTCGCTGTCTTTCCCGCAGCGAGTTTGTATTTCTTCCACTGCCGCACGGCAAAATGATTCGGATCGCGCTCACCCAGCTGGCGAAACGCGATATCTACGTTGTTCTCAAAGCTCTCGTCCTCCTCTCTGACTTCCATCGCATTGACGAACTCGACCAGCGTGGCAAAGTTCTGCTCTTCCTTCGGGGCTTCGTAGTAGATGTAGCCGATGAGCGCCGTGTACAGCAGGGTCTCCGCCTTCAGCCAGAAATCATCGCCGCCCTTGCCGTCGCCCTTGGTGTTGGTGATGAGCGTGTTCACGAGCTTGAGTATGTCCTTTTCGCTGTGAATGTAGGCGAAGGGATTGTAATGCATGGATTTTTTGAAGTTGATGGTATTGAAGACCTTGATCTTGTAGCCTGTACCCTGCAGCAGCCGCCCGCATTCGATGAGCAGGCTGCCCTTGGGATCCGTCACGACGTAGGAGCTGTGCAGCTGCATGAGATTGGGCTTGATGAAGAAGCGCGTCTTACCGGAACCGGAGCCGCCCACAACCAGCACGTTTTTGTTGCGGGCGGTCTTTGGATCCTTTGGACGGGAGTTCATCGTGAGCCTTTCCGTCTGCGTGAGCAGGATGTTGTTTTGAAAATTCGAATCGATGTACGGTGCGATGTCCTCGTGCGTACCCCAGCGGGCGGAGCCGTATTCCGTGTTCTTGCGAAACTTCTTGGCATTCCTGCCCTTGGTGTAGACCGCAATCGCCACAACTACCGCGCCAGCGATGCCGATGAGCAGATCCCTGGGATTAAAGCTCGGCAGCGGATTCGCAAGTGCTGCGGCAAAGCCGTCCTTCAGGTGCAGCAGTTTCCGGCTTGCGTCCGTTCCGGGCGATAGCCGAACGGCCTGCGCCGCTTTGCCGAAGAGGTAGGCAAAGAGCAGATACGGTATGCCGAGTATCAGCCGTTTCTTGAGTTTCTTGCTCACATTCATGCCGTTCATGCTCATAGCTCCAGCCCCTTGTCCTTGTGGCGCACCTTGTCCTTCTTCGCTGCCTTCTTAAGCGGGTTGATGCCGCGCAGCTTTTGTATGACGGACGGCTTGTCCATTTTCTTGGAGACAACCGCCGTGTACTCACGAAAGGCCGCGTTCAGTGCATCGCCGTCCCGCGCCTTGAAGAACACGAGATACTTGGGAACATCCGCCGTGGTATCCTTCTTGACGGCGTAGTCGATGCCGTACTTGCGGGCGACGCGGTCAAAGTCGCGGATGTTCTTGTCGTTGATCTCGATGTTCTGCACGCCCTGATTCTGGCCGACCAGCTGCTTGACCGTCTGCTTGCCCTTGGGCGTAACGTTTCGCGCCTTGACCTTGCTGCGATGGTTCAGGTACTGGCGCAGTGCCCACTTGAGCGTGCGACCGGTCAGCTTCGCGCCGGATATGGCCAGCGTCACGGTTCTGTGTTCAACCTCCTCCTGCAAAGATCATCACCTCCGTTCGTTGATAATGCAGTGGAAGCGTATGCCTCACAGTTCCATGCCGTGCGCCTTCTTGTCTGCTTTTGCCGTGGTGGCAACAGGCTCAACGGGGATCGCCAATACGCTGCGACCCATTTTCAGAAAGGTCTCAGGTTTCTTGAACAGATCCTCGTACTTCTCGCGAAATGCCTGCGGCAGGGATGCAAAGTGCTCGCCCTCCGTACTGCAGACGAAGAAAGTGCCGGCGATGATGTCTACGATTTGCCCATTGTCATCCCGTATGGCGCGGTTCAGCGGCAGACCGTCCAGCTTGCCCTCTTCATTGCAGACCACGGACACCGGATCCCTGAAGAAGAACGCCTCCTGTATGCTGCCGCCGACAATATCCTGCATGGATTTCAGATCTGCACCGATGGTTGCCATACGTGCGTACCGGCCGGGTTCGACCAGCAGCACCTCGATCTGCCGATTGGCTTCGATCTCATGACCGTCATCACAGGCGAACTCCGCGCCGACGAAATTGTCCGCATCCAGCACCACATCGCCCTTGTTCCACATTTCCTCGACGATGGCTTGCGCATCGTTGCGCGTGGCTGCCTCCACGGTCACGGACTTTTGAAGCGTCTCGGTGATGGTCACCTCAAATTCCTTCATGCTGCCACCTCACAGTGCGAACACGGGCAACAGCTTGCCGTGACCGTTATCCAGGCGCTCGGTGGCAGAGGTGAGGACCTCGTTCGCCACTTCGATCTCCTTCAGCGTGAGCGGAACAAGCTCGAAGTCCTCGGTTCTGAAGATGAATATGGGTCCTGCGAGGAACATATTGCCCTTGCGGTCGCGGATGATGCAGTCGCTGTTGAAGGCGGCCAGCAGATCAAAGGCGGGCATAGGCTCCACGCAATCCACGCCGCCGCACTTGATGATCGTCTTCATCGCGGCTTCAAACGATGCGGGAACGCTTGCCAAGCCGGGACAGGCGAAGAGCACATCGGACGCATAGCCGTCCGAGAAGTCATCGTCATCCTCGTCGTCGAAGTCATCCTCGTCGTCACAGCCTTCTTCATCGTCGCCGATGTTGTCATCCTCATCGTCTCCCTCGAAATCGTCCTCGAAGAAATTGTCGTCCGCATCGGTCGCCGCGACACGAGTCGTATTGACCTCATCGCCGTCGTCCGCCATGCAACAGGGCGCAGAGGAATCGTTGCCGAGAAAGATATTCAGGTCACCTTCGATATTGAGCATAATGTTTGCCATTGGATCTCCTTTCAGCGCTCGCTTTGGCGCATCCGTTTTTTCTGCCATGCGTCCAGCAGTTTGAGAATGGTCTCCTGCATTTGCATGGGGGTGAATGATTTGGGGAAGTATTTCCGAAGCACATCGCCTTTGAGGGTCAGGTGGTCAATCTCGCTCTTTTTCTCCTCGGACATGATGCTGCGCATGGCTTCCTGCGTACATTTTCCGTCTCGGCTGAGTTTCTTGAGCCGTTGCGCCTGCGACAGGGAGGGTGTGTTCTGCGAATAGTCCATTGCCTCAAGAAACTGCGTCTGCTCGTCATGCGTGAGGTATGACAGCTCCACTGCCGGCGTGAGCGAAAGCGTGCCGTCATCCACCATCTGCTGAAGTTCGGGTTGAAGTTCATTAAGGCGGATGTAGCGTTGAATCGTACGGGCACTATCATTAGTGTTTTCAGCCAACAGATCACGGCTTTTTACGCCGCGAAAATTGTGGCCATTTTGACCACCATTTTCGGAAACCTCCTGTTCCTGCGTTTTCGATGGTCTTCCGGCTTTACGACGAAGGGCATCCATTTTCATTTTGTATGCCTTCGCTCGTTCCATTGGTGAGATGTCCTCACGCTGAATGTTGCTGTCCACCATCGTGATGACGGCGGTATCGTCGTCCATCTCGCGCACGATTGCCTTGATATCCTTCTTGCCCGCCAGCTCCGATGCGCGGAATCTGCGGTGACCGGAGACGATCTCGAATTTGCCGTCCTGTGTGGGCCTCACGAGTATCGGGTTGATCACACCGTCCGCCATGATGCTGTCGATGGTGTCCTGCATGAGTTCATCATCATCGCGCACCTTGAACGGATGATCCTTGAAGGGCTTGATCTGATTCAGCAGTATCATGACCACCTGTTCGGCCACCGCCATCCCGACTGCGGGGGAATCGCGTGCGCCCTGCGTCTGAATCGCCTTGTCGTGTTCCTGATTTGCCAATTTACATCACCTCCCGGAATCAAATGACCCCGTCGGCCATATCGCTGCGCACCAGCGCGTCAAAGTAGCTCGACATGGTCAACGGGGCATTGTATAGAGCGGTCAACAGGTATTGCTTGATGTTGCGAATCCTGCCGGGACTCTCGTGCATGGATTTGAGCACATATTCGATGTGCTCAGCATGGATCTTGAGAAACTGATCCTTCACGACTTCGTGAGGCTTGTCGTCCTTGGCGACACGAATGATCTTGCGTTTGGAACAGATGGTGTCGAGCATGAGCTCCACAATCTCGCGGATGGTATCCCGATCCGTGGGATTGTTCTCCAGCAGGGTATCAAGCTCCAGATTTTCCTCCAGAATGAACCTGAAACGCTGTCGCTCAATCGCATCCGATCCCATCCGATCCGTCGTCTCCCGGCCGTGATTTGTGATCTGTTCGGAAAGGATAGGATAGATATCAGTCTCACTTATTTCAGTCTTACTCTTATCAGTCTTATTAGAATGTGATTTGGGAAGTTCTTGATCTGCGATTTTCAAAGCTCCTGAATTATGATTTTCACAGTTCTTGAACTGTGATTCCGATAGCTTTAAACTGTTGTCAGTCGCACCGGCAACGAAGTTTTTGACGTAGATGATGTTGGGCTTTCCGAGTCCCTGGCGACGGCGCTCAATGAGGTCAGCCTTGTCATCCAATTCGGCGAGCAGTTTGACTGCTTTCTGATCCGCACAGCCCATAGACTCCTTGATCTCGTCCAGCGTGAATACGATGAACACCCGACCGTCCTCGTCCAGCCAGCCGTTGCGCTTGCTCAGGCTCATGCGATCCAGCAGTATGCCGTAGAGGATCTTGGCCTCGGTTGATATGCACTTAAAGCGCTCCTGCGTGAACAGCGCTTTGGGGATGCGGTAGAAGGAAAACTGTTCCGCCTGCTCGCCGTAGAAGTAATCCGACTTCACTTGGTATACCCCCTAACGGAGCGGATGATGTCCTTCGTACACCAGCCGATGCATGGCCCGGGCTTGTTGTAGGGGCAGTCGTCGCATTTGCTCTTGGGCTTCTCCGGCACCCGGTAATAGCAGATGTTCAGGCAACATCCCTTGTGCCTGTCATAGAAATAGCAGAATCTGCAGTCTTTTGGTTTGTCGTATGCGTAGCTTTCACTCATGGTCTATCCTCCTTGAAAATGGGCACAAAAAAAGTCAGGTTATTCTTGTTAAAGAACAATCTGACTTAATTGGTGGTGGTATGAAAAACCACCGGAGGGTTTTCCTTGGTTCCTCCGGTGGTAAGGCTGGTTTACGGAATGTCTTTCAGATCTTTTTCAAAAATTGGTGGTAAGTTGGTGGTAAGGTGGTAAGGTTAGAGGGGGTATCGATGCTCGAAAACCCCGATTCTATCGCACTTTTCGTCACTTGTCGCTGCCCAAAGGCTTCATTGTCGGGAAGAGCAGCACGTCGCGGATGCTGGCGGAGTCGGTCAGCAGCATCATCAGGCGGTCCACACCAAAGCCCAGACCACCCGTCGGGGGCATGCCGTATTCAAGGGCATTGACGAAATCATAGTCCACCTGCGCACGACAATCCTTGTCCAGAGCCTTGCGCTCGGCCACCTGGCGCTCAAAGCGGCCGCGCTGGTCGATGGGGTCATTCAGCTCCGTGAAGGCATTGCCGAACTCGGTGGCGTTGATAAAGTACTCGAAACGTTCCGTGAACATCGGGTCATCGGGCTTGCGCTTGGCCAGCGGGCTGATCTCGACGGGATAATCGTAGATGAACGTCGGCTGAATGAGCTTGTCCTCGACAAAGGCATCGAAGAACTCCGCCAGAATTGCGCCACGCGTCGGCACCTCGGGCAGATCCACATTGTGGGCCTTGGCGCAGGCAATGGCGTCCTCGTCGCTCTGCCAGTCATTAAAGTCCACGCCGCTGTACTTCTTGACGGCTTCGATCATGGTCAGGCGCTCCCAGTGGCCCAGATCGATCTGATTTCCCTGATACGGAACCACGAGTGAATCGCAGACCTTCTGCGCCACGGTCTTCATCATGTCCTCGACCAGATCCATCATGCCCCGGAAGTTCGTATAGGCCTGATACAGCTCGATGGTGGTGAACTCCGGATTGTGCTTGGTGTCCATGCCCTCGTTGCGGAAGATGCGGCCGACTTCGTATACGCGATCCATGCCGCCCACGATCAGACGCTTGAGGTAGAGCTCGGTCTCGATGCGCAGCACCATGTCCATATTCAGAGAATTATGGTGCGTATAGAACGGACGCGCCGATGCGCCTATCTCAAAGGGCGTAAGGATGGGCGTGTCGACCTCCAGGAAGCCGCGGCCGTCCAGAAAGGCACGCAGTTCGCGCATGATCCTGCTGCGGCGCACGAAGGTCTCCTTCACGTCGGGGTTGACGATCATGTCCAGATAGCGCTGGCGATAGCGGGTGTCGGTGTCCTGGAGGCCGTGAAACTTCTCCGGCAGCGGGTGCAGGCACTTGGTCAGCAGCGTGATTTCCTGCGCATGTACGCTGACCTCACCGGTCTTGGTGGTGAAGACGAAGCCCTTGACGCCGATCACGTCACCGATATCGTAGCCCTTGAAGGCCTTGTAATTGTCCTCGCCGACATCGTCGCGGCGCACGTAAATCTGGATCTTGCCCTCGGAATCCTGCAGATGCGCAAAGCTGGCCTTGCCCATCACGCGGCGGGACATCATGCGGCCCGCGATGGAAACCTGCTTCTGCTCACCTTCGACATAATGAGAAATGATGTCTGCGGAATGATCGGTGACATCGTAGGTGGTGATCAGGTAGGGGTTCTGTCCGTTGTCCATCAGCGCCTGCAGCTTTTCCAGACGGATGCGATTCTGCTCGGAAAGTTCCTGCTGGGTCATCTCGGGTGCAGCGTTGTTGTTCAGCTCTTCTGCCATAATAAATATCTCCTCTTATAGACGGATGTCGTTAAAAAACCGGCGTGTGATCGACATGCCGGTTGAAGCGGAATAATCAACGCTTGCGGATGCTCAGGATCTCCAGTTCGATCTTGCCGCCGGGGGCATCGACCTCGACCGTCTCGCCCACATGCTTGCCCATCAATGCGATTCCGATGGGAGACTCGTTGGAGATGAACAGCTTCAGCGGGTCGGCCTCGGTAAAGCCGACCAGCGTGTACTCGTCCTCCTCGTTGTATTCCTTGTCCAGAACGCGAACGACGGTGCCCAGAGCCACCTCATCGGAGCCTGCGGCGGAATCATCGATGAATTTTGCCGTGCGCAGCAGCTGCTCCAGTTCGCCGATGCGGCCGTAAACACGGGCCTCTTCCTTCTTGGCAGCATCATACTCTGCATTTTCGGACAGATCGCCGAAGCCGCGTGCCGTCTGAATTTCCTCGGCCACGCGCTTTTTCGCCTCGAGCAGCTCCTCCATCTCGGCTTCCAGTTTTCTCTTATCTGTAAGTGTCAGTTCGCGAACGTCTGCCATAACTAAACCCTCCTGCATATTGCAAGTTAAAATAGCATAAAAATACACAAACAAACACTGC
>CAVINP010000096.1:0-7364 GCA_963643985.1 bacterium
AGTGAAATTGTACGGGTTTGTGCACCGGCGTCAAGTTAAACCCGCAAACCCTCACCATTCAACTAGGGATACACTGATTAAATGAGGTGGTAAGCTGAGCAGTGAATTTTGTGCTAGATGCAATTGCAAAAATCGAAGGTTTACTGGATGTAAATCGAGATTTTTGCTATAGCAGTCGCTCCTCGGCGAATACGCACCGGAGGTTCTGCTATGCAGAGCCTCCGGCAGCGCTGCGCGAAGGCGCAGTGCGGCGGGTGCGTACGAAGCAGATAGCGCAAAAGGCACGCTCAGATTCGCCGCCGAATTAATCAGGGGATCCCTAGTCACTAATCACTGGCCACCAGCTGATTTTGTGCATTCGGCGCGATTTGCCCGGTTTTTCGGCAAATCGCGCCGAATGTCTGTTTTTGGAACATTCGCCCCCAAATGTCCGTAGCGAAAAAGTGCGTCTGCGCCTATACTGGTAGCATAAAGATTGATGGGAGGCAACGGTATGCGTATCGGAGCGGTTCGCTTTGCAAAGACGGGCTGCATCATCGCCTCGGTGCTGCTGATGGTGCTGGGGCTGGTGATGATCATATGTCCCGACCTGTCGGTTTCACTGATCGGCGTTGTGGCCGGTGTGATGCTGATCATAATGGGGCTGCTCAAGCTCACAGGCTATTTTTCAAGGGATCTCTACCGTCTGGCGTTTCAGTATGACCTGGCCTTCGGGCTGCTGATGGTGGTGCTGGGCGCGTTGCTGCTGCTGCAGCCGGGCACGGCCATGCACCTGCTCTGCCTGATCGTGGGCATCTGCATCACCGGTGACGGCCTGCTCAAGGTGCAGACCGCGCTGGATTCCAGACGCTTCGGGCTGGAGCGCTGGTGGCTGATACTGGCGCTGGGCGTGCTGGCGGCGCTCATCGGCATCGTGGCCATATTCCGTCCCGTCGAGGGTGCGCAGCTGATGATGCTGCTTCTGGGCATCGCGCTGCTGTCGGAGGGCGCGCTCAATCTCTGCGTGACGCTGTGCGCGGTGAAGATTGTCCGAAATGCCCGCCCCGACGTGATCGAGGTCGAGGTTGATGACAGATTCTGATAAAGTACAAAAGGAGGTTCAATGCCCATGCGATTTTCAAGAGCAGTCGTAAAATTCCGTGTTCCGATATTGATTCTTGCGCTGCTGCTGCTGATACCGTCCACGATCGGCATGCTGTCCACGCGCATCAACTATGATATGCTCAACTACCTGCCGGACTCCATGGACACGGTCATCGGTCAGGATGAACTGATGGAGGACTTCGGCAAGGGCGCGTTCTCCCTGCTGGTGGTCGAGGACATGCCCGCCAAGGACGTATCCAAGCTCAAGTCTGAAATTGAGCAGGTGGAGCACGTCGATTCCGTGGTCTGGTACGATTCCTTTGCGGATCTGTCCATGCCCATGGAGATGCTGCCCCGGAAACTCTACGATGCCTTCAACAGCGGTGACGCAACGCTGATGGCCGTCTTCTTTGACTCGGCGACCTCGGCAGACGTAACCATGGATGCCATACGCGAGATCCGCGCACTGGCGGGCAAGCAGGTGTTCGTATCGGGCATGTCCGCGCTGGTCACGGATCTGAAGGATCTGTGCGAGCAGGAAGAACCGATCTACGTGGGCATTGCCGTGATGCTGGCCTGCGTGGCCATGCTGGTGCTGCTGGACGGCTGGCTGGTGCCTTTCGTGTTCCTGGCGTGCATCGGCATCGCGGTGCTGATCAACCTCGGCACAAACTACTTCTTCGGTGAGATATCCTACATCACCAAGGCACTGGCCGCGGTGCTGCAGCTGGCCGTCACGATGGACTATTCCATCTTCCTCTGGCACAGCTACAACGAGCAGCGCACGCACTACGATGACCCGAAGGAAGCGATGGTCTACGCCATTCATGAGACGCTCACGAGCGTCATCGGCAGTTCGATCACCACGGTCGCGGGCTTTGCCGCACTGTGCTTCATGACCTTCACACTGGGCCTGGATCTGGGTCTGGTCATGGCCAAGGGCGTCGTGCTGGGCGTGCTGGCCTGCGTGACGGTGCTGCCCGCCATGGTGCTGATACTGGACAAGCCGCTGCAGAAGACCAAGCACCGCAGCATCATACCGGACATGACGAAGCTCTCCAAACGGCTTGTCAAGATCTTCCCCGTGTTCCTGATTATATTTGCGATACTGCTCTACCCCGCCTACTACGGCTACAGCAAGACCAACGACGAGGTCTACTACGATCTGGGCGAGTGCCTGCCGCAGGACATCGAATACGTCATTGCCAACAGCAAGCTGCGCGACACCTTCGACATCGCCTCCACGCACATGGTGCTGGTGGACGCGGACATCTCCTCCAAGGACAAGAAGAACATGATCAATGAGATGGAACAGGTCGACGGCGTCAAGTATGTGCTGGGGCTTGAAACCTTCGTCGATTCCTCCTTCCCCGAGGAGATGCTGCCGGACTCCATCGTATCGATCCTCAAGTCCGACCGCTGGGAGCTGATGCTGATCAACTCCGAATACAAGGTGGCCAGCGATGACTGCAACGACCAGATCGATCAGCTCAACGCGATACTGAAGAAGTACGACGAGGGCGGCATGCTCATCGGCGAGGCGCCCTGCATGAAGGACATGATCGAGACCACCGATCACGACTTCCAGGTGGTCAATGCGGTCTCCATCGTGGCGATCTTCGTGATCATCATGCTGGTGGAAAAGAGCCTGAGCCTGCCGTTTATACTGATTGCGGTCATTGAGCTGGCAGTGTTCATCAACCTGGGCCTGCCGCACTATCTGGGACAGTCGCTGCCCTTCATCGCGCCGATATGCATATCGACCATACAGCTGGGCGCGACGGTGGACTATGCCATACTGATGACCACGCGCTACAAGGCCGAGCGTGCTGCGGGCCAAAGCAAGCACGATGCCGTCGTCACGGCGCTGAGCACCTCGATACCCTCCATACTGGTCTCCGGCATGGGACTCTTTGCCGCGACCTTCGGCGTGGCCGTCTATTCCGACATCGACATCATCAGCTCCATGTGTATGCTGATGGCACGCGGTGCAATCGTGAGCATGCTCTGCGTGATACTGATACTGCCCGCACTGCTGATGCTCTGCGACGGTCTGATAAGACATACAACCCTTGGCATGAAAGTGAAAGCTGTGAAGGAGGCTCCTGAGGCATGAAAAAGATAATATCCGCATCTCTGGCAGCTGTGCTGCTGCTGGGCGCACTGCTCCCCTGTGCACTGGCTGAGGAAGACAAGAAGGAAATGGTATATGTGATCGCGGATGCCAACGGCATACCCGGCAGCATCACGGTCAGCGAACATCTGTACAATCATGACGGCAGCGAGACAATTTCCGACTACAGCCGCCTGACGGACATCGAAAACATGGGCGGCGACGAGACGTTTGAAAACAACGACGGCGAGCTGACCTGGAACGCCGACGGCGCGGACATCCGCTACGAAGGCAACGGCAGCGATCCTCTGCCGGTGGGCGTATCGATCAGCTATACGCTGGACGGCGAGAGCATCACCGCCGAGGAACTGGCCGGCAAGAGCGGTCATCTGGCCATCGACATCGAGTACAGCGCGACCCGTTATGAGGAGCATGAGCTGGACGGCGAGACCGTGTCCCTTCCTCTTCCTTTCCTGATGGCCACCGTGATGCTGGCCGATGATGAGACATTCTCAAACCTTGAAATCACCAACGGCCGTGTGCTGACCATCGGCGATCGCACGCTGGCGATCTGCTACGGCCTGCCGGGTCTGGAGGAAGCGCTGAACCTGAGCGAATACCGTGATCGCGTCGAGGACGACAAGGCGCAGCTCGAGGAAGACTTGGATGAGGATATCGACCTGGACATCGATCTGGACAAGGAAATCCCCACCACCGCCCGCATCGAGGCGGACGTGACCGACTTCTCCTTTGACGGCACCTACACCATGGCTGTCTGCTCGATCTTCAACGATCTGGACGAGGACGGCGAGCTGACGCTCAGCTTCGACACCGATGCCATCACTGACAAGCTCAACGACGCCATGGACGAGCTGCTCGACGGCGCTCAGAAGCTCTATGACGGCGCGGGCGAACTGAAGGACGGCCTTGAGGAAATCGACGGGAACAGCGATGATCTGGTGGATGGTGCACGTCAGATCGTGAATGCCATCATGGACACCGCCAACGAGGGTCTGGAAGAAAAGAAGTCCGACTTTGACAAGCTGGGCATTGAGCTGCACACGCTGACGGCCGACAACTATGCCGAGGAGATCGAGCGTCTGGAAGACGAACTTCTCGCCAACGTCGAGGACTACGTCCTCGAACAGGCGGACAAGACGCTCAAGAGCAAGGTCAATGCCGCCGTGCGTCAGGAGGTCGTCAGCCAGGTCAACGCCGTTGCCAGGCAGCAGGTGACCGACAAGGTGACCGCCGCCGTGGAAGAGCAGGTGCGTGCCCAGGTCGAGGCAGGCGCAGAAGAGCTTGTGCATCAGAAGGTTGAAGCGGCCGTGCGCGAACAGGTGCAGGCCAAGGTCGAGCCGGTCGTGCGCCAGAGCGTGACGGAAAAGGTCACCGCCGCCGTGCGCAAGCAGGTGGAAAGCGCCGTGCGCAACCCCAGCCAGTCGGATCTGGACAAGGAAATCGCCAAGCAGCTGGCCGGCAGCGACGTGCAGGCGCAGATCGACGCAAATGTCGATGCCTACATGAACTCCGATGAAGGCAAGGCGGCAGTGGATGCGCAGCTGCGCAGTGCCGTGACCGACAGCGTGACCGAGGCCTACCGCAAGCAGGTGCGCTCCGAGGTGGCCGCAAGCTACCGCTCCCAGGTTGAAAGCGAAGTGACCAGGCAGGTACGTGCCGAGATCGAGGCCCAGGTGCGTGCAAGCTACACCACCCCCGATGCGACGGCAACACCCGAACCCGAAGCCACGGCAACGCCCGAGCCCGAAGCCACGGCAGCACCCGTGACCACGGATGCGACCGAGAACACAACGAGTGAGGACACGCAAGAAGAAAAGACCGCTTCCCTCTGGAACACTCTGCTGGGCGTGGCCTATGCCGAGAGCGACAGTGAGGCTCAGATCAAGGCCATCGTGGACGAGAAGATGAGCCAGTCTTCCACAAAGAGCGATATTGCAAGCCGCGTCGATGCGCAGGTCAATTCCTCCGCGGGTCAGGCGCAGATCGATTCGCTGACCGATACGCAAATGAAGCAGTCTTCCGTGCAGTCCGCGATCAACCAGCAGGTGGAACAGAGCATGAAGGACAGCGCTACCCGCTCCAAGGTAGAGAGCGCTGTGCGGGCCAAAGTCAGGGAAACGGCCACGGACAAGGCCAGGCAGCAGATCAAGCAGAAGATCGCTTCGATGAGCGAGAGCGAAATCAATGCCGCAATCGAGCAAAAGATGGCCTCGAGCGAGATTCAGACGCTGATTGCCAACAACGTTGAGACGCAGATGAAGGGCAGCGAGGCCCAGAAGGCCATCAGCGACAACGTCGATGCGCAGATGAAGACCGACACCGTCAAGAACACCATTGAGCAGGAATATCAGAAGCAGCTCTCCGGTGACACCGTCAAGCAGACGATTGAGGACGAGGTCGCTTCCCAGATGAAGTCCTCCAATGTACAGGGCATCATCGACCAAAACGTGGCCGAGCAGATGAAGAGCGACGATGTCAAGAAGCTCATCAGCGACACCATCAGCCAGCAGATGGCATCGACCAAGGTCAAGAAGATTATCTCCGAGCAGATCGAGAAGAACCGCCATGGTGCCGAGTATATGAACAGCGTTGCCGAGGCCTTGGAAGAAAACGGCAAGGACGGCGCCGCCTACCGCTCTCTGGTAGATCTGCACGATTCTCTGGACGATGTGCACGAGTTTTATCAGGGCGTGATCGACTACACCGATGCGGTCGGTCAGGCCAAGGACGGCGCTCAGGAACTCTATGACGGCATGGGCGAAATGAAGGACGGTCTGGATGAGATCAACGACAAGTTCGTCGTCAAGCTGGTCAACTTCCTGCAGGACGATCTGGGCGAGGTCAGCGACCGCCTGCAGACCGTGGTCGACATGGCCAAGAGCTACAATTCCTACGCCGGCATCGCGGACGGCATGAGCGGCAGCGTACATTTCCTGATCCGCACCGCAGGTGTCTGACAAAACGAATGAGTGAGCGACGCAGCCCGTCTTCCCTCAATGAAGGGATGGCGGGCTGCGTCATCCCCCACTGCCCATGACATGGCTGACAAACAAATATGCGAGGAAAGGGTTCGAGGCAACACCACAACGTTGAATGTGCCTTTTGCCCGATTGCTTCTTGCAGAAATGTCGATTTATATCCGGTAGCCAAAAATAATATTCAAAAAACGGGAACAAAGTATGTCACCGATACATCTAAGGTATGTAAACCGCAAGGGGAGGAAATTCATATGAAGACTTCAAGGCTTTCCAAGGTTCTGGCCACCGTGCTGCTCGTGGCCATGCTCATCTGCGCTGCCGCAAGCGCCGAGACCGTCAGTCTGGCCTATGGCAGCGGCTCGCTGTATCTGCGCAAGGGTCCGGGCAAGGACTACGGCACAAACGGCACCGTGCATGACGGGGACTACATCGACGTGCTCAGCGAGGGCAATGTCTGGTCCAAGGTTGAGACCGATGACGGCCGCACCGGCTACATCAAGAACCTCTACATCTCCGGCAACGGCGACGACTACGCCTCCGGCACGGACTACTTTGATTCCAAGTTCACCGTGTACACCACCTCGAGCGCCAATCTGCGCGCAGGTGCTTCCACCGGCACGTCCGTCATCAAAACTCTGAGCAAGGGCACGAAACTGACGGCGCTGGGCGAGAACGGCGGCTTCTATCTGGTCAAGACGAGCAACGGCACGCAGGGCTACGTCTCAAGCAGCCTGCTGAGCCGCAAGAGCTCCGGCTCTTCGGATTCCGGTTCCTCGGGTACGACCACGAAGAAGACCACGGCCTACGTGAACATGCGCGAGGGCGGCGGCATGAGCTATGACGTTGTGACGGTTGTGCCCAAGGGTGCAAAGGTGACCGTGCTCAAGCAGGGCACGTACTGGACGAAGGTCAAGTACAACGGCAACGTCGGCTGGATCAAGAAGACCTACCTGCGCTGATTATAACCGATTCACGCTGCGCAACAAAAAGGCTTCCTCGACTTGAGGAAGCCTTTTTGTGTTCGCAACGCTTTCCCGATGGGGTGAAGAAACGTGAGAAACACTTTTTTCACGATTCCACCAACCATCAGTCACTAACCACTAAACACTAACCACTAGTCAGGGTCTCTGTCCCATGCCGCCCTCGAGCGTGAGGGTTTCGCCGGACAT
>CAVINP010000097.1:0-7300 GCA_963643985.1 bacterium
CTGTTACGAAATTCACTGCTCAGCTTACCACCTCATTTAATCAGTGTATCCTTAATCAAGAAGAAAATCCTTCAGTTCGGCAACGCTGTCAAAGGCGTGCGGCAGGGGCGTATCGCCCATTTCATCGCGCGTGCGAAAGCCCCAGGCGACCCATGCGGCATCGATGCCCGCATTTCGGGCGGTGGTCATGTCCACGGCACTGTCGCCGATGTAAATGCACTTTTGCCCGGATACATTGTACCTGTCCATGATGCGCAGTGCAGCCGTCGGGTCGGGCTTGCGCGGCGTCGTTTCGCTCTCGCCCATGGCCACGTCGTACAGACCGTCAAAGTGTATGCGGCAGAGGTTTTGCAGTGCGGCATCAAACTTGTTGGAATTGATGCCGATACGGATGCCGTTGTCATGCAGGGCGTGCATGAGGTCGATGATGCCGTCATAGGGCATGGTATGATCGTTCATGTGATCGCGGTAGTAGGCCTTGAACTCGGCAAGAAGTCTTGTATGCACATCCTTCACAGTGCCCTCGGGCAGTGCACGCTGCATGAGATTTGACACGCCGTTGCCGATGAAGCGGCGTATCGTTTCCGTATCGTGTGTGGGATAGCCGTTTGCGGTGAGTGCGTGATTGACGGCAGCAGCGAGGTCGCCCAGGGTGTTCAGTATCGTGCCGTCCAGATCGAAAATAACAAGATCATATTTCATGGCATATTCCGCTCCCGTATCTTTTGCATCTACTATAGCAGACGGATGAACACGATTTGAATGCAATACGGTTAGAATTGGGTTATCACTTGACACAGGCATGAAAGTTTTTGTCATTTGTTGCCAATCCATTCCGATTATGCTACAATAATATACGGGAAATACTGCATTGGAGCACAGCGTTTATGCAAGCATACGACGGCTTTGCCGGTATATATGATCTTCTGATGGACGACTATGACTATCCTGCGTGGGCCGATTACTATATGAAGCTCCTGGGGGCGGATCAAAGGCCGATCACCTCGCTCTGTGACTGTGCCTGCGGCACCGGCTCGATGACGCTCCGGTTCGCCATGCATATTGCGAAAGTTACGGGCGTTGACATATCCCGCGAGATGCTGGAACCGGCGACCCAAAAAGCACGTCGAACGGGCGTACGGGTACAGTTTGTCTGTCAGGACATGGCACAGCTTTGCCTGCCCCGTCCGGTGGATGCCATCACCTGCGCCTGCGACGGCGTCAATTACCTTACAAGCGATGCACGGCTGGCATCTTTCTTCAAGTCTGCGTATGCGGCTCTGAAGGACGGCGGCCGTCTGGCCTTTGACGTTTCATCGGATTACAAGCTTCGATACGTGCTTGCGGATCAGTTCTACGGCGAGGAGCGCGATGAGGTGGCCTACCTGTGGCAGAACCGCATGGATGGGGACATACTCACGATGGACATCAGCTTTTACATCCGCGAGGAAAGCGGTCTCTATCGCCGCGTAACCGAGACGCACAGGCAGCGTGCCTATACAAAAGAACAGCTCGTGCGGGCAATGGAGCATGCGGGCTTTGGGGACATTCGCGTCTTCGGTGATCGCAACTTCGATGCGCCCAAGGCAGATGAACTGCGGCTGCACTTCTTTGCCCGCAAACAGTGATACAGGGGGGAACGATTATGGAATTTGACAGATGCGACGGCATTTACGATATTTCGCTTTTGAACGGTCAGGCTCGCGCGATCCTGATCGAGAGCACCGCACTGGTGCAGCGCGCAATGGATACGCATAAACTCTCGCGCATTGCCACGGCGGCACTGGGGCGCACGCTGACCGCGACCGCGATGATGGGCAGCATGCTCAAAAACGACAACGAATCCGTCAGTGTGCAGATCAAAGGCGGCGGCCCCATCGGCACGGTGCTCGCGGTGGCGCACGGCGATCTGACGGTCAAGGGCTATGTGGATAATCCCGGCATCGACCTGCCGCGCACCGGCAAGAAGTTGCCCGTGGGCGCAGCCGTCGGCTGCGACGGACGCATGACGGTCGTGAAGGATCTGGGGTTACGGGAACCCTATGTCGGTCAGGTCAGGCTGGTCTCGGGCGAGATCGCCGAAGATTTTGCCATGTACTTCACCGCATCCGAGCAGACACCGTCGCTTGTGTCCCTGGGGGTGCTGGTGAACGATACGCAGGTGGAAGCGGCGGGCGGCCTGATCATACAGATGATGCCCGGCGCATCGGAAGCAGCCATTGCTTCCATTGAAAACAGTACGGGCATGTTCATGGATATTTCCGCCACCATGAAGGAATATCACCTGGAGGGTGCAGTGGATCAGCTTCTGATGCACCTTCAGCCGGAGGTGCTGGCAAAGCGCGTGCCCGGGTACCGCTGCGACTGCAGCCGGGAGCGCATCGAGCGCATGCTCGTGACCCTTGGCTCGGATGAGCTTCAGAGTATGATCGATGAGCAGCATGGGGCACAGGTGGACTGCCACTTCTGCCTCAAGCGTTACAAATTTTCCGAGGATGAACTTAAGGCGCTCTTGCAGGCGGCCACGATCCGGGAGGGTAAATGAAGCACAACCCGAAGGTAGTTCCGATCACACGCAGCGCGGCCTATGTGCATCACCGCGCCATGAAGAATATGCGCGACAACAATCCGGTGGACGCGCTGGAACTGATGCGCACGGCGGTCGAACGGTCGCCCGACAATAGCGAGTATCGGCTGGATCTGGCGGAATTCTACTGCGAGATGGGCTGTCACGAACAGTCCAACCGCATACTGCTGGATATGATCGCCAACGGCGGCGCCCCGGCGGAGTGCTATTACGGTTTGGCGCTGAATCAGCTTGGGCGAAACGAATTGGAATCGGCCAGACGTGCGCTGATGATCTACCGCCGCCATGCCGGGGACGATGAATACATCGAGGATGCTGCGGGTCTGGCGGACGAGATCGAATATATGCGCATGACGAAGCGCCCACAGGATCGCAGACTGGGTCGTGCGGCCAGACAGACCGTCCGCGCAGGCGAGGCCCTTCGCAAGGGTGAGACGCAGCGCGGTCTGCGCATGCTCAGGGCGAGTCTCGAGGCCAATCCGGATCGGTGCGAGACGCGTGCGATGTACGCGCTTGCGCTCAGACTTGCCGAGCGCACGGATGAAGCGGCCGAACAGGCGGAACTGATCGCAGACAGCGAAAATGCGAGTGTGCGTGCGCTGTGCATTGCGGCGCAGGTGTTTTCCTTCACAAATCATGAATTCCGGGCGAAACAGACCATCAGACGCGTGATGGATCAGAAGCCGACCGATGCCGATCTGAGGTTGCTCATATACAGCCTGGGCGAGATGAAAATGCACGTCGAAGCGGCCGAGGCGGCCCGTATGGCACTGCGCGAGACTCCGCACGACAAGACCATGCTGCATGTCCGCGCTGTGGCGCTCAAACTCTGCGGTGCAGACGACAGGACGGTTCTGCCCCTCTGGCAGCGGATACTGCGCATCGATCCGGATGACACGATTGCCCGCTACTACTTTGAAACCGCGCAGCGTGGAGAGCTTTCGCAGATCGAGCTTGACTACTTCTACGACGTGCCCCAGAGCGAGTTTGCACGGCGCACCGCCGATCTGTCCGCACCGCTTGCACAGGGGTTGGGCGAGGCGGTTGAGCGCTGCAAGTCGGACAGAAACTATCGCAACCTGCTGATATGGGCGGCAGGCTCGGGTGATGCGGACTGTGCGCGTGCAGCCATGATGGTGCTGGCTTCGACCGATGCGCCGTGTGCGGAGAGTGCGGTGCGCGAACTGCTCTACCGCGGCAACGTGCTTAACCCCGCCAAGATGTATGCAACCTTCTTTTTGTCGCTACGCGGGGCGGACATAAATCGCTTTTTGCCGCCCGATTCGGAGGTCGGAGATGCCCTCCTGCCGGAGTCGGACGAGCTGCTCTCGTCCCTGCCGGTGGGTGAAAGGCAGCTGATACGCTTCGCCAACGATGTGCTGGAGCTGCATTATGACTGCAGCGCCATGACGGGGCTTGCGACCATGTGGTATATCTATCGCAAGAACAGCATCAGCGGCGATCCGCTCGTCTGCACACAGGAAGCGGCGGCGGCGTTGGCCTGGAATTTCCTGCTCAGCCGCAATATCAAGCCCAAACCGGACGAACTGTCGCGGCAGTTTGAATGCAAAAAGCGGCGCATGATGTTCTACGCGCGTCATATGGCTGCGGTTCTGGAACGTGCAACGGAGGTGGATCGGAATGAAGATCGTTGATTTTGATGCGAAGTTTTTTGAATATGCCGGAAAGTGGCTGGCTGCACATCCGGGTTTGACCGAGGAGCAGATCGACAACAGCTACAACGAGATGATGTCCGAGTGGATCGCTTTGCCGGCCGATTGGCTGGACGGCAGTACGCCCGAACACTACTTCGACCGCTTCACGCAGCCGTCTGAGCTGCTGGATGGGCTTGAAGCCTATCATGCGGCGAAGATCAACACCCCTGAGCCGCTCTACAGCCGCATCGTGCAGACGGGCGAGGGCTGTGCCGAGTGTCTGTGCCGAATCCTTGAAGATGAGACGCACGATGAGGCGCTGCGCAGCGAAGCACTGGGGCTTCTGCGTGACATCGGCACGCATCGGGCAGATGCCTATCTGATCGGTGTCGTGGCTACTGCCGAGGCACAGAGCGAAATCTGCGAGATGGCAGCGGACATACTGGCCACCCGCGGCGCGGAGACGGCCGGGAAACTGCTGGATCGCTATGAGACGGCACCGGAGTACGCCAAGGGCCTGATACTGGATATCGCCTGCAATCATCCGGGTGATGAAAGAATATATGATTACCTTCTGTACCGCCTGAAGAACATGCCGGAGCAGCGTGCGCTGCATGCCTCGCTTCTGGCCAAGCTGGGCGATGCACGCGCAATCGAGCCGATGCAGGCCATGATGCAGCTGACGGACATTACCTATTACGACTACATCGAGCTGCGTGATGCGGTGGAGGCACTGGGCGGCGAAATTACGAACGAGCGCAGCTTCTACGGCGATGCCGACTTTGAAGCGCTGCGCAATATCTGATTGACGAGGGCAGGGGAGGTGGATGCCGGTGTTTTGCGGACAATGCGGGAAACGGGTCATGGAGAGCATGCTGTTCTGCCCGTTCTGCGGTGCAGCCATCGTGATACCGGATCAGGATGAGGCCGAGGCGCAGCCGCAGACAGAGGAAAAGGCGGTCGATGTTCCCAAGGTCAACTTGGAAAAACCCCGTGTCAGCCTCTTTGACGATGCCGATGAAACGAAGGATGAGGAGTTTGTGCCCCTGTCCTTTGACTTTGATGAAGCTGTCCCCGAAGATGTACCTAAATCCGGGGATGTGTCCAAGGCCGAGGATATTCCCGAGGTCGAGGATGTACCGGAGGATATTGCGCCCGTGCGCCGCAAGGCCGTTCAGACGCGTCGCCCCGAGAATGTGCGCGGCCGTAATGCCAACACCTACATTCCCGCCAAGGATGTCGAGCCGGACGATCTGTTCATGTCCTTTGATGACTTTGACGATGACTACGATACGGGTGCCGCGGATGACTTTGCCGACGATAGTGATTTCGAATTTGAAGAGTCGGAGCACGGCAGCTTTCTGCAGAGGCATATACGCGGCATTGTCGGTTCGGCACTGCTGCTGATCATATTGATTGTCTGCTTCATCTGGTTTATGTCGCCCACGGGCCAGCAGCTTTTGGCAGGCTGGAATCTGGCATGGACAGCCAAACCCTATGCAACGCTGGCCTACAATGCCTATCAGAGTGAAAGCTACGATACGGCGGCAGCCTACTACGAGCGAGCCTTTACGCTGGATGATGACAACTACGAATATGCGCACAATGCCCTCGTGAGCTACTATTATGCCGATGATATCGAGGATGCCACAGCCATGGCACGCAAGTGCATTGAGCTCGAGCCGGACGACGCGACGACCTATGTGGATCTGAAGAATATGTATCCCGATGCGGACACGCGCCCGTGGGAGATCAGCGAGCTGATCCGTCGGGGCTATGAGCGCACGGGCAACGCAGAACTGAATATCGACAACGAATAAACAGGAGGAGAGCAACATGAGCAACATTCCGACCCCTCACATCAACGCAAAGCAGGGAGACTTTGCACGCACGGTGCTGATGCCCGGCGATCCGCTGCGTTCCAAATTCATCGCGGAGCACTACCTCGAAAACCCTGTCCTGGTAAACAACGTGCGCGGCGTGCAGGGCTATACGGGTGAATACAAGGGCAAGCGTGTCTCGGTGATGGCCTCCGGCATGGGCATGCCGTCCATCGGCATCTATTCCTACGAACTGTATAATTTCTACGGCGTTGAAAACATCATCCGCGTCGGCTCGGCGGGGGCCATGAGCGACAAGCTGAAGCTGCGCGACATCGTGGCCGGCATGAGTGCCTATACCACGTCGAATTACGGCTACCAGTTCGGCTTTGACGGCACGCTTGCACCCTGCTGCAGTTACGATCTGCTCAGCCGCGCGGTGGAAGCCGGCAAGGCTCTGGGACAGAGCATCGTGCCCGGCCCCGTGCTCTCCAGCGACTGTTTCTACGAGCAGGGCGGCTATGAGACGGCCTCTTCCAAGCTGATGAAACTGGGCGTGCTCTGCGTTGAAATGGAAGCCTACGCGCTCTACCTCAACGCGGCAGCTGCCGGGAAGAACGCGCTGGCGCTGCTTACCATCTCCGACAGCATCGTTACGGGTGAGGCCCTTCCGGCCGAGGATCGCCAGAATACCTTTACCAAGATGATGGAGATCGCACTGGAAATCGCATAAGCATTTCAAATAAAGAGGACCTGAGACCCGATGCGGTTTCGGCCCTCTTTTTTTTCGTTTTTTTACGCGCTGCCTCTTTACTTTAGCACGCTGATGTGATATCATGATAGCACATTAGCGAGCAAGCCTCGTTCGAGGCAGCGGGAGGTTTGAGCAGGCATGGAGCAATGTTCGGGTCTTTCTTATCAGGAGCAGATATCGATGGATCTGCAGGGCTTATATGAAAAAAACGGTTATGGCCGATACAAGATGGGCAAGTTTGAGGAATATGATCTCTATGCCCGCAACAAGGATTTCCTTGTGTCGGACAACATCATTACATTCAGTGAAAACGGCAAGCTGATGGCGCTCAAGCCCGATATCACGCTTTCGATCGTGCGCGGCAGCCGCGACATACCGGGCTTCGTGCAAAAGCTCTACTACAACGAGACGGTATATCGTGTATCGGAGAGCACGCACAATTTCAGCGAGATCATGCAGGTCGGTCTGGAGTGCATCGGCAGCA
>CAVINP010000098.1:0-7228 GCA_963643985.1 bacterium
TGGCTTCAACGGTGGCTTCCACAGTGGGTTCAACGGCCGGCTCTGCGGTGGCTTCGACGACTTCGACGATTTCCTCGACCACTGCGGGGGTCTGAGCGATTTCCTCGGCGAGCACGGTGTTGGTCAGCATTACGAGGGCGATGGTCAGTGCGATCAGCATCTTCTTCATGATTTTGTCCTCCCTTTATGTCAATCAGTTGCTCTGTTTTCAGCTTACAGCTATATCATAGCAACCCGGACTTACCTGGGGGGTTACATAATCACGGTTTAGAAGATTTTTGGAATTTTTTTGATGGTGGAGGTCGGAACCCCACCACCGCTGCGCGGTCCCCCTCCCCTTTCAGGGGAGGTCTTTGGGATCGTTGGTCTCCTATCCTTTGCAGGGGAGCATGGGCTGCGCGTTCCTTTTCACTATTTGACCAGTCACCGGTCACTGCGTCAGCGTCCTTCCTCCAGCTTCTTCTTCGCGTCGTCGATCGGGCCGACACAATAGTTGAAGGGAACGGTGGTGTTCGGGTATCTCTGGAAGAACTTGCGCTTGATGCGCTCCATGACCATGGAGCCCGTGGTGTAGTTCACCTGCGGCAGCAGTACCGCGATGAACAGGGGCGAGAAGCGGGTCACGATGTCGCCGCGGCGCAGGTTGCCGACCAGTATGTCGATCAGGCCGTTCATGATGTTGTCCTGCTTGAGCGGATCCATCGGGTCATCGGGCGTGCCGATCATGATGACGGCCAGGAAGATGGCGATGTCCAGTCGCTCCATGCTGCGGCGCTCGAGGTTGTAGATCTCTTTGAAGACCGCGTACTCGCAGACGAAAGCGCCGGGCTTTTCGCTGCCCTCGACCAGCTCGTTGCGGATGGAATCGAGGTTGAACTCCAGCGTCTTGCCCGCGCGGACGATCTGCTTGTAGAAGTCGCGCAGGTCATCGCTGGGCTGCACGCCCAGATAGCGGTAGTTCAGATGCACGATGTGCTTGTACTGCGCAAGGGCCTCGCTGGTGCGGCCGGTCTGGATCAGCGCGGTGATCAGCTCCATGTGAAGCTTTTCATCGAAGTTGTCGACATCCAGCGCGGTGCGGCAGACGGTGATGATCTTGGGATAGTCCTTCTCGGCCTTGAGCATCTCAAGGTAGGCGTACACGGCGGCGATGTAGTCGCTGTGCAGCGCGGTGGCGCGGGAGAGGATCCACTCGGAGAGGTCGCTGTGCTGCAGCAGGTCACCGCGGTAGAGGCGCAGCATCTCATCGTAGAGGGTCTTGGTCTCCACGGGGTCGGCCCGCAGCACCTGCAGCTTTTCGAATATCTCGTAGAGGCGATAGAGGTCTATCGTCATGCCCTCGCGCAGCTGCCAGTGATAGGCGCCGCGGTCGGAAACGATGCAGTCGCCCAGGCCTTCGGAGACGGTGTTGAGCAGCGCACGCGTGCGGCTGACCAGCGTCTTGAGGGCGCTCTCGGGGTTGGAGCTGTCATCGTCGGACCAGAGAGTCTCCAAGAGCTGCTGGTTCGGGACGGGCGCTCCGCGGTAGAGTATCAGGTGCTGAATCAGGGATACACCCTTCTTGGATTTCTGCACCAGGCCGTCGGCAGTTCTTTCATTTATATATACCATAAAGGTATGCATCATTTGAATTCTGATGGTGTCTTGCATGCGACGCTCCTCCTTTTTGGCATGTCATGGCACTGAGGGCACTATGTCACTTTGAGTTTGTCTATATTCTATCACAGTCATATGAAACTGTCAATACGTTACGCGCATTTTAATGTCATTTCTTTTGGGATTTATTTTGAGGTATGTAACTGGGCTTGTCATCTCCGAGGGAGGGGACTGTCACCGGACGGGGCAGGGGTTAGGGGTTAGGGATATGGCACTCTCTGAAGCCTGTATAATCACCCGTCAGCTCGTGATCACGGTATTTCCCGGGCAAAGGCTGCCGGGTTTGCAGCAGTTCCGCTACGCTTGGCGCTTCAGATCTTCATCCATACGAATTGTTACGCTAACGCCGGACATTATGCATCACCTCACATACATTATACATACATTCGTCTCGACGTTATTGATTGCCGGACTTCTGAAGGGTGATGGAAAGACATCAATTTCTTCCGTTTCATGTGAGGCTGAAATGTTTGGTCGAAATAAGTGCAGGTAACCGCTCTTTTTGGGGATGTAAGGTTTGGGTTGAATTATGGGATGCAGGGGCAATGTAACTGTCGCCCATCGAATTTTTGTCCATATTTCCGGGGCGTGGAAAAGGTTTTCCGTCAAAAAAAGAGGAGATTCGGGGGGAGATGAAGTAACGGACGGGGAAGTGGATAGTGAAATTGTATGGGTTGGTGCGCCAATGGCAAGTTAAAACCGAATGCCAATCACCTTTCAACTGATCACTGATCACTATCCATTCGTTCCTTGTGAAACAAACGCCCTCCGCATGCGGAGGGCGTTGTTTCACATATCCTTTATGCAATCGAAGTTTTTCACGATGTACTCCGCGCCGGAGATGATTGTCAGCACGGCGGCGATGTACATCAGCACGTTGGCCAGCACCACGCCGAAGTGCCCCAGCAGCGGGGCGGTCTCTGCGACGGGCGGCACGAGCAGCATCAGTGCGATGGTCGCGCTCATCTGAAAGACCGTCTTGAGCTTGCCCAGCATGGCGGCGGCGATGACCTTGCCGCCACCCGCGGCGACCAGCCTGAAGCCGGATATGATAAACTCGCGGGCCAGCATCACGATGCAGACCCAGGCGGGCATGCGGCCGGAGGCCACCAGCACGATCATGGCGCTCATCACCAGCAGCTTATCGGCGATCGGGTCGGCAAACTTGCCGAAATCCGTCACCAGATTGCGTGAGCGGGCGATTTTGCCGTCCAGCGTGTCGGTAAAGCAGGCCAGCAGGTAGATCACCAGCGCCACATACTGGCACCACTGAGCGCTCTGCAGCGCAAATATCACGAAAACGGGGATCATAACGATGCGCAGCATCGTCAGTTTGTTCGGCAGATTCACTTCAGATCACCTCCGCAGTCAGGTCATAGGCATCCGCATCCGTGATGCGTGCCATAACGTATTCGCCCGGGGTCAGTTCGCGATCGCTCAGAAGGCGTATACAGCCATCGGATTCGGGCGCTTCCAGTATGGATCGGCCGACATAGTTGCCTTCCTCGTCCGTGCCCTCCACCAGCACTTCGCAGCTCGTGCCGATGCGCTTTTGCATCAGCTCGGCGGATATGGCCTGCTGGAGCATCATCAGCCGGTCGAGGCGCTCGGCCTTGACGCGCTCGTCGATCTGATCGGGCATGCGCGCGGCGATCGTGCCCTCCTCCGGGGAGTAGGTGAACGCGCCCATGCGGTCAAAGCGGGCATCGCGGGTGAAGTTCAGCAGCTCCTCAAACTGCGCGTCGGTTTCGCCGGGGAAGCCCACGATGAAGGTCGTGCGCAGCGTCAGGCCGCGCTCTTTGCATGCGGCAATGCGGCTTCTGATCCACTCGGAGGAGCCGCGGCGGTTCATTTTCCCCAGCAGATCGTCATTGATGTGCTGCAGCGGCAGATCCAGATACGGCGCGACCTTGGGGTTGCTTGCGATCTCATCCAGCAGCTCATCGGTGGTCGTGTCGGGGTAGCAGTAGAGCACGCGCACCCAGCGTACGCCCTCGATTTCGCTGACGCGGCGCAGGAGTTTGGGCATCAGCAGCGTGCCGTCGCCCAGATCGCAGCCGTAGCGGCTGGTGTCCTGCGCAATGAGCGTGATTTCCGTCACGCCTTGGGCGGCCAGCCGCTCGCACTCCGCCACAATGTCGTCATAGGGGCGGGAGGCGTAGTTGCCGCGGATCAGCGGTATCGCGCAGTAGGTGCAGCGGTTGTTGCAGCCGTCGGAGATCTTGACGTAGGCGGCCCAGGGGGAGGTGGTCAGCACGCGCCCGCACTTGAGGAAGCGCTCGCCGTCGGCCATGTACATGGGACGCTCGCCGCGCTCGGCCTCGTCCAGCATGTCATACAGCCGCGCATAGTCGCTCACGCCCATGAAGCCGTCGACCTCCGGCATCTCCGCAAAGAGGGTATCGCCGTAGCGCTGCGCCAGGCAGCCGGTCACAAAGAGCTTCTGCAGGCGGCCCGTCTGCTTGTATTGTGCCATTTCAAATATCGTGTCGATGGATTCTTCCTTGGCGGCCTCGATGAAGCCGCAGGTGTTGACGAATATGATATCCGCCTGCGCCGGGTCGGATACGATCTCGTAGCCGCGGTCGCGCAGCATGCCCAGCATATTTTCCGAGTCCACGCGGTTTTTCGCGCAGCCCAGAGACACCATGCCCACTGTTTTCATGTATTTCCTCCGTTTTAGTGACCAGGGACCGGTAACCGGTATCCGGTATCTAATTTTCCTCATCATCGAACAGATTCATCATCTGCTCCCTCGTGATCAGCACGTTGCGGGGCTTGGCGCCGTCCGCTTCGGATATGATGCCGCGCTTTTCCATCTCGTCGATGAGCCGGCCTGCGCGGGCATAACCCACGCGCATGCGGCGCTGCAGCATCGATGTGGACGCCTGTCCGGCATCCACGACGATCTCCACGGCCTCGGCCAGGCGCGCGTCGTACTCGCCGGCGACTTCCTCGCGCTCGGCATCGCTCCTGACGGCGTTCTCGATCTGCTCGACCACGTCTTCATCGTAGGTGACCTCGCTGCGCTCCTTGATGTAGGAGACGATGGCGGTGACCTCCTCATCGGAGACCCACGCGCCCTGCACGCGCATGGCCTTGTTGATGCCGGCGGGGGAGAAGAGCATGTCGCCGTTGCCCAGCAGACGCTCGGCGCCGCCGTGATCGATGATCGTGCGGCTGTCGATCTGCGAAGCCACCGAGAAGGCGATGCGCGAGGGGATGTTGGCCTTGATGATGCCCGTGATGACGTTCACGGACGGGCGCTGCGTGGCGATGATCAGGTGCATGCCCGCGGCGCGCGCCTTCTGCGCCAGGCGGCAGATGCTGTCCTCGACATCGCCGGGGGCGACCATCATCAGATCCGCCAGCTCGTCGATCACGATGACCATCTGCGGCATCATCTTTTCGCCCTCGAGCAGGGCCTTGTTGTAGCCCTTGATGTCGCGCACGCTGCGCTCGGCGAAGCGCTTGTAGCGCATTTCCATCTCCGCGACGGCCCAGTTCAGCGCACTTGCAGCCTTCTTGGGGTCGGTCACGACGGGCGCGATCAGGTGCGGTATGTCGTTGTAGACCGACAGCTCGACCACCTTGGGGTCGATCATGATCATGCGCACCTCGTCGGGGGTGGCGCGGTAGAGTATGGACGTGATGATGGCGTTGATGCACACGGATTTACCGGAACCCGTCTGACCTGCGATCAGCACGTGCGGCATCTTCGCCACGTCCGCGATGATGTAGCGGCCGGAATTGTCCTTGCCCAGACCCACGGCCAGCCTGGACTTGTGTCCGCGGGCTTCGGGGGACTCGAGCACGTCTCTCAGGCGCACCATTTCGACATGGTCGTTCGGGATTTCCACGCCCACGGCGGCCTTGCCGGGGATCGGCGCCTCGATGCGCACGGACAGCGCGGCCAGGCGCAGCGCAATGTCGTCCTGCAGGGAGGTGATGCGCGAGACCTTGATGCCGGGCGCGGGCTGCAGTTCAAAGCAGGTGACAGCCGGGCCGTGCGCCACGCCGACCAGGCGCGTCTCGATGCCGAAGTTCGCCAGCGTGTCGATGAGCTGCTCCGCCTTGTCGCGGTCGGCCTGCTGATAGGCGGCGGCATCGCGCACGGCCGTGCTCTCCTCGAGCAGGTCGATGGGCGGATAGTTGTACTCGGCTTCCGGCTCGGGCTCGGGCTCGGCCTTGGGGCGGCGGATGCGCGGCAGGGGCATCTTCGTCTCCGGGGAGTGGGGGATGTCAAAGGGCGCGTCGTCATCGGCTTCCTCTGCGGGCTGCGGCTCGGGAACGCTGTCGTCCACGGTCACGGGGCGCACGCCCTCCACCACACGGGTGGGTTTGACGCTCTTTGGCTCGGGAGAGGCATAGTTGACGGGCTCGAAGGAATCCGTCTGCACCTCAAAGAGGGCATCGGGATCGTCCGCAGCGGGCCTGTTGACGGTTTCGGCGGGTACGGCATCGGGGACCGGCTCCTCACGGCGGCGCAGCTTGCGCAGGGGCGTGGGGATGTCGATGTCGGTGTTCTGTTTGCTCTCGGCGGCGCGTATGTCCGGATCGAGGGTCTCGCGGTACATGCCCTGACGGCGGCGCGGGGTGGGGGAGGGCTGCTTCTTGCGCTCGGGCACGAGCGTCGGCTCGCCGATGCGCACGAAATCGTCCTCAGCCTTGCGCGGGGGCTGCGAAGGGCGTGTCCGCTGAGGCTCCGGGCGTGTCCGCCGAGGCTCCGGGCGCGGCTGTCTCGGTTCGGGACGGGGCTTTTCCGCTTCGGGTTCGAACACCTGTTCGGCTCGCCGTTCGGCGCGCTGCCCGGCACGCTCGCGGCTCCAGGCGATGAGCTGCTGCATGCGGCCGGTGGCGGTCAGGCAGATGAGCATCACCAGCAGGCAGACGATCAGGCCGCCCCAGCTGCCCACGGCGTTCTTGAGCGGATAGGCCAGCAGGCCGCCCAGCGCACCCGCGCCGCCCTGAAACTGATAGGCGCGGGCGAGGAAATCGGGCAGGGACATGGGCATGTGGCGGTAGAGACCGCTCTCGTTGATGCTCCAGTTCACCACGCGATCGACGAAAAACAGCTCTACGGCGGTGAAAACCGTCAGAAAGAGCAGCGAATTCATGATGACGTTGACCACGCGCACGCGCTTGCCGCGGGCAGAGAAGACCAGAAGCACGCCGATCCACACGAATACCAGCGCCAGCAGGGGCGCGACGACGCCCGCCACGCCGAGCATGACGGAGCGTATTCGGCTCATGGCGGTGTTTTCCTGCGGCACGGCGACCGCGAGGTAGACCAGCAGCACGGCCAGACCGAAGCAGGCCAGTGCAAAGACCGGCTTCAGCGGCGATGTGGGCTTGGGTTCGCTTGGTTTTTTCTTTTGAGGCATGTTTTTTTATCTCCCGGTGTTATTATATGATTATATGGGTGCGGGTGCAAGTTAAATTAGTGGCTAGGGTGAGCGGTTGAACAGTGCAGTGGATGCTTTGAATCCGCAGTTTTCTTCACCATTGAACCGGTATCTAATAAAAAGGAGCCGTCCGAGACAGCTCCTTTTTATCGGGAAACGGTTCAGCC
>CAVINP010000099.1:0-6975 GCA_963643985.1 bacterium
GATTAGCGGATAGTGATCAGCTGAATTGCGAAGGTTACAAAGTTCACCAATCCCATACACTATTTGACCGGTCACCGGTAACCGGCAACTCCTCAGCAATACTTCTCCACAAACTCCTCCAGCGTGATGTTCTCTTCACGGATGCGCGTGGCGGCCTCGACGCCGACATAGCGGTAGTGCCACGGCTCGTAGGAGATGCCGGTCACGTCCGCCTTGTTTGCGGGATAGCGCTGTATGAAGCCGTACTCGTGCGCGTGCGCACACAGCCAGGCATACTGCGGCGTGCTCTCAAAGCCGTCATTGGTCTCGCACGTCACGTCAAAGGCCAGCCCCGTCTGGTGCTCGCTCGCGCCGGGCTGCTGCGCCTTGCCGGCCTCGCTTGTGGCGTATATCTCCTGCTGGCGCTGATAGTCGCGGTAGCCGGAGGTCACGATGAAGCCGTTGACGTCATCCGCCTCCGCCGCGGCAAACATGCGCTGCATCGGCTCGTAGCACTCGCGGGCGAGGTAAATGTTCGAGCTTGCCAGGCGGAAGGAGTGCCGCTGCTCATAGAGATTGACCAGTCCCTCCGGCACATAGTCCGCCGAGAGCGTGTGATTGTCGTTCACCAGCAGTATTTCGGCCCTGTATTTGGTCGAATTGATGCCCATCTGCCGGCCCAGGAAGTAGCTCAGCCCCAGCAGCAGCACCACAGCCGCGCAGCAGAGGCTCAGGCCGCGCTTTGTCAGCCGCAGCACATAGCGGGATTTTTTCCCTGATTTCGTGTTCTTCATATCGTAATACATTGACAGTCCAAAGAAAACTATGCTATAAAAACGACAGGAAGGGATGACGCTTCTGCTTTTGGTTCTTCACGTTTCGCGGGAGATGGGGCAACCAACCCCTCAGCCTCGCCGGTGCCGAGCTCGAATCTTTGATTCGAGAGCGGCACCGTGAGCGGTGGAGGGGTTCAAACGTTAAGACCGGCATACCATCCTATCGTTTTTTTGTCAACAGTGCGGGTTTTATGTTGATTGCCACAGATATGACACAAAGTACATACGCAGCATAGGCCGGAAGATTCAGCCAAGTGCAGGCCGTCGCGCCGATGAGCAGCAGTGTGCCGCAGCACAGCCGGAGCGTCGGCGTGAGAAATACGGCGAAGGTACACAGCAGGGGGATCAGGCTTTGAATCTCTCCCGGCTGCCACACGATCAGTGCCGCGCTGAACGTCACCGCGATCAGGTTAAACTGCCGCGCTTCGTCCGCCGTGCGCCTGCAGGGTGTGCGCCCCAGCCGCCAGAGCATGCCGCCGGCCAGTGCAAGCGGCAATTCAAATCCCTTCCTATTATATAGGAAGAAACCCGCACAGACGGACGGATACAGCAGGCTCTGCAGCGCCGCCTTCGGGAAATAGCCCAGGTTTCGCGGCAGCAGGTCGACACACTGCGGATGCGTCCGCAGCAGTGAGAAGAGCAGCGCAAACAGCGCCCCGGCCGTTATGAACAGCGCGAACAGCATCTCCCGGCCCGTCAGCGCGCCGCCCACCGTCAGCAGTGCCGATATCGCCGCCATGAGCGGCGCATCGATCGTCCCGCCCAGCGCGTAGCTGCGTTCCTCGAACATTCCTTCGATGTTGAATGCAAAGCCCGCGAGTATGGCGAGGTACATTTTTCCCCACTGCCCCGTGAACAGGCATATGAGCGACACGATCAGCGTCGAGAGCAGTATCATCGACAGCCCGCCGAAGAAACGCCTGTCCACGCGCCGCCGTGCGGGTTCACGCGTGGCGGCATTGCGGAAGGCCTCCGCCGCGCAGCCCGAAAGCAGCGCGATCGCAAGGTAGGCCATCATGATTTTTGAGACAAATTCCGGCATGAATACGCAGCCGAGCGCCATGGAAGCCGGAAATAATGCGCTCGCCGGACGAATTAGCCATTTTTTCAATGAATCACCTCATGTGGGAGTTATCATATACCGGTTCAATAGTGAATGGCTTGCGCTTCGACCTGCCGATACCCCCTTCACCATCCAACCGGTCAATAGCTGCTTATCGCAAACATTCCCGTCGTTTCGTCGCGCCTGGCGACATCCACGCGCACATCCTCCCCCGGCCTGATGCCCGCGTCCAGCAGTATCCCCTGCGTGCACTTGAGCGCCAGCTCCGGAAAGTTGTTTTCCTTGCTCAGATGGCCCAGTATGATCTGCTTGGCGCCCGCCTCGACCAGATCCACCGCGCACCTGCCCGCGTCGTCGTTGCACAGATGGCCGTGCGCGGAAGCGATGCGCCGCTTCAGTTCATAGGGATAGCTGCCCGTTTCAAGCATGTCCGGGTCATAGTTGGACTCCAGCAGCACCGCATCGCAGCCCAGTATGCTGTTCATCCAGCCCTTTTTGATCGCACCCAGGTCGGTCGCCACCGCAAAACGCGCCCCGCGGTGCTCAAAGCACAGCCCAATCGGCTCGTTCGCGTCGTGCGGCGTGGCAAAGGGCAGTATGTTCATATCGCCCAGATAAAAATCCACCCCCGCCTCCATCACGCAGCAGTGGTGTTCCTGCACGGCCCCGATCTTGCCCTGCATGCCCACCCAGGTGCCGCGCGTGGCGTAGACCGGCACGTGCAGCCTGCGCGAGAGTATGCCTACGCCCTTGATGTGGTCGTTGTGCTCGTGTGTGGTCAGTATGGCCGTCAGAGAATCGGGATTGACGCCGATGCGCCTCAGTTCCGTCAGCACGCGCGTGCCCGACACCCCCGCGTCCACCAGCACATGCGTGTTGCCGCAGCCCACATAGATGGCATTGCCGCTCGATCCGCTGAAGAGCGGCGCAAATCGTATTTCTTCGCTCAAAAACAGCGCTCCTTTGCCCCCTCACACGCCCGTGAGGTCAAATTTCGGTATGTATTTCTCGTCCGAAGACGACAGTTCCTGTATAAAGCCGTCATCCGGACCGATTTCCATGAGATGATCGGCCACCTTGTCGTATTCCTCCTGCGTCAGCCGCCGCCCCAGTTCGTCCACGCCGTAGGCCTCGCCGAAGGGCAGGTACTGCGCCATGAGGCTCACCCACGCGCCCGGCAGCTCTTCCTTTATATAGTCGAGTATTTCGATGGACTCGTCCGCGCGTCCGGGCAGTATCAGATGGCGTATGATGACGCCTTTTCGGATGATGCCGTCCGCATCCAGCTCCACAGGGCCCGTCTGACGCAGCATTTCCCTGATGGCGGGCGCCGCATAGTCGAAATAGTCGGCCGCACGCGAATATTTTTGCGCGGAGTCCCTGCGGATGTACTTCAGGTCCGGCAGATACACCTGCACGCGTCCCTCGAAGCGCCTGAGCGTTTCAACCTTCTCATAGCCGCCGCTGTTCCAGACCACCGGCACGGGCAGACCGCCCTCCAGCGAGTCGTATATGGCGTTGGCAAAGTGCGTGGGGTTGACCAGATTGATGTTGTGTACGCCCATGCCGATCAGTTTGAAGTAGATTTCCCGCAGATGCTCCGTGCTGACCGTCTTCCCGTAGCCGTTGTGGGACAGTTCAAAATTCTGGCAGAAGCAGCATTTGAGGCTGCAGCCCGAGAAAAACACCGCGCCCGAGCCTCTCTGACCCGATATCACGGGTTCCTCGTCGTAATGCGGGGCTGCGCGGGCAATCTTCGGCTCTGCGCCCATGCCGCAGACGCCCTTCCCCACCTCGCCGCGCAGCGCATTGCAGTTGCGCGGACAAAGATTGCAGATGAATTCGTTCATATTTATCTCCCGATGGTTCATGTGGGACGGAGGGTAGTGGTCAGTTGAATGATGAATGTTTCACGTGAAACAGTCCGTGATCAATGGCCGGTTGAATGTTTCACGTGAAACAATGCAGCAGGCATGATCACTCTCAATCCTTCCCCAGCTCCGGCAGGCTTGTCATATCAACCACCTTCACACATCGAAGCGTGATCAGCCACACCTCGCTCTGCGTGTTCAGCCGCAGCAGCGTGCCCTCACAGCCCAGACCCTGAGAGACCAGCAGCGGCAGTGTGTCCTCATAGTACCAGCCGGCCAAGGTTCGCCGCTCGTTCTCGGGCATGCTGCGCAGCGTCCGGCCGAAGGCACAAATCTGTCCGCCCAGCGTGTGCCCCGACAGCACCAGATCTGCCCACGGGCCGCCCTTTTGCGCCTCGGAGACCAGGATGCCCGAATAGGATGACGGATTGTGCGCCAGCGCGATCACGCATTCATCCCCGCTGAAGTGCTCTCCCAGCTCGGAATAGGGCGTGAGCAGCTGCGAAGCATCGCTCAGACCCGCAATAATCAGCTTTTCGCCGTCCTTTTCGATCTCCGCGCAGCCGTTTTCCAGCAGCGTGACGCCGCCTTGGGCCAGCGCCGCCTTCACGGACTCGCCTTCGCCGTCATGATCGCCGAGTACGGCAAATTTCCCCAGTGGTGCGTCAAAATCGGCTAGACCGCTCAGAAAAGTGTCGGCTTCGCCCTTTTCCGTGACGGACGAGGCTCCGTTGAGCACCTCCATCAGCCCGCGTGCCGCGTAATCGCCGCCCAGCAACAGTATATCGGGCTGCAGATCCTGCAACTGATTCATTATCCGTCTGCAGCGCGACGCGTCCCGTCTGTTTCGGATGTCAATGTCGGAGATGAAGAGCAGCGTCGTGCCGTCAAAGCACTCGGGCAGATCGTCCGGATACACGTCCGCCGAGCAGAGATGTACGCTCGTGGCCTCAATGTGCATCACACCGACAAAGCCGCAGACGGTCAGAGCGCAGCAAAGCAGCACGATGAGCGCGATCCTGCGCTTCATCCTGCGCTTTTGCTGTTCCGCTTTCGTCAGGCGCTTGGGCATGCGGGCCTCCGTTGTGAGTTACCAGAGACTAGTCACCGGTTTCTGGTTTGATTGTGAGAACAAACGATTGTTCCACGTGAAACAAACACGATCCAACCGGCATCTCCCCCGTCCTCCACTGTCGAATTATTGTTCGTTTTTATCTCCGTTTTGTTACAAGGCATGCGTTGAAGAATGCCTTCCTTTCCATTATAATTATATTGATAATGGTATACAAGGCAGAAAAGCTTAATTTTGACGGAGGATGATCCATGGAGAAACGCAAGAGCGTGAGAAATCCATGGGCGATCGTGCTGTTAATCGTGGCAATGGCCATGGCAGTGTCCTACGGCCTGGCGCGGCTGGCGAAAAATGCCGCCACGTCGAGCAGTTTCGGGCACATCACGAGCATGGAAATTGCCAATATACAACATTTGCAGACCATTTCGGACGGTTTTGTCTACTATGACGGCAATACCGTCTCGGCAATAACCTCGTCGGGCAAGGTGGACTGGTCGTACATGGTCGGCACCGATGCCGACATATACGCGACCGACAGCGGCGTGGCCGTCTGGAAGGACAAGACGCTGACGCTGATTGACACCGACAGCGGCGTGACCGGCTTCAACGGTGAGATGGATGACACCATACTCAGCGCCCACGTGGGCAGCAAGTACACTGCGGTCGTCATCGGCGAGGAAATGAACAGCACCATCGTTCTGATGGAGAGCGGCGGACGGCAGGTCAGCCGGATCATACTGGACGATGTGGACGTGATCAACTACGGCTTCTTCTCGAGCGGGTCGCTGCTGTGGGTGATGGTCTGCGATTCCAACGGCACGGTGCCCACCTGCAACATACAGACCTACCGCCCCGGCAAGGAAATCGTGGGCAAGATCACCGACACCCAGCAGCTCGACTATGCAGTGATGTTCCAGTCTTCACAGGTGCTGGTGGCGGGCGATACCTACATCAAGAGCTATGACTACACCGGCGCGGAAGACAAGTCGCGGCGCAAGCTGATCTACGGCTGGTATCTGGCGGATTTGGACGAGGGTGTCAACGATCCGCTGGTCGCGCTGGTCAACGATGCGCAGCTCAGCGGCGAATCCGACATACGCGACGTGCGCCTGATACGCTCGGACGTCGATCAGGTGCTGAGAATGCCCTACGGCTGCACGGATGTCGTGGCGGTCGGCAATTATCTCTACGGTTTCGCGACGGACGGTCACCTGATGATCGCCAAAGCGGGCGAACAGACGGTCTCGGCCTATCAGCTGGGTATCACCATCGGCAAGGTCTACGGCGTGACGCGCGACAACGTGGCGGTGCTCGCCAACGGCTCAACGATCTATCTGGTGACGTTGGGGTAGTCACTATACTTGGGAGGCAAGAATATGAATATACTGGACATACTCATCCTGGCCGTGCTGGCCTTCAGCCTGCTGGCCGGCATGCACAAGGGCTTTATCACCTCTCTGCTGTCCACCTTCGGCTTTGTCGGCTCGTGGTTCGGCGCACGGCTTCTGTATCAGCGCATCGCAAACCTCGCACTGTCGAACACGACGCTCATGGCCGTGCTCAACCAGTATCTGGAGCCGGACAGCTTCTTTGCCACCAAGACGCAGGCAGCTACGACCGTCGCGGAGGTCGTCTCCGGCGGCGAGAGCGCCATACAGTCGGCCGTGGCCACCGTTTCCGAGAAAATTTCGGTCATTGCCAAGGCATTTGAGGCCAATATCCGCAATCAGGCCTTCGCAAAGCTGAACATCAGCACCCTTTCGGACTACCTTGACCAGACCATCTGGCAGGCCGTGTTCAACGTACTGGCCTTCCTGCTGGCGTTCGTGCTGATCTACGCGGTGATAACGCTTCTGATCAACCTGCTCGATCACGTGATCCGCTTCCCCGTGCTGCGTGCCTTCGACTGGCTGCCCGGCGGCGTGTGCGGCCTGATCCGCGGTCTGGTGGTTGCCGTGCTGCTGGCGACCCTGCTGCCCGACATCATCACGCTGGTCAACCCGGAGCTGACGCAGACGCTGATATCCGGCTCGTCACTCTACGGCATCGTCACGCAGCTGGATATACTGCGCGTCGGCAAGATGATCAGCTCGCTGATCGGCTGAACCGTTTCCCGATAAAAAGGAGCTGTCTCGGACGGCTCCTTTTTATTAG
>CAVINP010000100.1:0-6770 GCA_963643985.1 bacterium
GGAATTTTGACAGGAGCTGTCCCTAGTACGAGAGGACCGGGATGGACGCACCTCTGGTGAAACTGTTGTTCTGCCAAGGGCATAGCAGGGAAGCGAAGTGCGGAAGGGATAAACGCTGAAGGCATCTAAGCGTGAAGCCCACCTGGAGAATAGAATTGCCACTACTATAAGTAGGTAAGACCCCTCAGAGACGATGAGGTTGATAGGTCATCGCTGAGAGTGCGGTAACGTATGAAGGTTGATGATACTAATAGGTCGAGGGCTTGATCTAAGAGAGACGAAAGTCGGGCTTGGGAAAGAGAAGAATTGATGGAATGGCTGAAGGAATCATTTGGTCGATGATTCGCTTGCCTGTGCGGTTTTAAAGGTGCGGTGAACAAGGTAAAAGCTGCATACAATTTCCGGTGACAATAGCCTGAGGGATCCACCTGTTCCCATACCGAACACAGAAGTTAAGCCTCAGCACGCTGATGGTACTTGGCTGGCAACGGCCCGGGAGAGTAGGTCGTCGCCGGATTCAAACAAGCCTTAGTAGCTCAATGGCAGAGCATTCGGCTGTTAACCGAAGGGTTGTAGGTTCGAGTCCTACCTGAGGCGCCAATAAACACTCACTGTTTTCAGTGAGTGTTTTGTTTTGCCCGTCAATCGGTTTATTGCGAAAAGTCGGAGGATTCCGGGTTCTTCACGTTTCCACGGAAGATCATGAATTACCGATTCTTCCTAGAGTGTGTTTCTAAAATGAGACATGTGCAGTTTCGAGTGGATTTGCTTGCAGTTCAAGGCGATTTTCCGCAGGTTTACTGGAGGTAAATCAAGGGAAATCAACGCAGAAATGCAGGCAAAGACGCCGAAAATGCATCGTGGCGAATTTAGAAACACGCTCTAAGTCGCTGCGGTACCGCGCTGCTCGTCACGCCTGATCCGAGATGAGTGCGTAATGCGCAGCGGCGACCTGCTTGCGCAGCTGTCCAAAGTATTGCCGCAGCGCTGCCCATGATCTGATATGCAGTTCATGGATATGTAAGGGCGGTGGTGGGAGTTGGAGCGGAGCAAGACAAAAAGTAACCCTTCCGACTTTTTGTGAAGTAGCCTCATTTATTGGCATACCTCCTGTTCCGCTATTTTTCTCTTTGACAGCATTTTTGTATCCAATCTTAAAATAGCTTGACAAATTGTTTCGAGGGGGGGGGTATAATGTGTATAGGGCAGTTTTTAAGAAAAGGGGTTATTCCATGGGTATGTTTGAAACTTGGGGCCTTCTTGGTTTCATTGTTGCTCTCATTGGTGCGATTTTGCTTCAACTCTACATTGCCTCTGTCAGCCGCAATATAGCGCGCGAGAAGGGCTTTGAAGAGGGAAAGTGGTTCCACATTTCTTTCTGGTTTCCATTTGTAGGCTATATTCTTGTGGCCGGATTGCCGGATCTCAAGGCCCGCAGAGCTCAGGAAGAGACGAACAGACTGCTCCAGCGGATCGCCGATGCCAAGGGCATAGATTCCGAAGTGAAATCATTTGGGACGCTTGCAGCCCTCCTGCCCAAGCAATGAACCAAAGTAAAACGGATACAGCGGAATTTGCCCGCTGTATCCGTTTTAATGGGTTTTTGAAACTTTCACTTCGGTTTTCATGCTTGGCTTGGATCGCGGCCGATCTCATCGTCCCATCGCCATAGATGATAAAACGGATGGTTTCGATGTTTTTTAACATTCATATCTATTGACTTTTGGATGTCTTTGATGTATTATATTCAAGTCGATTGGACATGCACCTTTAGCTCAGTTGGTAGAGCACCTGACTCTTAATCAGGGTGTCTAGGGTTCGAGCCCCTAAAGGTGTACCAAAGCAGATACCGATCAAACAGATGATTGTTTGATCGGTATTTTTTGTATTTTTGAGCAGTGGTTCTCGGAAGACTGGGAGCTGCCGCGTGATGAAGAGCGCAGGCGCGGACGGCATCGACATTTCGCCTCATGCCTTGTGCGCCGAGGATCACCTGCCGTATCAGGGGAAGCAGTACAGCAACAAGGACTTCGAGCACATTCAGGCCAGCCTTGACCGACCGTTCGGGCAATGGAACTGCAAGCACACGATGTACCCGATCATCCTCGGTGTATCGGACGAAGCTGCACTGCAGCAGTACCGCGACAACAGCAACGCGCTGATCGACATCGGCGGCAAGGTCAGGACGCGCTATCAGTGGTCGCAGGAGATGCGCAAGGTGGAGACGGCAATATGTTTCGTATGGTACTGCGATTGAAGACATCGGCAGATAATCCTACGTATAAAAATTCCGTTTTGACATTCATGAAGTCGAATGCGAAGAAATGGCAGCAGAATCTTCGGAACAAGAAAATCCTTTACAAGCGTGAGAGATGATGTTATAATATAGATGCACGGAAGGGGTTCTTGAGGTGGTAAAGTTCGCGGCAACCACACGCCGATGGTATTGACAAGGGGTAACCCTGAGAGATGCAGGAGAAAGCCGCGTCTGCCAAGAACTCACGAAGTGCGGAATGTATTGAAATAATGACCGACCAAAACCGCCAAGCGCAAGCAGGGCGGTTTTGTCATACTCACGGCACAGAGCCAAGACCGAAACGATCCATAGCAGTCGCTCCCCTGCCATAGGCAGGGTTGCGACCAGCCGGTGCAGAATCCGCAGGATTTGCACCGCGCTGGTCAAGCCTGCACAAATGTGCAACGGCTTGAGTGCGTAACCGGTTTTGGCTTTTTGCATATAGCCCCGCACTGATCACGCGGAGCACTCCCCTATCACACACACGACCGCGAACGTGACGCGCTATTCACGGATATGCCGACGGGCGGTAAACGGAAAGGATGGAAATGAACAGGAGTACGAATCCGGCAAACGATGGGATCGTCATCAATATCGGCGACGAGGCGAACAATCTTGAAAACAGGCCGGGTTGTTTTACCCGTTTTCTCCCACCCACTTTGCGGCGAACTCGGCAAAGCGTCTCGTGGCGGCATTCGGTTCCGGAGAAGGAATGGCCAGGGCGATCGTGCGGCTGGCGGGCGGGTCGATGGGGCGGATCTCCACGCCTTCCACATTGCCGCAGAGCAGCAGATTGGGCATGATGCTCACGCCCAGCCCCTGACGCACCATGGCGATGACGGCATAGTCATCCTTCGTGCGGAATTTGATGTTGGGGCGCAGATTGACCGCCTCGAAGGCTCGCCTGGCATCGTGGTTGGATGTCTCCAGCAGGGACACAAACGGCTCCCCGGCGATGTCACGGACGCTGCAGACCTCACAGGCGCAGAGCGGATGTTCCTTGGGCAGAACCGCCATGAGCGGGTCCTCACACAGGGGCGTACAGCTGCACTTCAGGTGCGTGGGCAGGGTGGTAAAGGCCACATCGACGCTGCCGTCGCTCACCCAGTTTTCCACATCGTGATAATCCCCGCTGAACAACTGAAAATCGACCCGCGGGTGCACCTGCTGAAACGACATCATCATGGCGGGCAGCCAATGCGTGGCCACGCTGGTAAAGGTGGCGACGCGTATCGTACCGGCTACGAGCGTGCTCAGATCCTGCGCGGCGCGGCGCAGCAGCTTTTCCTGGCGGACGATCTCACGTATGAAGGGCATGAGCTTCTCACCCTCCGGCGTGAGCCTGGCGCCCGTACGCGACCTGTGCAGCAGGGGCAGCTGCAGCTCATTCTCGATGCCCGCAATGATGTGGCTCACGCCCGACTGCGTCAGGTTCAGTTCCGCCGCCGCACGCGTCAGTGAGGCGCAATCCACGGTCTTCTCGAAAACTTCATACTTTTTTGTATCCATCTGAAGTCGCTTCCCCCTTGACTTTGGCCTGTTAAAGTGCTATCATATCCGCATCACATTTGAAGCTTTCATGCTATACATTATAATCCTTCATGTGTGGAAAGTCAAGAGCCAATCGAGGGGGAAAATTTATGAGCGGAGCGAATTTGCAGCATTTGCTGGCAATGGCGCTTTACATGGCGGCTGTGGTTGCCATCGGCATCGTCTTTGCACGGCGGGCCAACAAGAACGCGGAGAGCTACTTTCTGGGCGGACGCAGTCTTGGCCCGTGGGTGACGGCATTCAGCGCGGAGGCATCGGACATGTCGGGCTATCTGCTGATGGGTCTGCCGGGTCTGGCCTACTGGACGGGTCTGGCGGAGGTCGGCTGGACGTGCATAGGTCTTGCGCTGGGCACGTACCTGAACTTCCTGATCGTCTCCAAGCGCCTGCGCCGCTACAGCATACAGGTGGACGCCTTCACGATCCCGGATTTCTTTTCCAAGCGCTTCCACGAAAAGAAGAAAGTGCTGATGACCATCTCCTCGCTGATCATCATCGTGTTCTTCGCGGTCTACGCTGCGCAGTGCCTGAGCGCGTGCGGTAAGCTCTTCTCCAATCTTTTCGGCCTGTCCTACGGCGGCATGATGATCGTCGCGGCGGTGTTCGTGCTGGTCTATACCTTTCTGGGCGGCTATCTGGCCGAGAGCGCGTCTGACTTCATGCAGGCGGTCGTAATGATCACGGTGCTGGTGCTGATCATGGTGCTCTCCGTGAGCGCTGCGGGCGGCATTTCCACCGTCATTGAGAACGCCGGGAGCTTTGACGGCTATCTGTCGCTGGTAAATACTTCCACGCCCTCCGCCGACACGGTAAACGTATTCGGCGCGGGCAAGAGCTACGGCCTGCTCAACATCATCTCCACCGTGGCGTGGGGCCTGGGCTACTTCGGCATGCCGCAGGTGCTGCTGCGCTTCATGGGCATACGCTCCGAGAACGAGCTGGGCCGCTCCCGCCGCGTGGCCATCATCTGGGTGAGCATCTCCATGCTGGCGGCCATCGCCATCGGCGTGGTCGGGCGCAGCGTCGCGGGTCTGGACTACCTGTCCAACAGTGCTGCGGAAAACGTGTTCATCGACGCGGCGACGACCTTCCTGCCGCCCGTACTGGCGGGCTTTGCCTGCGCGGGCGTGCTTGCGGCCTCCATTTCTTCGTCCGACTCCTACCTGCTGATCGCGGCCTCCGCCGTGAGCCAGAACCTCTACGGCGGGTTGTTCAAGAAGGATGCCACAGACAAGCAGATCATGTGGTGCTCGCGCATCACGCTGGTGGTCATCACGCTGATCGCCATGCTGATTGCATGGAACTCGAACTCGACGGTCTTTGGCATCACTTCCTTCGCCTGGGCGGGCTTCGGCGCGGCCTTCGGTCCGCTGGTGCTGTTCTCGCTGTTCTGGAAGCGCACCAACCGCAGCGGGGCGATTGCCGGCATGATCTCCGGCGGCGCGATGGTGTTCATCTGGAAGCTGTTCATCAAGCCTCTGGGCGGCGTGTTCGGCATCTACGAGCTGCTGCCGGCCTTCATCGTCAGCTGCATCATGATCGTGGTCGTGTCGCTGTGCACCGGGCGGCCGTCCGAAGAGATCGAGGCGGACTTCGACAAGGTTGCGGCATAACAGCTGTATGCAGGCGATCCAAAAACCGAATAGGACGTTTGCATCGGCAAATCTGATTTTGAATCAGTTTCCCATCGCAATAAAATTGCAGACAGTCCCCGGCTTCTTTGAAACCGGAGGCTGTCTGTTTAAAAAGGGGATTGTGCGGTGGCGTTTTAATACAGCCAATATTGCAGGAGAAAAAACGGCGCTTGATAACATGCGTAATTTTTTCTAAAATAGAATCAGGAAGGTGCGACAGTATCACGTGATCATGCGAAAGGCGGTGCAGCGTGGAAAAGAAGAAATTGCCGGTTGGAATTGAAAATTTTGAGCAGTTGCGCAAGGAAGATTTTTATTAGCCGGAAAAGTCGATGGTTTCTTTGGTTTCTTCCGCCGACGCAGCCGCAAAGCCGACGGCCAGAACGAGGGCAAGCATGGCAACAATGATCCTTTTCATGGGCAATCCTCCTGTGTTCGCTTTATTTGCGGAAGCAGCGCTCCCGTGTCTGAATCAAGGATAGCATGCCGCATGAAAAAACCGGGTTTACCGGCGCAGGACGAAAAACCGGAGTGCATTTTTCGCACTCCGGTTTTCGGTGTTTAACGAACTCCGTCGATCTTTTTTGCAAAGAGTTTTTTCACGATTCGGACGCCGATTTCGGACATCACGATGCCGATGATTACACCGCAGATCACGTCCGAGGGGTAGTGCACGCCGACATAGAGCCGCGAGAGCGATATCAGGGCAGCCAGTATCAGCGCGGGTATGCCGTATTTCTTTTTGGCGCCGCGCCAAATTGCCCAGGCGCAGGAGAAGGAGTTGGCGCTGTGCCCCGAGGGGAAGGAGAAATCGCTCTCCCGGCCGACCAGAGACACAAGCCCCTCGATCGCATCGTAGGGGCGGGTACGGGCGGCAAGCGGCTTGATCAGCACGTTCACGACCAGCAGCGTCAGCAGCATTGCCGCCGCGCACATCGCGCCCACGCGCAGCATGTCCGTGCCGCGGCCCTTTTTCATGCGCACATAGCCCGCAATCAGCAGCAGCAGCGCAACGGCGACCCACATCACGCCGCCGTCGGCCAGATGCGTGATCGGGCAGATGATGCCGTTCAGCCAACCTTGGCGCAGGGACTGCACCCACAGCAGGAACTCGGATTCGATGGTGAAGAGTGTAGACATATTGTCCTCCGATCGTTTTTTTCTTCCATTATATTACACCTGTCAAATTTATATCCCGCGTCATCTCCGACTTCGAATCCTTCCCCCTTCGGGGTTAAGGATACACTGATTAAATGAGGTGGTAAGCTGAGCAGTGAATTTTGTGCTAG
>CAVINP010000101.1:0-6756 GCA_963643985.1 bacterium
AAAGACTTCCCGCTTTGTGGCAAGCGCGGAAGTCAAGACGGTCTGAGGAGGGCGCGATCATGGAAAACAGTAAGAAATTTACGAAGTTTGCCAAGGAACACGGCGTCATCCTTGAATATGCGATTCTCTTTGTCATTGCCTGCTGCGTGGTGCCGAGTTTCTTCTCGGTCTCCGCGATATTCACGGTCATCAAGCAGGCGGCCGTGCCCTGCGTGGCCTGCATGGGCATGATGCTGGTGCTCACCACCGGCGGCATCGACCTGTCCCTGGCCAACACGGTCGGCCTGTGCTCCGTGGTGCTGGGCGTGCTGACGGTGCTGGGCGGCTGGCCGGCCTGGGCGGCGATCATCATAACGCTGCTCACGGGCGCGGTGGTCGGAGTGATGAACGGCTGCATCATACAGTTTCTGAAGGTGCCTGCCTTCATTGCGACCCTCGGCTCCGGCTACGTGATCTACGGCATGGCCCAGATCATCGGCAAGGGCGAGCAGTTCAACCAGCTGCCGGAGGATCTGAAGGCCTTCGGCACCACGAAGGTGTTTGACTTCATCTATCAGGCCCTGCCCGAGAAGGTTCAGGACGTGCAGCTGATCAAGTCCTTCCTGCGCCTGCCCAGCTATGTCTGGATATCGCTGGTCATTGTGCTGATCATGTATTTCGTGCGTCACAAGACGGTCTACGGCCGCAACCTCTCTGCCTTCGGCTTCAACGCCAAGACGGCACAGATTTCCGGCATCCGCACCGCCCGCCTGCACGTTGAAACCTATATGTTCTGCTCGATACTGGTGGCCATGGCCTCCGTGCTGCTCTCCATCCGCGCGGGCTGCTGCCAGTCGAACCTGGGCGGCCTCAACTACACCTTTGACATCGTCACGGCCGCGGTCGTGGCGGGCACGAGCCTCTACGGCGGCGTGTCCAGCGTGGTCAACTGCGTCTTCGGCGTGTTCATCACCAAGACGCTGGAGGTTTCCATCAACATGCTCAAGGTCAACTATTACCTCTTCAAGCCCTGCCTGGGTCTGGTAATACTGATCGCCATCGTGCTGGAAGCCTACAAGAACCGCAAACTCTGATCGAAAGCGAGGGGCAGGAGCATGAAAAAAACCATACTGGAAATGAAGGGCATCACGAAATACATATTCGATGCCTACGGAAACGCTCTTCGCAACGCCACCGTCAAGATACTGGACAATGTGGATTTTGACCTGCGCGAGGGCGAGGTACACATACTGGTCGGCGAAAACGGCGCGGGCAAGTCCACGCTGATGAAGATACTGGGCGGTATACTGCCCACCGACGAGGGCGAGATCAGATTGGACGGCAAGCCGGTTCACCCCAGGAATGCGCGTGAGGCGATGGAACTGGGCATCGGCTTTATCCATCAGGAACTGAACCTGTGCAACAATCTGACGGTGGCTCAGAACATCTACATCGGCCGCGAACAGAAGGGCGGCCTGCTCATGGACAACAAGGGCATGATCCGCGAGGCCCGCCGCATGCTGCAGGAGCTGGGCATAGACATTGACCCGCGCACGCAGGTGGCCAAACTGTCCACCGCGCAGCAGCAGGTGGTCGAGATCGTGAAGGTGCTCAGCTACAACTGCCGCATCATCATCATGGACGAGCCGACTTCCTCCCTGACGAAAAAGGAGATCGACTTCCTCTTCGGCTTGATCCACAGGCTGCGCAGCGAGGGCGTGTCCATCATCTACATTTCGCACCGTACCGAGGAATTTGAGCAGGTGGGCGACCGTCTGAGCGTGCTGCGCGACGGCACGTACATCGGCACGCTGGAGCGCGAAGAGTTTGAGATCGGCCGCATCGTCAAGATGATGGTCGGCCGCACGCTGGGCGAGATGTATGAAAATACGCACGTGCCGGGCGATGAGGTGGCGCTGGAGGTCAAGGGTCTGCGCCTGGAGCCGCACACGCCGCCGATCGACATGCACATCTGCAAGGGCGAAATCGTGGGCATGGGCGGCCTGGTCGGCGCAGGGCGCACGGAACTGGCCAAGTCCGTCTACGGCGTGCGCAAGAGCTACGGCGGCGAGGTGCTCTACTTCGGCCAGCGCGAGCACACGCTTGACCCGCAGAAATGGCTGCGCAGCGGCCTGATCTACCTGACGGAGGACCGCAAGGACGAGGGCCTGATACTGGACATGGGCATCGCGGAAAACATCACGCTGGCCAACCTCTGGCGGATGTTCAAAAACGGCGTCATCAATGCCAAGGCTGAGCACGAGGCCGCCGAGGAGGTTGTCAAGGAGCTGAATATCGTCTGCAAGAACAAGACGCAGCCGGTCAAGACGCTCTCGGGCGGCAACCAGCAGAAGGTGGTGCTGGGCAAGTGCCTGATCACGAAGCCGCGCGTGCTGATACTGGACGAGCCGACCCGCGGCATCGACGTGGGCGCAAAGCGCGAAATCTATCACATCATTGACCGCATCGCTGCCGAGGGCGTGGCCGTGATGATGATTTCCAGCGATATGCCGGAGCTGATCGGCATGTCCGACCGCGTGTATGTGATGAAGGATGGCGCCGTTGTGGCCGAAATCAAGGACAAGGCCGACATGGATCAGGAAAAGATACTCTCCTACACCATCGGACAGAAATAAGGCAGTTTACGGTCTCTTGTTCGTATTCGCTCGGCAGTTCGCCTTTCAAAGGAGCCGGACTCCTGCCTCCCCTGAAAGGGGAGGGGGACCGCAAGGCAACAAGCCCGAAGGGCTTGTTGGTCTGTCCAATTTGGGACAGACTGCCGACGGTCGAATTCTGCGAATTCGAGCGCGGCACCGCCGGCGGTGGAGGGGTTAGAGATCTCCTTGCTATCTGTGGCTTCCAAACAAGTATGTATTGACCGTAAAGACCGGGTTGTGGTATAATTAAAACAGTAAGGCGGCGGGAGTGCCATCTTCCGCCGCCGAATTATAATAAAAACGAGAGGAAGAACATTCATGAAGATTCAGTCCGTATTCGATCCCGCATTTGCCCGCTACGGCAAGGTGCTCAAGGGCTTTGACACGAAAGCGCTCGAGGCCGGCCTGCTCAAGACGCAGTGCCCCGAGGGCGGCACGCTCTACGTGGCCTCCGATGCTGAGTTGGAAAAGCTCCCGATCTTCAAAGTTTTCTCCGAGCAGGTCTACGGCGGCATGCCCGTTCAGATCGGCTACTGCAACGGCGAAAACTGCAAGCTCAACTGCCTGGAGTATCACCGTGACAGCGAGATCAACCTGCCCGTGGGCGGCGATGCCATACTGCTGCTGGGTCTGGAGGGTGATATCGACTTTGAAAACTACAGCTACGACACCGCCAAGGTCGAGGCCTTCCGCGTGCCCGAGGGAACGATGATCGAGGTCTACGGCACTTCCTTGCACTATGCCCCCGTGGGCAAGGCCTTCCGCTGCCTGGTCGTGCTGCCGCGCGGCACCAACACCGATCTGCAGTTCAAGCCCGACATGGCCGGCGACGCACGCCTGCTGACTGCCACCAACAAGTGGCTGCTGGCCCACGCAGACTCCGCCGAGGCCAAGAGCGGCGCCATGGTCTGCCTCAAGGGCGAGAACATCGAAATCAGGCTGTGAAGAAACAGTGGTCAGTTGAATGGCTTATCACCACACTGTTCAACCGATCCCTGGTTACAGGTTGCCGGAAACGATAGCCATTAACTTTCCATAATGAACCCAAAGAAGAGGATTCGCTGCATACACGCAACGGATCCTCTTTTTATGGTTTTCGGTTCAACCCGTTTTCCCGGGGGGGATAGGTTATCGGCACTTCCTCAATCGCCGACACGACAGATCCTTCCTTCGGAGATTGAATGTCTAACCTGTAGCACTGTTTCACCGATCAGCGGCCACACCTAACGTATAATTTAAAAACATATGCATGCAATACTTTTGTAATATCTCAGAACAAATATGCAATCAAAATTGGGCGGAAAACGTCGTGGAAAAGTGCCGCAAAAAGGCCGCACTTCGGTGGATATGGCAGAAAAACGGGCTGAAACTTGGGATTATGTCCTAAAAACCGACCAATCTTGAAGAAAATCAGACATGAGCAAACCACGGTCTGTGGATATACTATTCCGTGCACAACTCAAAACTGTGGATAAAGTGGACTTATCCCCGAGAATTGCGCTATAGCAGGCTTAAAACTGTGGATAACCGTGTGGAAAATGTGGATTTCCCCACCGTTCAGGGGAAATGAATATTCATTGCGGCTATGCGGAATATGCAGCTTTCGCCTCAGACGGGCAGAGTTTTACAATTCCGCGAAGGTTTTACTTGTTTGGAAACAATTATTCTGTTATAATAACAGTGGATATTTGTTGCATGGGGGCACGAAATGGAATTTGAGCACAACATGCTGCCCGGGTCGCTGGAGCTGGCGTATCTGGGCGATACGATATACGACCTCTACGTCAGGCGGCGTCTGGTCAGGCAGGGCGGCCGCGTGCAGATGATGCACAAGCAGGCGATCCGCCTGGTCTGTGCGCACGCGCAGGCAGAGGCCTTCACACGTATCGAGCCGCTGCTGACAGAAGAGGAGGCCGCCGTGGCCCGCCGTGCCCGCAACGCGCACCAGAAGCCGCCGCATAACGCCGATACGGGCGAGTACCACCGCGCCACGGCACTGGAGGCACTGATCGGTTATCTGGATCTGACGGGTAGGCAGGCACGTCTGGAAGAGATATTGAACATCGCTCTTGGAAATACGGAGGAAGTCAAATGAACAATTCGGATCGCAATCGCGGCGGCCGCGACAGTCGCCCGCCCCGCCCCTCGTCCCGCGGAGGCTTCGAGGGCAACAATCGTCCCTCGTCCCGCGGAGGCTTTGAAGGTGGCAGCCGTCCCGAGAAGCACTACAGCGGCGCAGGCCGCAGAACCTACGGCATCGACAGGCCCGCCACACCCGGACCGCGCGTGGGCGCAATTTCGCGCGATGTGCCGCCGAGCAGGCGCGTGGATGCCCCCGCACCCAGACCGCCGAAGCGCAATCCCGAGCCGCCGATGCGCCGCCCCGAGCCGCCGATGCGCCGCCCTGAGCCGCCGAAGCCTCCGATGCACCGTCCCGAGCCGCCGAAGCCGCCCATGCCCCCCGTTGAACCGCAGGAGGACGAACATCTGCTCGTGGGGCGCAATCCGATCCGCGAGGCACTCAAGGCCGGACGGCCCATCGAAAAGCTGCTGGTGGCCCGCGGAGACCTCTCCGGCGCGGCGCAGGACATCATCCGCATGGCCCGCGAGGCCGGTGCGGTGGTGCAGACGGTGGATCGCAGCCGTCTGGATCAGATCTATCCCGCGCATCAGGGCATGCTGGCCTATGTGGCTGCAGTGGCCAGCCGTTCCTTGGACGACATGTTTGCACTGGCCGAGGAGCGCGGCGAGGAGCCGTTTATCATTCTTCTGGACGGCGTGACCGATCCCCACAATCTGGGCGCCATTGTCCGTTCTGCCGAATGTGCGGGCGCACACGGCGTGATTCTGCCCGAGCGCCGTGCGGCGGGGCTGGGTCCCGCGGCGGCCAAGGCAGCGGCAGGTGCGCTGGACTGCATTCCCATCGCGCGGGTGAAGAACCTCAACCGCACCATCGACGAACTCAAGGAGCGCGGCGTGTGGGTCATCGGCACGGCCATGAACGGCGAGGACGCGCTCGATGCCGACCTGAGCGGCCCGATTGCGCTGGTGGTCGGCTCGGAGGGCGACGGCATCTCGCGCCTGACGCTTCAGAAGTGCGACCGCGTGGTCACCCTGCCCATGACGGGGCGCATCGAATCGCTGAACGCATCCGTGGCCGCGGGCGTGATGATGTACGAGATCGTGCGTGCGCGAAAGCGCTGAGGCGAGAAATCAGGGGATCCCTAAAACACCGGAGGAGAACAATGATCAGGCCGGATTTTGAGAATATGCCGGATGAAGACGTGGTGGATATGGCTCAGGCGGGGGACGGCGCGGCGCTGGAGTATCTCTTGAACAAGTACAAGAACTTTGTTCGCACGAAGGCCCGCAGCTATTTCCTGATCGGCGCAGACCATGAGGACATCGTCCAAGAGGGCATGATCGGGCTGTACAAGTCGATCCGCGATTATCGGCGCGACCGGCTCAAATCGTTTCGCTCATTTGCGGAACTGTGCATCACGCGCCAGATCATCACCGCCATCAAGACCGCCACGCGACAGAAGCACATACCGCTCAACAGCTACATATCCCTCAACCGCCCGATCTACGATGAGGACTCGGACCGCACACTGCTGGACGTGATCAGCGAGGACGCGCCCAGCAACCCCGAAGAGATGCTCATCGACCGCGAGGACCTCTCCGTCATCGAGGGCCGCATCGGTCAGGTGCTCTCCGATCTGGAAAAGGACGTGCTGATCAAGTACATGGAGGGCAAGAGCTACGTGGAAATCTCCCGCGAGACGGGGCGGCACGTCAAGTCCATCGACAATGCCCTGCAGCGCATCAAGCGCAAATTGACACGATTTCTCAAGCAGCGTTGATTCGAGAAGAATTATGTGCTGTAGGGCTTGACAAATGAGCAGTTTTCACTTACAATAAATGCTGTATGACGGCGTATGACGGCGGGAACGCGCGGGTGTAGCTCAATGGCAGAGCTCCAGCTTCCCAAGCTGATCACGTGGGTTCGATTCCCATCACCCGCTCCATACGAAATTCATTCTATTCGACATTGTTGGGAGGAGTTCACAATGGCAAAGGCAAAATTTGAGCGCACCAAGCCTCATGTAAACATCGGCAC
>CAVINP010000102.1:0-6753 GCA_963643985.1 bacterium
TGCGCCATCGTACATCGCTCCTTACCAACTATATATTTTGATTATCATAGCATTCAAAAAGTTTTTTTGCATCATGATCGCGTTAATGTTTATCGTAATGATACCGGCACTGCACGACATAGATCGTGTCATCACGAATGCAATAGACCAGACGATGCTCATTGTCGATACGGCGGCTCCAGAAGCCCTGCAGTTCATGCCTGAGCGGTTCGGGCTTGCCTATGCCTTCGTTGCCGTTGCGATCAATGTCCTCGAGAAGTTGGTTTATTCTGCGCAGTACCTTTTTGTCTGTCTGCTCCCAGTACAGGTAGTCCGCCCAGGCCAGGTCCGTGAAAGCTTTATTCATCGTCGTGCAGGGTATGCGTCTGCAGCGTACCGCGCTTGAGCTGCTCAACGGAAGCCATCAGGTTCTCATAGTTGGCAGGATTACTGCGCAGATACAGGTTTTCCATCAGATTGTTGTACTGCGCCTCGGAGAGCACCACAACATTTCCGCCCGATTTGCGCGTCACGATCAGCACCTCGGCCTCATCGTTGACACGGTCGCAATAACTCTTGAGTGCCTCTCTGTAATTCGAATAATTGACTGCGAGCATAGCAATACCTCCTTGTACAATATATTGTACAATAATATGCGTGATAATGCAAGCACATTCTGTTGACTTGCACATGGGCATCTGGTAAAATAAATGCGGAAATTTTCCCGGAGGTGACATGCCGTGCAGATGCAAAAGTGCAGCTTCTGTGTAAACGGTCTGGAGATCGAGGCGGAGTTTCCCGTACATGACCGGGACAGCATCTATCTGCCCCTGCTGAGAAGGCTCACAAGGATGCAGCGCGATCTGGGCCGGCGCATTGCGGTGTTTCTGGCCGCACCGCCCGCGGCGGGGAAGAGCACGCTTTGCCGCTATCTGGAGCTGCTCTCAAAAAACGAAACGGACATCGCGCCCGTTCAGTGTGTGGGCATGGACGGCTTTCACTACACCAACGCCTATCTCGAAAGCCACACCGCCGTCCGCGACGGCGTGGAAATACCCCTCAAGCGCATCAAGGGTGCACCCGAAACCTACGACGTGACGGCACTGCGGGCCAAGCTTGCCGCGCTGAACAGCGAAAACCTGCGCTGGCCGGAGTACGACCGCCGCATCCATGACCCCGTCCCCGATGCCATAGCGATCACGGCAGGCATCGTCATTATCGAGGGCAACTGGCTGCTGCTGGATCGGGAACCCTGGTCGGAGCTGACCTGCGACTACTGCGTGTTCATACGCGCGGGCGATGCAAGCCAGCTGGAGCGCATCGTGGCGCGGAAGATGATGGGCGGCTTTTCCGAGGCCGAGGCTCGGGAAATGGTGCTTCGAAACGACTGGTACAACATACAATACTGCATGGCGCACTCGCGCAGGGCGGATCTGAACCTGCAGCGCGGCGCGAACGGCGAAACGGAGGTAGTATAATATGAAGAAACTTGGCTTTATCGGTCTGGGCAACATGGGCAGGGCGATCTGCTCGGGGCTGATCGCTGCGCAGGCCGTCGATGCGGACGATGTCTACGGCTACGCGCCGCACGCCGACAAACTCAACGCCTACGCACGGGAAACGGGCATCCATGCTTGCGCGAGCGCGAAGGAGGTCGCGGAAAGCTGCGACACGGTGCTCATCGCCGTCAAACCCTACGTGATCGAGGGCGTGCTGAAGGAAATCCGCGCGGACCTTGCGGGCAAGGCACTGCTGAGCGTCGCGCTGGGCTACGGCTGCGAAAGGCTGACCGGGCTCGTCGACGATACGACGCGCGTACAGTTCATCATGCCCAACACCCCTGCGCTGGTCGGTGCGGGCGTGCTGCTCTTTGAAGCCGAAAATACGCTGAAACCCGACGAGCGCGACGAAATCATGCGCAGGTTTGCCGTGCTGGGCATCGTGGAGGAGCTGCCTGCGCATCTCATGGGCATCGGCGGCGCGATCTCCGGCTGCGGCCCCGCCTTCTGCGCCATGGCCATCGAGGCACTGGCGGACGCGGGCGTGAAGTACGGCCTGCCCAGAGCCACGGCCTACCGCCTGTCCTCGGGCGTACTGGCGGGCACGGGCAGGATGCAGCTGGAAACCGGCAGGCATCCCGCGGACATCAAGGACGGCGTGTGTTCACCCGCGGGCAGCACCATCCGCGGCGTGGAGGCGCTGGAAAAGAACGGCTTGAGAAACGCGCTGATCGAGGCCGTCAACGCCGTGATGAAGATGGAGTGAGTGACCGGATTAATAGCGGTCCGTGATCATCGCCCACTATTAATGCATAATTATACAATGTAATACAACTTCCGATGCATGAAACGGTCCGCCGATACCCGGTTTTTATCCGAGATCGGCGGACTGCTGTTTTTCTTTTAAAGATTTTGCGCACAATGTTCGGAGAAAAAATTAACAATCCGCCATACACGGACAGGTGTATTTTCAATGTGTTGCCTTCAATGCAAATCAGGCACGAAACACGCTTATTCATACCGCTTCAACAGGCAAAATGAATCAGCAAGGATAATTTGATGCAGATTAAAACGTTATGTGACCGCGTTTCACGGATATTTCGCAGATTTCGACAATGCGGATATTCAAATAAAAGCAAATTGTCTCTTGCAATTTCGCGGAAAGGAATGTATAATATCACCATCAATTTGAGGAGGCAAACGAACATGAAGAAAATCCTTGCTCTCGTATTGGCACTCATGCTGGCCGTTTCCGCAGCGGCAATGGCCGAAACCATAAAGATCGGCGTCTTCGAGCCGGCATCCGGCGACAACGGCGCAGGCGGCAAGCAGGAAGTTATCGGCATCCAGTATGCCAACAGCCTGGTGCCCACCGTCGAAATCGGCGGCGAGACCTATGATATCGAGCTGGTCGTCGTTGACAACCAGTCCGCGACCGACAAGGCCGTTTCCGCAGCGCAGTCTCTGGTAGACGCGGGCGTTTCCATCGTGCTGGGCTCCTACGGCTCGGGCGTGTCCATGGCCGGCGGCGAAGTTTTCGCGGCTGCCCAGACCCCCGCGATCGGCTGCTCCTGCACCAACCCCGGTGTCACCTCCCTGTGTGACTACTACTGGCGCGTCTGCTTCCTGGATCCCTTCCAGGGCACCGTCATGGCGAACTTCGCAATGGACGAGTTCGGTGCCAAGACCGCATACGTCCTCACCCAGCTGGGCGATGACTACTCCACGGGTCTGGGCAACTACTTCGCAAAGGCCTTTGAAGCTCTGGGCGGCACCGTCGTTGCAGAGACCTTCAACGAGGGCAACAGCGACTTCAGCGCTTATCTGACCACCGCCACCAACTCCGGCGCAGACGTGGTCTTCTGCCCCACCAGCACCGTGTCCGCCGCTCTGATCATCGATCAGGCCGCTGCCGCGAACGTCGCCTATCCGCTGCTGGCCGGCGATACCTGGGAGTCTTCCGTTATCCTGGATGCCGCCAAGGGCACGAACGTGACCGTGTGCGTCTCCACCTTCTTTGACGAGAAGGACGAATCCTCCACGCAGGCTGCAGAGTTCGTCTCCGGCTTCAAGGCCTGGATGAACGCCAACCCCGAGAAGATGACCGACAACGGCGGCAACGACATCGTCGCTGCAGTTTCCGCACTGGGCTATGATGCCTACATGACCGCAGTCGAGGCCATCAAGGCTGCCGACTCCGCAGTGGGCGCCGACATCGCAGCTGCTCTGCCGGGCGTTGAGCTCGAGGGCGTGACCGGCCACATCTCCTTCGACGAGACCGGCGATGCCCAGAAGGACATGGCCTACATCAAGAAGGTCAACAACGAGTCCGGCGAGTTCGAGTTCGTCAAGACCCAGACCGTTGCGGAGGTTGAGGGCTGATCATCCGATCACTCTGACTCTGTGAGGAATGAATTCATGCCGAATCTGCCAATGAAGGCAGATTCGGCATGTCATGTTAATACGACGGAGGCTTTTTTATGTTCGATAAACTGCTGCCCTACCTGCTCTCGGGCATTTCCGTTGGCGGCCAGTACGCGCTGATCGCCATCGGCTACACGATGGTATACGGCATACTGCGCCTGATCAACTTCGCGCACGGCGACATCTTCACCGCGGCGGGCTTCTTCATGGTCTACATCGCCGCAGCGCTGCCGTGGTACATCGCACTGCCGCTGGTGGTGATTCTCACCGTCATCCTGGGCTTCACGGTCGAGCGCGTGGCCTACAAGCCGCTGCGCACCGCGCCGCGCATGTCCGTCATGATTTCCGCCATCGGCGTCAGCTATCTGCTGCAGAACCTGATGTGGTATGTCACGGGCGGCCTGGCCAAGCAGTATCCGGTCATCCCCTGGATCTCCGACACCGTGACCATCGGCTCGGCGACCACCAAGATGGTTACCCTCGTCACCCCCGTACTCACCATACTGCTGGTGGTTGCGCTGGTCACGATCATCCAGAAGACGAAGATCGGCATGGCCATGCGTGCGGTTTCCAAGGACTTCGAGACCGCCAAGCTGATGGGCATCAAGATCAACTCCGTCATATCCGCCACCTTCATCATCGGTTCCTTCCTGGCAGCGATCGGCTCCGTGCTGTACTTCACCAACTACACCTCCGTCACGCCCACCATCGGCGCCATGCCGGGCCTGAAGGCCTTCGTTGCGGCAGTGTTCGGCGGCATCGGCTCGATTCCGGGCGCGGTGATCGGCGCGTTCGTCATCGGTATCTGCGAAAACCTGATCAAGGCCTGGGGCTACACCACCTTCTCGGATGCCTTCACCTTCGCACTGCTGATACTCATTCTGCTCTTCAAGCCCACGGGCCTGTTCGGCGAAAAGACTTCGGAAAAGGTTTAAGGTGAGACGATATGAAGAAATCAACGAAATTAATCCTTGACGCCGTGCTGCTGGTGCTGATGTTTGCGCTGGTCTGGCTGCTCGAGAAACAGCTCGGCTCCAACTCCATGGCCGTCACCGTGCTCAAGAAGGGCGCGATCTACGCGCTGCTGGCCGTCTCCATGAACCTGCTCAACGGCTTCACCGGCCTGTTTTCCCTGGGCCAGGCGGGCTTTATGCTGGTCGGCGCCTACACCTACGCCGTGCTGACCATCCCCATGGCCAAACGCATGGCCGTCTATCAGTATTATGACGGCGGCATCATCGGCTTCACCGTGCCCGTGATCGTGGGCATACTCGCGGCGGGCCTGCTGGCGGCAATACTGGCTGCCCTCATCGGCTACCCCGTACTGCGCCTCAGGAGCGACTATCTGGCCATCGCCACGCTGGGCTTTGCGGAGATCATCCGCGCCTTCATACAGTGGGATGCACTGGGGCCGATCACCAACGGTTCGAACCTTCTCAAGACCTACCCCACCTTCACCTCCGCGCTGCAGCCCTTCCTGGCGGCGACCATATGCATAGGGCTGATCGTGATGCTGATCAATTCGACCTACGGCCGCGCCTTCAAGGCCATCCGTGACGACGAGATCGCGGCGGAGGCCATGGGCATCAACCTCTTCCACCACAAGCAGATGGCCTTCGTCATCTCCTCGTTCTTTGCGGGCATCGGCGGCGCACTGCTGGCCATGTACCAGTCTTCCCTGCAGGCCAACGCATTCAAGTCCAGCATGACGTATGAGATCATGCTGATCGTGGTGCTGGGCGGCATGGGCTCCGTCACCGGCAGCGTGCTGGCAAGCTTCCTCTTCGTGGCGTGCAGCGAGTGGTGGCTGCGCTTCCTGGACAGCGAGACCTATCTCTTCGGCGGTACGTTCAAGGTACCGCTGCTCAGGTCCGGCTTCCGCATGGTGGTATTCTCCGTCATCATCATGGTCGTCGTGCTCTTCTTCCGCAAGGGCATCATGGGTGAAAAGGAGCTCTGGGATCTGTTCAAGCCCCGGAAAAAGGCAGCAAAGTCTGCGGGAGGTGAAAAGCAATGAGCCGCAACGTATTGCATGTGGAAAACGTCACGATGCAGTTTGGCGGTGTCGTGGCTGTGAACAACCTCTCCATGGATATCAACGAGGGCGAGATCGTCGCGCTCATCGGCCCCAACGGCGCGGGCAAGACGACGGCCTTCAACTGCATCACCGGCGTGTATGAGCCGACCAACGGCAAGGTCGATTACATGGGCGAGACCATCGCCGAAAACTTCCCCTCCGGCAAGATGCGCCGCGGCTATGCGGGGCAGAACGCCGGCAAGTACACCAAACACATTTCGCTGACGCCCGACAGGATCACCCACAAGGGCATCGCGCGTACCTTCCAGAACATCCGCCTGTTCAAATCCCAGACGGTGTTCAACAACGTGCTCATCGCCATGCACATGCGCCGCACGAGCAACTTCCTCACCGCCACGCTGCGGCTGAACATGAAGGAAGAAAACGCCATGCGTGCGGAGGCCATGGAGCTTTTGAAGATCGTGGGCCTTGAAAACGAGGCCGACGAGCTTGCCACGTCCCTGCCCTACGGCAAGCAGCGCAGGCTGGAGATCGCCCGCGCACTGGCCACGCATCCCAAGCTCCTGCTGCTGGATGAGCCGGCTGCCGGCATGAACCCGCAGGAGACCGATGATCTGGCGCAGTTCATACGCGAGATCAAGGAGCGCTTCGATCTGACGGTGTTCCTCATCGAGCATCATATGAGCCTGGTCATGGGCATTTCCGACCGCATCTACGTGATCGACTTCGGCAAGCAGATTGCCGAGGGCACGCCTGCAGAGGTGCGCGACAATCCCGCCGTCATCGCGGCGTATCTGGGGGAGGATGAGGATC
>CAVINP010000103.1:0-6657 GCA_963643985.1 bacterium
GACTAAAAATCGTCAAAAGGCAGTGGGGAACGATGTGTTCCCGCACTGCCTTTTGACTTTCAGTGTATCCTTATCTTCCTGTATTGTTCATAGGGGAAATCTCCCGCCTCACGGGCGATCCGGATGCCCGCGCAGTTGACCGGTATGTCCGGAGAGCTGCCCGGCAGTGCCGGCGCCTGATCAAAGGCCGGCTTGCGCTGTGTGTGATCGTACAGGTCCGCACACACGGCAGGTTCCTCTGCCGAGACGCAAACGTGAGCCCTTTTTATTGAATAAACTGGTTCTTCACGGAAACCTGGGGGATTGATCAACCCCACCACCGCTCACGCGGTTCCCCTCCCCTTTCAGGGGAGGCAAGGCCCTGGCTCCCCTGAAAGGGGAGCTGGCAGCGAAGCTGACTGAGGGGTTGGTAGCCCCCCAGAAAAACGTGAAGAGCCAATAAACTGCTCCCGAAACTTCAGCATCTCAAGATATGCCCCGTAGGCAGCGTCCCAGGCTTCCGTTTCCTTTGGCAGATATTCGTCCGTGTCAAATGAGTGCGCCACGACATCTCTGAGCTGATTGATGTCGGCGATTTCGCCGTCACGCACTGCCTGCAGCAGCACGTTGCCCGTACAGGCCGCCTCAACCGGTCCGCAGCGAACAGGCCTTCGGATGGCAGAGGCAATAAAGCGGTTCAGCAGGCGATTGCGGCAGGGGCCGCCGATGACGCGAAGCGCACTCAATTCATGCCCCAGAATGTTTTCCAGCTGCGCAAATACCATGCGGCAGCGCAGTGCCATGCTCTCGTAGACGCAGCGGGCGATTTCGCCGACCGTTTCGGGAAGGTGCTGACGGGTTTCCCTGCAAAATTGCCGTATGCGGCCGATCATGTCGCCGCCGGCAGTGAACTGCATTTCTTCAAGATTAACCACAGCTGCGAACGCGGGCGCACTTTCCGCCAGACGCACCACGTCGTCCCAGCACTGCACCGATCCGTCTGCCAGCCAGCGATCGTAGCAGCGCTGGATGGCCCACATGCCCATTGTATTTTTGAGCAGGCGCGTATTGCCGGTCACGCCGCCCTCATTGGCGAAGTTATCACGCATGGCACGTTCGCTGAGCAAGGGCGCATCGCATTCCGCGCCGATCATGATCCACGTTCCGCCGGACATGAATGCCTCGTTTTTTTGCAGCGGGGCGGCCGCAATGGCGGAGGCCGTATCGTGGCAGGCCGTGGGCACAAAGGCGATATCGTCGTATCCCGTGAGCTTTCGGACGGCAGGCAGCAATGCAAAGCTGCGCCGGGCGGCGGGGATAATCGGACGGAGTATATCGGGGTTCATGCCGTTTTCACTGAGCAAACCCGTATCCCACTGCATGCTGCCGGGTTTGCAGAGCATGCTCGTGGAGGCAATGGTGTATTCGTTGTACGCCTCACCGGTCAGTGCGTAGGCGAGGGCACAGGGCAGCATCAGCAGCATCTGTGCATTTTCCAGGGCAACATCGCCCTCCAGCCGGCGCTCGCGCAGTTGGAAAAGGGTGTTGCCGGGAATCAGTTGTATGCCCGTTCGCCTGTAGAGCGCCTCGGGAGAATAGACATTCGTCAGGCTGCGCAGCCCCTCCGCACGGGTCTCACGCGTGCAGCGGCAACCGTCCAGCATATGCCCGTTGCGGTCGTAGAGCACATAATCCGTCCCCCAGGCGTCGATGCCGACGCTCACGAGCGGCAGCCGCTCTGCCGCACACTTCTGCAGTGTGTCCGTGACGGCGGCATAGAGGCGCAGAAAATCCCAGTAGCACTGACTGTTCAGCTTGACGTAGCCGTTGGCGAAGCGATGGATTTCCCGAAGCCGGATGCGCTCACCGTCAAAGCTGCCCAGGTAGCCGCGACCGCTGCCGGAACCGAAGTCCATCGCCAGGTAATTTCGACTCTGCATCTGCCCCTCCGTCAGTGGCCGTTGGCCTCTGCCATCTGAGCGGCGGTGAGCGGATGCGGCTCCTTTTTGCTGATGGCAATCTGGTGCATCGTCATGGCCGAGAATTCAGCCACCTCGAGCTTGTCGAAGGCGAGCAGCGGGTTGACATCCGCAAGCAGTATGCCCAGATTGTTCAGCACGGCAAACGGGCATTCGCTGTGCAGGTGTTCGGCAATTTCGGCCTTGCCGCCGATGAGCATCCCGAAGGGAATATCGACGCAGCCGCGCAGCACGCCGCAGGCTTCCGGCGCGATGTCCACCGCCATGCGCTGATTGCAGACGGCATAGGTGGCGGCATAGACGGGCGCGGCGATAATGACGGAATTGAACCCGGGATGCCTGCGATAGATCGCGCGATGAATTTCCCAGGTGGCATCGGGCAGACGCTCGGCAGCATCGCCGTCGACGAGCACGAAGTCCTGCGGCTCGATGTCGCAGTTGTCCTTCTCCGCGGGCGATATCAGAAAAACGTTGTCGTGCACGCGGGCAGAGATTACGCCGAAGGATCCGGTGAAGAGCTGCCGGCGGTAGGCCCTGCGGGAGAGATTGGACAGCTGCTCGCGCAGCGCCAATTCACGTTCGGACGGCGCAGACGCCGTCATCGGGGCCGGCGCAGTGACGGAGGCGTTGTAGGCATCCACCTGCTCGGATGTGAGGGCACAGGGTGTGCCGATCGTGTTGGCATGGAGCGCGATGCGCGCGTTGAAGTCAAACAGCTCGAACCGGCAAAAAGCGTCCGTGAGGCCGACCCTGCTGGCCAGGAATGCGGCATGGTTTTTCAGCACGGCGGTGGAAACATCGGGCGCGGAATCAAAGGCACGCTCGACACAGTCCACCAGCGCCATCGAGCCGGATTTGGCGTATTCCGCCAGCGCGGGCCGTCCGACCGCGTTACAGACGGTCGGCGTAAGCAGCGTATCGCCGGTGTCGTGAAGCACGCTCATGGTGACCATGGCGGGTGCATGCGCGTGCAGCACGGCGCGGTATTCCGGATGCTTCTGCATGATGCGACCGTGTATTCTGTATTCGGAGGTCGGCTTCCATTTGCCGATGCATTTCCCGTCGGGCTGTACCTTGACGATATCGTCGCGCGTGAGGCTTCCCTTGTCGATACCGGAAGGGGAGACCCACATATTGCCGTCCGGGTCCATAACGGACAGATTGCCTCCGGTCAGGGATGTCAGCTTGCAGTCATAGAGGCGGCGCATAACCCTGCAAATCAGGTCAGCGGGGTGCATATACTTCTCATTCATATTTATATCCCTCCGAGCATAATGTCATTTTAAGAAGTATGATATCCGAAATCGAAAAAATGTAAATGAAAAAAGCTCCGAAAATAGTTTAAAAATATGACCTGTAGCAGGCATGAGCTCCGCTGCCGTGCATTCCGGAAGGAGGAAACTGCCGGACTTTGTGTCGCCGTCAAGCCGCGTGAAGCGGGAAAATATCGGCCGTTTTCACGAATAAAGGCTATAAAAATCAAACGAACAGGTCATTTTTTTGAATGTACATCGTTCATAAAAGATGCTAATATTCAGCTACCGGAAGAAACTTGAATATCGAATCAAACGGAGGATGGCTTCAATGGCAGACATTCGTACGATGACCCGGGCAGAAATTGCCAAGTATCTTGACTATTCCTTTGTGCTTGATCCGGCAGATACCGAAGAGGTGTACCGCAAGTACATCGAAGAGACCAAGCAGTACAAGTTCGGTGCAATTTGCCTGCTGCCGTACCGTATTCCGCTGGTCGTGGCCGAGATCGGCGATTACTGCAAGGAAAACAACATCAGGATCGGCGGACCCGTGGGTTTCCCCTACGGCCAGAATTTCACCTCCGTCAAGGTGCATGAGGCGCTGGAACTGGTCAGGATCGGTGCTACCCAGCTGGACATGGCGACCAACGTTGCAGCCCTCAAGGAAAAGAAATATGACTACTACCGCAATGAGCTTGCAGAGCTGGCCAAGATCGGCAAGGACTACGGCGTGATGACCAAGGCCATCATACAGGTCGGCCATCTTACCGACGAAGAGATCAAGATCGCCACCCGTCTCGTGGCCGAGTCCGGTGTGGATCAGGTCAAGACGGCGACCGGCCTGAACACGCCCTATCGCCCGAACTACAACGACATGCTGCTGATGAAGAGCGTTCTGGATGAGATGGGCGATTCCACGCACTGCCGCATGAAGTCCACCACTTCCAGCCTGCCCGAGGTCTACACCTTCATTGCCATGGGCTGCGATTCCATCGGCACGGGCGCAGGCCCAGAGATCGTTGAGAAGCTCCCGATCTATCAGAAACTGTATTGGGGCGAGAGCGACAAGTAAGAAATTAAAAGGAGACAGATCACCATGAAGTATGAAAAGAATGTTGCGGCACTCTGCACCGGCCTGGAGCAGATGGAAGTCGGCGAAGTGCCGATGCCGAAAGTCGGCCCGGACGATGTGTTGATCGATGTCGAATACTGCGGCATCTGCGGTTCGGATGCAAACTGGTATGTGCACGGCGAACTGGTGCACAAGGCGCCCGATCTCTATCCCTACGTTCTGGGACATGAGTTTGCCGGCAGGGTGGTCGAGATCGGCGAGAACGTCAAGAGCCTGAAAGCCGGAGACCGCGTGACTGCCGAACCCGGCAAGACCTGCGGCAAGTGCAAGTGGTGCATGTCCGGCAAGTACAACCTCTGCCCGAACGTTGTCTTCCTTTCCGCACCCAAGGAGCCCGGCGCCATGTGCCGCTATGTTGCACATCCGGAAAAGCTCTGTTTCAAGCTGCCCGAGAACGTCTCCACCCTCAGCGGCGCACTGATCGAGCCCTTCTGCGTGGGCCTGCACGCGGTGGAAGTGGGCGAGGTTACCCCTGCCAAGACCGCACTGATTTTCGGCGCGGGCTGCATCGGCCTGATGGTGCTCACGGCGGCAAGGCTCTACAATGCCAACAAGATCATCGTGGTGGACATGTTTGACGACAAACTTGCCAAGGCCAAGGAACTGGGCGCTTATGCGGTCATCAATTCCAAGACCGAGGATGTCGCGGCAAGGGTACGTGAGCTCACCGACGGCATGGGCGTGGATATCGCATTTGAGGCCACCGGCACCCGCATCTGCACGCAGCTGTGTGAAGACGTGGTGGCTCCCGGCGGCGTCATCACGCTGGTCGGCTGCTCTCATGAGCCGATTCCCTACGATTTCTACCGCATTCAGGAGCACGAGATTCAGGTTCGCCCGATCTTCCGCTACAGGAACGATTATCCCATCGCCGTGGACGCACTCGCAACCGGCAAGGTGAACCTGGAGCAGTTCGTGACGTCCATGTTCCCGATCGAGCAGGCCAAGCAGGCCTTTGAGACGGCGGTTCATGACAAGCAGAACAACATCAAGGTCATGATCAGGATTCACGATTGAGGTGGCGTATGGGCAAAAAGATTATTTGTGTCGGTAATGCAGTGGTGGATATCATCGTCAAGAACGGCCCGGATCACACGCCGGACGGCATGACGCAGTTTTCCGAAGCAATCACCATGCACGTGGGCGGAGATGCCGTCAACGAGGCGGTCAGCCTCTCGGCCATGGGCAATGATGTGAAGCTCTATACCGAGATCGGCCGTGACAACCTGGGCAGTGCCTTCATGAGCATACTGGGCGGCTACGGCCTGGACACGAGCAATATTCTGACCGATCCCGAGCATGCCACCACGGCCACCGTGGTGACCATCGGCGCGGACGGCGAGCACGGCTGCATGACGCTGCGCAACGGCGCGGCGGGCAACATGCGCTACGATGCGGACATGTTCAATATTGACTTTGAAGGCGCAAGCCTGGTCTCCGTGGCGAGCCTTTTCTGGAGCAAGGGCCAAAGCGATGCGGATCTGACCCGGCTGCTCTCCCGCGCACAGGCGGCAGGCGCTCTGACGGTGGCCGACATGGTGCTGGATCAGTCGCAGATGACGCTGGACGACATCCGGGGTGCAATGCAGCATCTGGATTATCTCGTGCCCAGCTACCACGAGGCTTCCTACTTCACCGGCAAGGATACGCCCGAGGAGATCGCAAACGAGTTCCATCGCCGCGGCGTGAAAAACGTCGTGCTCAAGATGGGCGCGGAAGGCGTCTTTGCCAGCTCAAACGGCAAGACCTGCCGCGTTGGTACGATCGCGGACAAGGTGGTGGACACCCTGGGCGGCGGCGACAACTTCGTGGCAGGCTTCATTACCGGCCTGGCGGACGGCATGGAGCTTGAGGAAGCGCTGCGCTTCGGTTCTGCGGCGGCGGCAATTGCGATCAGCGATTACGGCGCCAACGGAGCGATCAAGAGCAAGCAGCAGGTGATCGACTATCTGAAGGCACATTCCTAAAGTATCATTACAACGGCGACCTGCTTATTATCGACGGGCAGATCGCCTGTTTTCTTTTGCTTGCAATTCTGCATGAAATAAGATAGAATATTTATGTTAAGGATCCCCTGATTAATTCGGCGGCGAATCTGAACGTGCCTTTCGCCCATCTACTTCTTGCAAAAATCTCGATTTACCTCCAGTAAACCTTCGATTTTTGCAATTGTATATGGGCACGCACTGAAAGCTCTGCTTTGCGGAGCTTTCAGCAGCGTCGCGGCGATTTTTCAAATCGCTGCGCGAGCTGGTCGCGCCTGCGATACATCGCAGTGGCGCGACTGCTGTTACGAAATTCACTGCTCAGC
>CAVINP010000104.1:0-6583 GCA_963643985.1 bacterium
ACTGCTGTTACGAAATTCACTGCTCAGCTTACCACCTCATTTAATCAGTGTATCCTTAGAGTTCGCCAATATTTCGTGATAAACCCGAAATTGCAATCCTTCTTTATTTGGTGATACATTCCGGATAATCCTGTAATAATCCCGATGTCTATTCCGCATTCTTCACCGGAGCCGGGAATCTTCCGAAGAGTGAGGGTACATATCTGTTGATTATGTAGCACGCCAATGAGGATACGGCAAACGAGCAGACACTTCCCAGCAGCGCCCACCATGCATTGGGCAGCGCAGCACCCAGAGATGCGATGGCCGGCATGATGACCTGCTGCAGGAAAGGCTTGTGCAGGAAGTATATCCCGATCGTATTCTCACCCGCCCAGAGCATGAATTGTCTGGCTTTCGTATCCGGCCTGTCCTTGAACAGTATGGTCAGAAATACGGAGAATGCCATGATCGCGCCGATTCCGGCAAAGGCACAGAGGAAAAAATACAGCGCCGGTCCGTAGTCGCTCTTGCACATGAGCATGAGATAGGGGGAAGTCCCCTGAACCCTTTGTCCCAGGTACAGCAGGACACCAAAGGCGATTGTTGCGACAAGATAAGCCGGGGCGTGCGTCCTCGGAAGTTTATATACCAGATTTTTAATGGCATAGCCCAGCATGATGAAGCCCAGTGCCACAAAGGCAATATTGAAGCACAGGGGATAGCCGATGGAAATCCTCGGCAGCAGAAAGCCGATCGCAAAGGACAGGATGGCGACAATCAGGCCAAAGAGATGCCGCGGGATCTGTTTGACCTTCCATGACATCATCAACACGAATTCCGCCATAACCCTGGCAACAAACAGGCAGGGCAGGTACCACAGCGAGGTCAATGTTTCGGCTGTATTGAGAACTTCCCAGGAACCGTAGAACAGTTTGCCGAAGTTTACAAAGTTGAAATTGGAATAAAACGTGCCCCAGATCAAATACGGCACCAACAGCGTCATGATGTTCTTGCCGATGAAACGTTTCCAATGCGCCCTGTCATAGGCCTGCCGGTGGCGGGATATGACCATGCCGGAAACCAGAAAAAACAGCGGCATATGAAACGAATACAGCGCGACCCTGTAGGGGACAGTGGAACTGTTGTCCGTGGTATGTCCCCAAATGACGAGCAGTATCGCAATGCACTTCGCAAAATCCAAATAGTCGAGGCGTTCTTTTTTCATACAGATGATTCCCTTCCGCTTTTCGAAAGAATAATGTCAGATGGTTTTTATGCAGACCAGTTCCGCAAGCATGTTCGCAGCAATGTCCATATCCTGCACGGCGATGCACTCAAAGCGTCCGTGGTAGTTCATGCCGCCCGTGCCGAGGTTAGGGCAGGGGAGCCCCTCAAACGACAGCCGCGCACCGTCCGTGCCGCCGCGAATGGGCTTGGTGAAGGGCGTGACACCCGCCGCCGCCCACGCAGCCTCGGCGCGGTGCACGATGTGCATGTGGGGCGCAATGACCTCCAGCATATTATAGTAGGAATCCTTCAGTTCAGCCTCGACCGTCCCCGCGCCGTAGCGCAGGTTCAGGTACGCCGCCGCCTGCCGGACCAGTTCCTTGCGGGCCTCGAAGTGCGTACGGTCATGGTCGCGTATGATGTAGTGCGCGGTGGCGCTCTCCGTCTCGCCCTGAATGTCGCAGAGGCAGAAGAAACCCTCGCGCCCTTCGGTGTGCTCCGGGCGCTCCGCAGCAGGCAGCATGGCGTTGAACTCCATGGCCACCAACGCGGCATTGATCATCTTGCCCTTGGCATCACCGGGATGCACGCTGCGCCCGTGACAGTGCAGCGTCAGCGCGGCCGCATTGAAGTTTTCATATTCGATGGAACCGATCGCATCACCGTCGACGGTGTAGGCAAAGTCCGCGCCGAACCCTTTCACGTCGAACAGGTCCGCGCCGCGACCGATCTCCTCATCCGGCGTAAAGCCGATCACCACCCGGCCGTGCGGACGGTCGCCCTTCAGCAGCGTCTCGCAGGCCGTCAGTATCTCTGCAATGCCGGCCTTGTCGTCCGCACCCAGCAGCGTCCTGCCGTCGGTCACGATCAGATCCTTGCCCACGCGGGAGAGCAGCTCGGGATAGTCCGCAGGGCTCAGCGTCTCGCCGCCGTCCAGCAGCACGTCGCCGCCGTCATAGTTTTCGACGATCCGCGCATTCACGGGCGCAGACGGCACACAGTCGACCGTGTCCATGTGTGCGATCAGGCCGATGGTGGGGAAACCCTCGGCAGTGGCAGGGATTTCACCGTAGAGATAGCCGTGTCCGTCCGGACGCACATTGCTCAGCCCCATGCTCAGCATCTCATCCGCCAGAGCACGCGCCAGCACCAACTGGCCGGGGGTCGAGGGGCAGCAGTCGTTGCTTTCGCAGGATGCGGTATCAAATTTGACATAGTTCAGCAGCCGTTCGTATGCTCTCATGCTTATGCCTCCTGTGCGCCCAGCATGGCAGCACCGATGATGCCCGCGTCGTTGCCGAGCTGCGCCAGCACGACCTTCGCCCGCGGCATGGTCTTGAAGAACACCATGTCCGGCAGCAGCGCATTGACCTTGTCCAGCAGATACGTGCCTGCCTTGGACACGCCGCCGCCCAGCGCGATGATCTCGGGATCGTAGAGGTTGATCAGATTGATGATGCCGACTGCCAAATGATAGGCATACCAATCCATGATCCTGCCGCAGTCGGGGTCGCCCTTTTTGGCCAGATCCGTCACAGTGCGGGCCTCGACGCATCTTGCATCGCCGTTGACCGCGCGTGCCAGTGCGCAGTCGGGCTTTTCGGCCATCAGTTTGCGCCCTTCGCGGATGATCGCCGACGCGCTGGCGTAGCGTTCCCAGCAGCCGCGGTTGCCGCAGGTGCACATCTCGCCGCCCGCCACGGTGATCATGTGGCCGATCTCGGTGGCAATGCCGTGCGGCCCCATGAAGAGCTTGCCGTCGATCACGACACCGCCGCCCACGCCCGTGCCCAGCGTGACGACCACGCTGTTGTCCACGCCGCGGCAGGCTCCCGCGATGTGCTCGGCCAGACCCGCGACCGTAGCGTCGTTATTTGCCCGTACGGGTTTGCCCAGCAGCTCGCTCATGCGCTCGATCAGGGGCACGTCGTGCCACCTGAGATTGGTGCAGAAGGGCACGCGGCCGGTCGACTGATCGACCATGCCGGGCACACCGATGCCCACGGCCGCGACATCGTCCATCGTGTGGCCGCTGTCTTTTACAACCTTCTTTGAAAGTTCCACCATGTCCACGAGCATGGCTTCCGCGCCGTTTTCCAGATGCGAGGGGCAGTTGTCCTTGTGCAGTATCTCTCCGTCTTTGGTGACGATGCCGGCCTTGATGGTTGTACCGCCCACGTCAATACCGATATAAAGCATGTCTGTGATCTCCTTATTCAGCTTCGTTTTCTTCTTCCTCTTCCGCCTCGCGCTGCGCGATTTCGCGGCTGCGCTGTGCCAGATCCATGGCGGCGTTGTAGCCCATCTGCTTCTGACGGAAGTTGCGTGCCGCGACCTCCAGCACCACCGCGAGGTTGCGCCCCGGGTGGATGGGCAGCAGCAGCGAGGGCAGGCGCACGCCCAGTATCTCGGTGTAGTTGTCCGTTATGCCCAGACGGTCGTACTCCTTGCCGTTCTGCCACATCTCCAGATGCACGTGCATGTTGATGGTCTTCCTGTTCTGCACCGCACCCGCGCCGTAGAGGTTGAGCACGTTGATGATGCCCACACCGCGGATCTCCATGAAGTGGCGCACGCGCTCGGGCGACTCGCCGATGAGCTGCGTCTCGTTGAGACGGCGTATGCTCACCACATCGTCGGCCACCAGCTGATGGCCGCGCTTGATCAGCTCCAGTGCGGCCTCGCTCTTGCCCACGCCGGAATTGCCCGTGATCAGCACGCCCGTGCCGAACACGTTCACCAGCACGCCGTGGCGCGTCTCGTGCGGGGCCAGCGCCATGTTCAGATAGTGCATCATCTCCAGCTCGAAGCGTGTTGTTTCCTTGGTCGTCTGGTAGATCGGTATGTGATGCGCCGCCGCGAGTATGAGCATTTCATCAAAGCAGGGGATGTCTCTGCAGATGATGATGCACGGCAGCTTGTAGTTGAAAAGTTTCGTCAGCCGTGCGCGGCGCGTGCTCTCATCGAGGCTGGAGAGGTAGGTCATCTCCACCAGACCCAGCAGCTGCGGCCGTTCAAAGGCGAAAAAGTCCCAGTAGTCTGCCAGCTGCAGACCCGGGCGCGAGGAATTGCTCACCTCTATGGGCAAGTATTTCTTCTTTGCGTCGTATATGCGCGTCAGTTCCAGTGCCTGCACAAAATCCTGCTCAAGAACCATGGCTCAACCTCCCATTCTGCCCTCATCCAGATATTGATTGACGATGCGTGCCACGCCGTGGTCGGTGTTGCGCGGCGCGATATGTTCAGCCTCCCGGCGCATGTGCTCGGGCGCATTCTCCATGACGTAGCTTACGCCGCAGTACTTCAGCATCGGCAGATCGTTCATTTCGTCGCCGAAGGCAAGCATTTCTTCCGGAGGTATACCGGTCACCTCGCTGATGCCGCGCATGCCCGCCGCCTTGTCCACGCCCGCCGGCACGATCTCCAGATGCGTCTTGCCGGACTTGGCAAAGCTCAGTTCGGGAAATTCGGGCTGCAAAAGATCCGCCACATGATCCAGCTGTTGCGCTTCACCCAGCACCAGCAGCTTGTAGACATCCTGAGAAAGCCACTGCGAGAGCGGCATGCCGAGCTCGTTGCCGTGCACGCCGATCTTGTTCTCGTAATAGTCGGTCAGTGCGCATCTCCTCTCAAAGAAAAAGCCGCGGCCGGGGAAGGCTTGCGTGTAGGCGTGAAGCGCCTCCAGACGTTTGAGCACGGCGACGGCCGTGGTGCAGGGAATGACATTGCCCAGCAGTATGCGGTCGTTTTGCATATCGTAGATCATTGCGCCGTTGAAGACCACCAGCGGCGCGTTTACGCCGATCTTCTGCGCGATCGGCAGCGTGGCCTCCACCATGCGTCCGCTGGCGATGGTCACGAGTACGCCCGCGTCCATGGCCCGCTTGAGTGCATCCGTATTTTCCTTCGGAATTTCGCTGCCCACGGAGAGCAGCGTGCCGTCCAGATCCGTTGCGATGAGCTTTATCATGACGTGTGAACATCCTTAAATATATTGTCGTTTCCTATTGTAAACTATTTTCGCCTTCCTTGCAAGCAAATTCGAGGGGAAATGCTTGACATTGCGCCATGCCTGTGGTATTTTGTTATTCGGAGATGTATCCAGACATATAAGGAAGTGACAGACATGTCATTCAACGAAAACCTGATATCCGGCGCGCTGCGCGGCGTTTCCGGCAGTGCCATCCGTGATATATTCAAGCTCCTGGGCAAGCCGGGCATGATCTCTTTTGCGGGCGGTAATCCGTCCAACCGCGCTCTGGAGCCGGAAGTCGTCAAGGGTGTGGCCTGCGAGGCGATAGACCGCTACGGCACGGCAATACTGCAGTACGGCGCGACCGAGGGCCTCATGGGGCTGCGCGAGAAGACGGCGCAGTACCTGAGCCAAACGGCGGGTGTGCGCTGCACGGCGCAAAACATACTGCCGGTGCAGGGTTCGTCCCAGGCCTTTGACCTGCTGCTCAAGGCGCTGATCAATCCCGGTGACGTGGTGCTCTGCGAAAGCCCCACCTTCCTGGGTGCGATTCAGGCCATGCGCATCTACGGCGCACGCGTCATCCCCATGCCCATGGACGAGGACGGCATCATCATAGACGAGGCCGAGGCGCTGGTCAGGAAACACCATCCCAAGCTGATGTACGTGATCCCGACTTTCCAGAACCCCACGGGGCGCACACTGAGCCTCGAGCGCCGCAAGGCACTGGCGATCATGGCCGCCAAGAACGGCTTCGTCATCGCCGAGGATGACCCGTACCGCGACCTGCGCTATGCGGGCGAACCGCTGCCGTCGATCTCCTCCTTCGATGAGGAGGGCTGGGTCGTCTACCTTTCCAGCTATTCCAAGTATATTTCGCCCGGCCTGCGCGTGGGTGCGGCGGCAGTGCCCGATGCGGGCCTGCTGCGCAAGATGGTGATCGGCAAGCAGTCCGCGGACGTGCATTCCCCGATACTCAATCAGGCCATCGTCGAGCTTTACATGGAAAAGAACCTGCTGCCCGCGCACCTGAAGCGCATATGCGCAGATTATCGCGTACAGCTTGACGCCATGCTGGCCGCGCTGGACACGTTGCCGGAGGGCACGGTGCACACCAACCCGCAGGGCGGACTCTTCGTCTGGGCACGCCTGCCGGGCAAGATGGACGCACAGGAACTGCTGACCCGGGCCATCGAACGCAACGTCGCCTTTGTGCCGGGCACGCACTTCTATCCCGACGGCGGTCACGAAAATACGTTGCGCCTGAACTTCTCCATGCAGGAACCGGAAGTTATCACCGAGGGCATGGGGCGTCTGGGCGAACTGGTCAGAGAAATGAAATAAGGATCCCCTGATTAATTCGGCGGCGAATCTGAGCGTGCCTTTTGCGCTATCTGCTTC
>CAVINP010000105.1:0-6551 GCA_963643985.1 bacterium
CGCAGAAATGCAGGCAAAGACGCCGAAAATGCATCGTGGCGAATTTAGAAACACACTCTAGAAAATCAGACCCAGCACAACATACAAGACGAGGCTCACACCCGCCACGGAGCAGACATAGGGCAGCTGCGTCTTGACATGGTCGATGATATCACAGCCCGTGACCGAGCAGGACATGATCGTGGTGTCGGAAATGGGGGACGCGTGGTCGCCGAAGATGCTGCCGCCGAAGAGCGCGCCGGCCACCAGCGTCAGATTCGAACCCATGGTATATGCCATCGGCAGAACCAGCACAGAGACAATCGCCATCGTGCCCATCGAAGTGCCGGTCGCAAAGGAGATCAGTATCGCTATGATGAAGGTGATCGCCGGCAGAAGTCCGGGGCTGAGTATCGACGAGAAGATGTTGCCCAGGTAGTTGCCGGTATCCAGAGCCTTGACGATATTGCCCATCGTGAAGCCGAAGAGCAGCACGAAGGCGATCGGAAGCATCGATTTCATGCCTTCGAAGATTTCGTCGATGACCTGATTGAGCGTAAATACCTTCTCCGCACAGCACATCACGGCCGCTACCAACAGGCTCGACGTGACTGCCCAGATGAGCGCCTTCATGCCGGAACCGTTCATGAGATTGCCGCCGCCCGTGACGAACAGCGCCACAAACACCACGACGATGAGCACGCCGATGGGGATCAGCAGGTTGATGGCACGGGGCTTTGTGTCACTCTCGACCTTGGATGTGTCCGCATTGGGCTTGGCGTGCGCCGGATCATCGAGCAGACCCGTCTCTGCGGCACGCTTTTCGGCCTTCGCCATGGGGCCGAAATCCTTCTGCATCAGCGCGAGGACAAAGACCATCAGTATGGAGATCACACAGTAGAAATTCAGCGGTATGGACTTGAACAGGAGGCCGACCGCCTCATTTTCCGGCACACCGCCGGAGACCAGATAACCCGTCATTGAGGCCAGCCAGCCGGAGAACGGGAAGAGCACGCACCACGGCGTGGAGGTCGTGTGGACGATGTAGGCCGCCTTTTCGTGGGGAACCTTCAGCGCATCGTTGACCGGACGGGAGACCGCGCCGGTGACCATGCAGCTCAGCGTGCCGGAAGTGAAGACCACAAGGCCCAGCAGCCAGGTGAAGATGTTCGCGCCGCGCTTGGACTTGATCAGCTGCTGCCGCTTGACGACAGCGTTCACAAAGCCCTGAATGCCGCCGGACTTCTCCGCCAGGTGGATGATGGCCGAGGTCATGAGCACAGCCGCAATGATGAGCGTGTTGCTTTCGGTCATGGTGTCAAGGATGGTGTAGATTCCCGCATTGATTCCCGGAAAAATCGCCCAGCCGTTGAGCACCAGGCTGCCGGTAAAGATACCGACCAGCAGTGAAATGAAGACGTTTTTGGATACCAGTGCCAGCACAATCGTCAGCAGTGGCGGAACCAGAGACCAGAACCCGTATTCCATACTTCCCCTCCTTATCTCATGCGGGATGTTATTTTGCCCCGCAGGATGTCTTTCTCAGTGCCCTGCCGAGATCCGCTCTTTGAATCTCGCAGTCCTTCGCGGCCAACTCGCCGCCGATGAATACATAGTCAATGCCCTTGGGCGCCAGCATGGGCGCATCGAAGGTCGCGCCGTCGCAGATCTTTTCCGGATCAAAGATCACGACATCCGCATCCGCGCCGACATTGAGCCGGCCCTTTTGCGAAAGGCCGAGGCGCTCTGCCGCGGCACTCGTCATCTTGCGCACCGCCTCATAGAGCGTCAAATCGCCGTGGCGCACGAAGTCGGCAATGAACTTCGGGAAAGAGCCGGCCGCCCTCGGATGCCCCTGACCGTTGTCGATCAGGCCGTCGCTGCCCAGTATCACGCCCGGATCGGAGAGCGCCATGCGGATATCCGGCTCTGCCATCACGTAGCAGACCGTGATGCACTCCGGGAAGTCGCGCCGCATCTCCTCAAAAGTTTCCCGGGTGCAGCGCTGTCCCTTGTATTTGCCTTCCATGAGCTGACAGGCGCTGTAATCGCAGTGGTAGCGCTCCAGCCAGCCGTCGTCATACGTCGTCGCGCCGATGCGCGTGGAGAATGCGAAATAGGGATAGCAGTCGCAGAGCACGTCCATGCCGTTCATCCGGTAATCATCTATCTGACGCAGCAGCTGTTCCATCTGTCCGAAGCCGCCCATCGAGCCGACGTGCGAAACCTGCAGCGGGATGCCGTACAGCTTCGCCGCCTCCGCGACCTCGGCCACCGCACCGAAGATTGCCGCCTCATCGTCGCGAACGTGCGCCGAGATCAGGCGCTTATCTGCGGCACAGCAGCTCGCCGTTTCGAGAAATTCTTTTCTGTCCGTGCCCGGCACATAGCGCAGGCCGTAGCTGATGCCGACGCAGCCGTTTTGCAGCGCCTGCGACAGCTCCGCCTTCAGCGTCTCGAGCTGTGCAGCCGTGATCGGTGCATATTTATCCGCCCCGCCGACCTTTTCGCGGAAGAACTGATGCCCTGCGAACATCATCACGTTGACCGGCGCGCCGTCGCGATCCACGATGTTCAGGTACTCGGACGGATCGTAGACATTGATGCCGCAGTTTCCGCCGACAGCCGTCGTCACGCCCATGCGAAGCATCGCGTCAAAGATGCAGCGACGGATTTTGCCGTCCTGCACGGGATCCTCATGCATGTGAATGTCGATAAAACCCGGCGCGACGACGCGGCCGTCTGCGTCAATGACCCTGTCCGCGGCGAGTGCCTCCTTGCTGACAGCGGCAATTTTGCCGCCCTCCATCAGTATGTTGAGCTTTGCCTGAACATGGTTGGCGGGGTCTATGACAAGGCCGTTTCGTATCAAGGTTTTCATTGGCTGTTCCCTTCTTCAAACGTCATCCGCCATGCCGCTTGAGTGCATCGGCACGCGTCTGTTACATATTTATGCGTGACATTATACTTAAATACATTCATGCACACAAGATACTTTTTTTAAATTTTTCACAAACAGACTCCATTTCTTCCGGAAATGAATACGGGATTGTACTGTTTACACTCCCGTGCTATAATCTGCAGCGTCTGAAAACGAAAGAAGGGCATACACATGATCGGACTGGGAACGATAATAAACTGCGCGGGCATACTGGGCGGCGCACTCATCGGCCACTTTACGGGAAAGCTTTTCAAAGAGGAGCAGCAGGATTCGCTGGGGCGCGCCTGCGGCGTGAGCGTGATGTTTATCGGCATTGCGGGCGCGATGCAGGGCATGCTCTCTCCGGCCGGGGACGGTTCGCTCACGAGCGGGCATTCCATGCTGGTGGTGCTCTGCCTGGCGCTGGGCACGATCATCGGCGAGCTGCTGGGCATAGAGCACGGCTTTGAGGTCTTCGGCGAGTGGCTCAAGCGCAAGACGGGCAACAGCGGCGACAACGCCTTCGTGAACGCCTTCGTCACGGCCTCGCTGACGGTGTCCATCGGCGCGATGGCGATCGTCGGCGCGATACAGGACGGGCTGCAGGGCGACTGTTCCACGCTTGCGGTCAAGGCCGTGCTCGACTGCCTGATCATCGCGGTCATGACCTCCTCGATGGGCCGCGGCTGCGCGTTCTCGGCGATCCCCGTGTTCGTGTTTCAGGGCTCGATCACGCTGCTGGCGCGGCTGGTCGCCCCGGTCATGACGGACACCGCCGTCAATTATCTCTCGCTGATCGGTTCCACACTGATATTCTGCATCGGCATCAACCAGGTCTGGGGCAAAAGACTGCGCGTGGCCAACATGCTGCCCGCGGTCATACTGGCCATCGTCGCGGCGTACCTGCCGTGGGGGCTATAGGGTTTTTCCGGATAGCGCAGTGAAATTGCATGGGTTTGTGCGCCGGTGTCAAGTCAACCCTGCAACTCCTCACCATTCAACTGACCACTGATCACCCTCCTCCGTCTCCCCTTGCGCCTATCATCCCATTCATGCTATAATAGCTGCGGAAGAATTCACGAAAGCAGGGTTTCCCATGAAAAACAACGTCATTTATCCGGCGAACATACTTCTTCCGGCCGAGGGCATCGACCCGGCACGCTGGGCGGTGGTCGCCGTGGATCAGTTTACCTCCGAACCCGAATACTGGCAGGCTGTGGAGGAGACGGTCGGCACCGCGCCGTCCGCGCTGCGTCTGGTGCTGCCGGAGATCCATTTAAGCGAGAGCGATACGCGCATACCCGCCATGCAGGCTGCCATGCGCGACTGCCTTGATCGCGGCGTGCTGAGCGAGCAGGTGCACTCGGGCTACCTTCTGGTGGAGCGCGAGACTTCCGCGGGCGCGCGCATAGGGCTTATGGCCTGTCTGGATCTGGAGCAGTACGACTATGCCGCCGGCTCAAAGAGCCTGATCCGCGCCACGGAGGGCACGGTGCTGGAGCGCGTACCGCCCAGGGTGCGCATGCGCCGGGGCGCGGCGCTGGAACTGCCGCACGTGCTGATGCTGCTGGACGACCCCGAGGCCACGGCCATCGAGCCGCTCTACGCCGGGCGCGACAGGCTGGCAAAGCTCTACGATTTTGAGCTGATGCAGCAGGGCGGGCACGTGCGCGGCTGGCGCGTGGACGGCGAGGCGGCGCGGCAGCTGGAGACGCACTTTGATGCACTCTTTGACGGCTGCGAGGGGCTGATGCTGGCCGTGGGCGACGGCAACCATTCCCTGGCGGCGGCGCGTTCCTACTGGCTGGAGCTGAAAAAGACGCTGAGCGAGGCGGAACAGAGGACGCATCCCGCGCGGTTTGCGCTGGTTGAGATCGAGAATCTGCACTCGCCCGCCATCGTCTTCGAGCCGATTCACCGCCTGATCACGGGTGTACATCCCGCCGAGCTGATCCGCGACTACGAGGCACACCTGCGCGAGGCGGGGCTGCCGCTGCGTGCGGGACACGAGCTGACGCTGGTCTTCGGCGGCGAGGAGCGCGGCTACGGCTTTGACGATCATCCGCTGCGCGACCTGCAGGCCTTCCTGGACGGCTGGCTGGGGGTGCATACCGAGGCCAAGATCGACTACATTCACGGCGATGATACGCTGCGGCGGCTGGCGAACCGTGACGATGCGCTGGGCCTCATGCCCTGCGGCTTTGCCAAGGCCGACCTGTTCCCCTACATCCGCAACTGGGGCGTGCTGCCGAGAAAGACATTCTCCATGGGTCATGCGCGTGAGAAGCGCTATTATCTGGAGGCGCGGAGGATCGAAAAATGAGCTTACGGGACAAAATGCGCGGCTGCCTGATCGGCGGCGCCATCGGCGATGCGCTGGGCTGGCCGGTGGAATTTGAGTCGGAAAGAAGCATATTTTCGCGCTACGGGGCGGAGGGCATCCGCAGCTTTGACCTGAATGCGCACGGCGTGGCGGAGATCACGGACGATACGCAGATGACGCTCTTTACCGCGAACGGGCTGCTCTGCGCCGCGGCGCACGGCCGGCAGACGAGCCCGCGCAGCTATGTCGCGCTGGCCTATCAGGACTGGCTGTCCACCCAGCGCAACGTGAAGCCCCGCGGCGTGTCGTGGCTGCTGGGCGTACCCGAGCTGCATGCGCAGCGGGCGCCCGGCAACGCCTGCCTGACCTATCTCTCGCGGCAGAGCGATGACCCGACCGCCATCTGTGACTTTCTGCGCTGCCGTGTCTCGGACAGCAAGGGCTGCGGCGGCATCATGCGCGTGGCGCCCATGGGTCTGGTGCGCTGCGACGACATACGCACCATCGACTGCGAGGCAGCGCAGCTGGCGGCGATCACGCACGGCCACTCGCTGGGCTTCATGCCTGCGGCGGTGCTGGCGCACATCGTCAACCGGCTGGTCTACCCCAAGGGCGATATGCAGCTGCGCGATATCGTGATCGAGGCGCGGGATACCGTCTCTCTTCTCTTTGAGGGAGATGCACACCTGCAGGCGCTGCGGGAGCTGATCGACATGGCCGTGGAACTCTCCCAAGGAAACGGCAGTGACCTTGACAACATCCACCGTCTGGGCGAGGGCTGGGTCGGCGAGGAAGCGCTGGCCATCGCGCTGTACTGCGCACTGAAATACAGGGACGATTTCTCCGCCGCCGTCATTGCCGCCGTCAACCACAAGGGCGACAGCGATTCCACCGGCGCGATCACCGGCAATATGCTGGGCGCGATGATCGGCTATGAAGCGATCGACGCGAAGTGGAAGGAAAAGCTTGAACTGCGGGACGTGATACTGAAGATGGCGGACGAACTGGCTGACGCATTTTAGTGATCAGCGGGCAGTTGATGAGTTGCGTCGTCTCTTCGTTTCCAAGCCCCCGTTGGCGCCCCTGAAAGGGGAGCCGGCAGCGAAGCTGACTGAGGGGTTTGGTTTTCCTGATCCCAAAACCCAAAAACCGGAGCTGCCGCAAAGCACAAACCCTGCAACAGCCCCGATAAACCAAACCACTATTGAACCGGTATCCGGTCACTGGCCACCAGTCCCTGTTCCCTGTTCCCTGCTCCCCGGTTCGGCCATCGCTTCGATGGCCGTTTTCCATATCTCCTCAAACACCATATCACATTGAGTCTCATTG
>CAVINP010000106.1:0-6494 GCA_963643985.1 bacterium
CTGAGCGTGCCTTTCGCCCATCTGCTTATAAGCATTGACCGTCGGGATTACATCAGCCTTACGGATATGGCAAAGGCACGCACGGATGCAGGCCGTGCGGCAGATGTTATCAAGAACCGGCTGCGTGCCCGCACCACATTGGAGTTTCCGGGTACCCGGGAAATTCTCTGCAATCCGGATTTCAAAGTGGTCGAATTCGACCACTTTAAGAGTCAAGCAGGTCTTCACACATTCACGTTAAGTGCAAAAGAGTGGATAGAGAAAACGAACGCTATCGGGATTTATGTGCAAGCCGGACGGTATGGCGGAACCTGCGCGCACAAGGATATTGCTTTTGAATTCGGTTCAGCGATCAGCCCCATATTCAAGCTCTATCTTCTGAAGGAATATCAGCGGCTCAAAGACGAGGAAAACGACCGGCTCAAGCCGGAATGGAGTGCAAAGCGATTTCTCACGAAAAACAACTATCTCATCCATACCGATGCGGTTAAAAATTATGTTTTGCCGCAAAGCAGTTATACAAAATCCAATGAATGGCTTGGATATGCCGATGAAGCGGATCTGCTCAATGTTGCGCTGTTCGGCTGTACGGCCAAAGAGTGGCGCGAATCAAATCCCGATCTTACAAAGAACAGCAATATCCGAGATTATGCTTCGATTTCGGAACTGACCGTTTTGTCAAATCCGGAAACGCACAACGCCGAACCGATCAGACAAGGAATGGACAAGACGGAACGTTTCAAACAGCTCCGAGGAATCGCGCAATACCGGCTTCAGGTTCTGACGGAGGCAGAGCGAATCAGAGAGTTGCCCGATAACGCGGCACGGAATTTTGATTGACATCAAACGGATATAATGTTAAAATACATGTAGCCATTCATAATGCAGAGGAGACAGCCGTTTATGTTCGACTACAGCCAATTGCTCTCGGCCCTGACCGCAGAATACCTCAACGTATATGTGGTGCGTCCGGGGGAAGACAGTGCCGATGTCATCAAGCTCGACGGTTATGTAACCAAAGGCCTCAGGGACGGGCAGCAGGGTGTCGGGTATTCCGAATTTCTGCACACCTATACCGAAAGCCGGGTGTATGCGCCCGACAGGGCCTCGTTTTTGAACGCGCTCCTGCCGGAGGCACTGCTGGCCACCTTTTCCGACGGCCGCGAGCGCATCGGGTATAACTATCGCGGTACGGACGGGGACGGAAATATCCACCGCTATACGGCGCACTACAGCCGCATCTCCCCGCCCGACGGGGAACTGTGCCTGGTGGCCGGCTTTCGCAACATCGACTTTGTGGACGACATCGGTACGCAGAAGCGTGCGGAGGGGCTCTACAGTGCCTACAGCGCGATCTCCGATATATTCTTTTCCCTGCACCGCGTCAATGTGCAGGACAACACCTACACCGAAATCAAGAGCTCACCGACGATCCGGCAGCTGACCCTGCCGGACTCCGACGACTACGATGTCAACGCCGAGCGCATTATCCGCGGCCTCTGCTCCGAGCGCAGCTGTGATGGCGCACTGCGCTTTGTCGACCGGCACACTTTGCCTGAGCGCATGGCGGGCAAAAATCATATCTGCGCGGAGTTCATGTCCCGCGCGGCCGAACCCTGCAAGATGCACTTCTTCAGGGAAGATGTTCACCGTGGCGAGGCGCTCTGTCACGTCATCTTCGCCGTGGAAAAGCTGGACGAGGAAAAGAGCATGGCCGTCGTCAACGCCCTTTCCCGCGATTTTCAGAACGTGTTCTGGATCGACCTGCGTGACGGTGCCTCCCGCACACTCAAGCTGGGCAGCTACTACAGCGAGGACATGTACGAAAAGTACAGCCGTAATTTCTACTATGACGAATATTTCCGGGATTACATCGCCAACCGTGTGTACCCGGAGGACCGCGAAGCGCTGGTGGCGGAGCTTTCTTTGGATCGGCTGCAAAACGGTTTTCAGGACAAAAACGAGATCAGCGGCAGTTATCGCATACTCGCAAACGGCGAAATCCATCACTACAGCTTTACCTATAACAAGCTGGCAAACCAGCATTCGGTGGTGGCGGGTTTCCGCAACATCGATGACATCATCGCCCGTCACAGCGCGGAGGAACAGTGCCGCCGCGAGGAGCGCGAAGAGCAGCTTGCGATATTCAACATACTGGCCCGCAACTTCAAAAACGTCTATTACGTCGACTTGGAGAAGGAAACGGCGAAGATACTCAAGCTGGATGCGAGCTATATAGACTTTTTGAATCTGGACACGAAGCGTGAATTTCCCTTTCAGACCGTTCTCGCGCACTGGATCGATACCGTGGTGTATGAGGAAGACAGGGCGGAGATCAGGCGTGTGTTTACCACGGAAAATGTCAAGCACCTTCTGACCGCGCAAAGTGAGTTCGTGGGCAACTACCGCAGCCTTGTGGACGGAAAAATACACTACTACCAGTACAGCATGTGCAGGAGCGATGATGCCGGTCTGAGGGCGATACTGGGCTTTCAGAACATCGATGCCATCATCAGCGCCCACATGAAGGAGGAAATGCAGCAGCGCGAGAAGGAGCAGGCTTATCAAAGGCAGCTCATGGCCGCCACCAAAGCCGCGGAGCGTGCCAACAAGGCCAAGACCGAGTTTCTGCTGCGCATGAGCCACGACATCCGCACGCCCCTCAACGGCATACGGGGCATGCTGGATATTGCCGACCACTACGACGGCGATATCGAAAAGCAGCGGGAATGCCGCAACAAGACACGCGAATCCTCGAACATTCTGCTGGAGCTGATCAACGAGGTGCTCGACATGAGCAAGCTCGAATCCGGCGAGGTGACGCTGGAACATGTGCCCTTCGACCTGGGCAAGATGGCCTATGAGATCTATACCATCGTCGAAAAGCAGGCCGAGGAAGTGGGTGTCGAGGTCGTCGAGGAGTGCTGCGAACTGCTGCACCCGAGGCTGATCGGCAGCCCGACCCACTACAAGCGACTCGTGCTGAACATTCTGGGCAATGCCATCAAGTACAACAAGCCGCACGGCAAGGTCTACATCACCTGTCGGGAGGCCTCGTTTGCAGGCAAGACGGCCGTGCTCGAGACGATCATCCGCGATACCGGCATCGGCATGAGTGAGGAATTTCAAAAGCATCTCTTCGAGCCCTTCCGTCAGGAGAACGCCTCGGCACGCACCAAGTTCGGCGGCACGGGGCTGGGCATGGCCATCACCAGGAGCCTGACGGAAAAGATGGGCGGCACGATCAGCTTTGAGAGCAGGCAGGGCGTGGGCACCACGTTCACGGTGCGCATTCCCCTCGAGGTGGACTTCTCCGCCCGTTCCGATTCGGCACAGGACAATGCCGTGCCCGATTCCATTGCGGGGGCGTGTGTGATACTGGCCGAGGACAACGACATCAACCTCGAAATTGCGCAGTTCATACTCAGGGAGGCCGGAGCGCGCGTCATTACGGCGCAAAACGGTGAGGAAGCCGTAGCCGCATTTGAGGCTTCCGGGCCCAATGAAATTTCCGCCATACTCATGGACCTGATGATGCCCGTGATGGACGGCTACGAAGCCACCTTCCGCATACGCGGCATGGACAGACCCGATGCCGCAACCGTTCCCATCATCGCCATGACGGCCAACGCCTTTGCCGAGGACAGGATCGCCACGAAGAACGCCGGCATGAACGCCCACATTGCAAAGCCTCTGGACGCAAAGACGGTGGTGCATACCATTGCGGAGATGATCGGCGGCCGGGGACCGGTGACCGGTGACCGGTAACCGGTATCCGGCTCTCGGCCATTCCACTGACCGCTGCTCTCCCGCTTCTCTTTTTTGCCGAAATGCTTGCACAGCAATGCGCCATATGATATAATACCAACAATGCTATTTTAAATATTGCGTTGGGAGGTATTATTTTGGGCAAAAAAACGAACAAACCGGCGGGCACGCGCAGCAGCTTCTCCGGCCGCATCGGCTATGTGCTGGCGGTCGCAGGCTCCGCGGTGGGCCTTGGCAACATCTGGCGCTTTCCCTATCTGGCCGCGAAGTACGGCGGCGGCATTTTCCTGCTGGTCTACCTGATACTTGCAATCACTCTGGGCTATGCCCTGATCGTGTCGGAGACCGCGCTCGGACGCATGACGCGCAAAAGCCCCGTCGGCGCATTTGCCGCCTTCGGGAAAAAGCGTTCCTTCCGCTTCGGCGGCTGGATCAACGCCATCGTGCCCATGCTGATCGCGCCCTACTACTGCGTCATCGGCGGCTGGGTGCTCAAGTATCTCTTTGAATACATCTTCGGCAAGGTGGATGCCTTGGCCGTGGACGGCTATTTCTCCTCGTTTATAGCTTCTTCATGGAGCATGGAGTTCTGGTTCGTGTTCTTTGCAGCCCTGGTGTTTGTGATCATATTGGCGGGCGTGGAAAACGGCGTTGAGCGCGTATCGAAGGTCATGATGCCGCTGCTGATTGTGCTGGCCGTATTTGTGGCGATCTACTCCATCACCCGTCCGGGCGCACTGGAGGGCGTGAAGTATTTCCTCGTTCCGAACTTTGAGGATTTCTCGATCATGACCGTCGTGGCGGCGATGGGGCAGATGTTCTATTCGCTCTCGATCGCCATGGGCATACTCTGCACCTACGGCTCGTACATGAAAAAGGATGTGGACATCGAGAAGAGCACCACGCAGGTCGAAGTCTTTGACACGGGCGTTGCGCTGCTCGGCGGCCTGATGATCATCCCCGCGGTGTTTGCCTTCTCCGGCGGCGACATGGCCACGCTGCAGTCCGGCCCCTCGCTGACCTTCATCACCCTGCCCAAGATATTTGCCAGCATGGGCATGGGCACGGTGGCCGGTATCGCGTTCTTCCTGATGTTCCTCTTCGCGGCGCTCACGAGCGCGATTTCATTGCTGGAGACCAGCGTTTCCACGCTGGAGGACGAGCTGCACTGGAGCCGCAAAAAGTCCTGCATAGCGATGGCCGTCGAAATGCTCGTGATCGGCACGGCCTGCTCGCTGGGCTACGGCGCCTGGGACCATGTGAAGATTCTCGGCATGCAGCTGCTTGACTTCTTTGACTTCCTCACCAACTCGGTCATGATGCCCATATCCGCGCTGGCGATCTGCTTCCTGATACTGCGTGCGGTCGGCTTCAAGAAGATCGACGAAGAGGTGGAGCTCTCGTCCAAATTCAAGCGCAAAAACATGTATCACTTCGTACTGAAGTACATCGCGCCGATATGCATCACCGTGATCCTGCTCAGCTCGATCGCGAACGTGTTCGGCTGGATAAAGATGTAAAAGAAACCCCCGGATCCGCAAATCCGGGGGTTTTCCCTGTCTGTCGGTAAATCAGAACAGCGGCACGACCGCGCCTTCGTAGGTCTCCTCGATGAAAGCCTTGACTTCGTCGCTGAAGAGCGCATCCTTGAGCGCCAGGATGGCTTCGTTGTTCTCGTTGCCTTCCTTGACGACCAGAACGTTGGCGTAGTTCTGCTGGACGACCTCGGACTCGCTGTCCTCGATGGCCAGTGCATCCTTGACCTTCAGGCCGGCATCGATGGCGTAGTTGCCGTTGATGACCGCGATGTCAACGCTGTCCAGGGCGCGGGGAGTCTGAGCGGCTTCGATCTCCTGGATCTCATAGTTGTGGGGATTCTCGGCGATGTCCAGCTTCGTGGCGGCCAGGCCGACACCCTCGGTGAGCTTGATCAGGCCCTGAGCCTCGAGCAGCAGCAGTGCGCGGGCTTCGTTGGTGCCGTCGTTCGGCACGGCGATCGTTGCGCCGTCCTGCAGCTCTTCCAGGCTTGCGCACTTGCCGGCGTAGATGCCGAAGGGCTCATAGTGAACGGAAGCCACGGACACCAGATGCGTGCCGTTCTGCTCGTTGAAGTCGTTCAGATAGAGCAGATGCTGGAAGTAGTTGGCATCGAGCTCGCCGCTCTCAACGGCGTTGTTGGGCATGATGTAGTCGTTGAACTCCACGATTTCCAGCTCGATATCCTGCTCGGCCAAAATTGTTTTGGCAACCTCAAGAATTTCGGCATGCGGAGCGGGGGTGGCGCCGACGCGGATTTTCGTAGTTGCAAATGCAGAGGTGCAGCTGAGGGCCAGAACCAGGGCCAGAACGATGACGGCAAACTTCTTCATGGTGATAGCTCCTTTCAAATTCGGGTCAATCCATTTAAAGTACATCACTGCGGATGCGGGGAATGTTTTCCGTGGCATGAAAAAGGGGGCGGAAACTGAATCGTTTCTGCCCCCTTGTATTGCAGCCCGACCGGCCTGTTCAGCGCGGTACGGAAAACGGTTCAGAATTCAGAGCGTGACGAAACGTGCGCATGCACATCAGGCACATGCACATAGACATCATCATGTCGCCGGTGTATGCTGCGTACTTCATCGTGGCTCCTCCTTCCCGAATCCGAATCGGTGATTTCCTTTGGATTTATCTGCATTATACATACCACGGCTGTATCTGTCAATACCTTCCCGAAATATTTACAT
>CAVINP010000107.1:0-6249 GCA_963643985.1 bacterium
AACTACTACCGCGTGGCCGTGACCATCGACGGTGTGGAAATCTGACATAACAACACTAAAACCCCCGACCAAAGCGGTCGGGGGTTTTGTTGTCTGTCGGATTCGGTTACCGGATACCGGTAACTCGCCGTCCTCACATTTCCGTATATCCCATCAGGTACCTGTCGATCTCCCGTGCTGCGCTGCGGCCCTCGGTGATGCCCCAGACCACGAGCGACTGGCCCCTGCGCATATCGCCCGCGGCGAACACGCCCGGCACGTTCGTCCTGTGGTCTTCGCCCGCATTGACCGTGCCGCGCGGGCCGAGCTCCACGCCAAAGGCCTCGGACACATACTTCCTGCAGCCCACAAAGCCCGCGGCGATCAGCATGATATCGCAGTCGATCTCATACTCGCTGCCCGGGACGGCATCGCGCCCGTTCAGTTTCACCAGCTTCAGCCCTTTCACGTGCCCCGCATCATCCTTGACGATCCCGCTCACGGTCGTTTCAAAGAGCCTGGGATCATGGCCGAACTTCGCAATGGCCTCCTGCTGGCCGTAGTCCGTCTTGAGCACCCGCGGCCATTCCGGCCAGGGGTTGGACGCAAGCCGTGCCTCGGGGGGCTTGGGCATCATTTCCAGCTGCGTCACGCTTGCGCAGCCCAGGCGAAGGGACGTGCCCACGCAGTCGTTGCCCGTATCGCCGCCGCCCACGATGACCACATGCCTGTCCTTTACGTCAATGGCCTCGCCCGTGCCCAGCACATGCTTTGTCGCCGCCGTCAGATAGTCCACGGCAAAGTACACGCCCTCGGCATCTCGGCCGGGGATGTTCAGATCCCTCGGCCGGCCCGCGCCGCAGCAGAGCAGCACCGCGTCAAAGTCGCGCATGAGCTGCGCCGCATCGGTGTTTGCGCCGACATCCGCGCCCGTGACAAAGCGCACGCCCTCCTTCTCCATCAGCTCTATGCGCCGCGCCACCACGCGCTTGTCAAGCTTCATATTGGGTATGCCGTACATCAGCAGTCCGCCCGGGCGGTCGTTGCGCTCATAGACTGTGACGGTATGCCCTCGGCGGTTGAGCATCCATGCCGCCGCCAGACCCGAAGGCCCGCTGCCGACGATGGCCACGCGACGGCCCGATCTGACGCGCGGAGGTCTGGGCTGCATCCGGCCCTTTTCAAAGGCCTCCTCGATGATCGCCAGCTCGTTGTCGTGCACGGAGACGCTCTCGCCGTTCAGGCCGCAGGTGCAGGCCGCCTCGCAGAGCGCGGGACAGACGCGGCCGGTGAACTCCGGGAAGCAGTTCGTCTTGAGCAGGCGATCCAGCGCGTGCCGCGTGTTGCCCAGATAGAGCATGTCGTTCCACTCCGGGATGAGGTTGTGCAGCGGACAGCCCGTGAACATGCCGCTGATCCTGACGCCGCTCTGGCAGAAGGGCACGCCGCAGTTCATGCACCGCGCAGCCTGTTCGCGCCGCTGCCTGTCGCTCAGCGGCAGTTTGAACTCATTGAAATTTTGAATGCGCTCCAAAGGGTCGATCCACGCCGTATTTTTGCGCTCGTATATCAGAAATCCGTCCACCTTGCCCATGATACTCACCTGCCCTTCGTCGTCTCGCGGAATGCTTCCAGCTCCGCCTCATCGCGGGTCATGCCCTGTGCCTCGCAGCGCGCGATCTCGCGCAGCATGCGCCGATAGTCGCGGGGTATGATCTTCTTGAACTTCGGCAGCGCATGATCAAAGTCCGCCAGCAGCTGCGCAGCCTTCTGCGAACCCGTCTCGCGCAGGTGCGCCTCCAGCATGGATTTGAGCCGCTGGGCATCGTGATCCGGCGAAAGCGCAGTGATATCCACCAGCTGCTTGTTCACGCGCAGGTACAGATCGTGGTTTTCGTCCAGCACATAGGCCACGCCGCCGGACATGCCCGCCGCGAAGTTGCGCCCGGTCCTGCCCAGTATGGCCACGCAGCCGCCCGTCATGTACTCGCAGCCGTGATCGCCCACGCCCTCGACGACGGCGATTGCGCCCGAATTGCGCACGGCGAAGCGTTCGCCCGCGCAGCCGCAGACGTAGGCCCGGCCGCCCGTCGCGCCGTAGAGCGCCACGTTGCCGATGATGATGTTCCGATCCGCCGCGCCGCGCAGCGCCTCGGGCGGATAGACCGCCAGCTTGCCGCCGGAGAGGCCCTTGCCGAAGTAGTCGTTGCTGTCGCCGCAGAGGCGTATGGTCATGCCCTTCGGGATAAACGCGCCGAAGGACTGGCCGCCGCCGCCCGCAGCGCAGACGGTGTAGGTATCCTCGGGCAGACTGTTGCCGTGCAGGCGCGTGATCTCGCTGCCGAAGATGGTGCCGAAGGCGCGGTCGGTGCTCGATACCCTGACATCGATGCGCTGAGGCTTCGTGCTGCCGAGCCTGAATTTCTTCAGCAATACGCGCTCATCGAGCGTCTTTTCGGTTTGGAAGTCAAAGCAGTGCCCGGCCTCGCGGTGCTCGTTGATCCGCCTGCCGATGACGGCGGACATATCGATGGCGCCCGCCCTCGGTGCGGCCTGCTTCCTGCGCACGCGCAGCAGATCGCCGCGGCCGACCAGCTCGTTCACGCTGCGGATGCCCAGCCTCGCCATGATCTCGCGCAGCTCCTCGGCGATGAAGGTCATGAAGTTGATCACGTATTCCGGCTTGCCCCTGAAACGCGCTCTCAGCTCGGGGTTCTGGGTCGCAATGCCCACGGGGCAGCTATCCAGATTGCACACGCGCATCATCACGCAGCCCATGCACACCAGCGGCGCGGTGGCAAAGCCGAATTCCTCGGCGCCCAGCATGCAGGCGATGGCCACGTCACGGCCGGACATCAGCTTGCCGTCCGCCTCTATGGCCACGCGGGAGCGCAGCCCGTTCATCGACAGCGTCTGATGTGCCTCGGCCACGCCCAGCTCCCACGGCAGGCCCGCGTTGTGTATGGAGGAGCGCGGCGCAGCGCCCGTGCCGCCGTCGCTGCCGGAGATGAGTATCACCTGCGCACCGGCCTTCGCCACGCCCGCGGCGACCGTGCCCACACCGGCCTCGCTGACCAGCTTCACGCTGATGCGGGCGCGGCGGTTGGCGCACTTCAGGTCGTAGATCAGCTGCGCCAGATCCTCTATGGAATAAATGTCGTGATGCGGCGGCGGGGAGATCAGCGCCACGCCGGGGGTGGACATGCGCGTGTGCGCGATCCACGGATAGACCTTGCCGCCGGGCAGGTGTCCGCCCTCGCCGGGCTTCGCGCCCTGCGCCATCTTGATCTGAATCTCTTCGGCGCTCATCAGGTACTCGCTCGTGACGCCGAAGCGGCCGGAGGCGACCTGCTTGATCCTGGATCCGAGATCGGTGTTGAGCCGTTCGCGCCGTTCGCCGCCCTCGCCGGAGTTCGAGCGCCCGCCCAGCGTGTTCATGGCCTTGGCCAGACACTCGTGCGCCTCCTGAGAGATCGAGCCGTAGCTCATGGCGCCGGTCTTGAAGCGCTTGACGATCTCGCTTGCCGGTTCGACTTCCTCTATGGGGACGGGCGTGCATTCGTCAAAGGCCATCTCCAGCACGCCGCGCAGTGTGTGCGGCTTCGTCTCGTCGTCGACCAGCGCGGTGTACTCGCGGAAGATATCCATGCTGCCCTCGCGCACGGCCCGCTGCAGCGTGGTGATGGTCAGCGGGTTGTACATGTGGTCTTCCTTGTCCGCGCCGCTGCGCAGACGATGGTAGCCCGTCGAGTCCAACGTGGTGTCCGTCTCCAGATCCAGCGGATCGAAGGCACGGCTGTGGTGAAAGATCACGTCCTCGTTGATCTCCTCCAGACCGATGCCGCCCACGCGGGAGACGGTGTTGGTGAAGTATTTGTCGATCACGTCGCCGCGGATGCCCACGGCCTCGAATATCTGGGCGCTCTGGTAGGACTGCAGCACCGATATGCCCATCTTGGAGGCCACGCGGCACACGCCCTGCGTCACGGCGCGGATGTAGTCCTGCTCGGCCTCGCCCGCGTCCTTGTCCAGCAGTCCCTTTTCGATCAGCTCGTCCACGCAGTCCAGCGCGAGATAGGGGTTGACCGCGCGTGCGCCGTAGCCCAGAAGCAGCGCAAAGTGGTGCACGTCGCGCGGGTCGGCCGTCTCCAGTATGACGGACACGGCCGTGCGGCGGCGGGTGCGGATCAGGTGCTGCTCCAGCGCGGACACGGCCAGAAGCGAGGGTATGGCCATGTGGTTCTCGTCCACGCCCCGGTCGGTCAGTATCAGCACGTTCGCGCCGTTCTTGTAGGCGCGGTCGCAGACCACGAAGAGATGCTCCAGCGCGTGCTCGAGCGTCTCGCTGCGATAGTAGAGCATGGGCACGCAGGCCACGCGCAGCGAGGCATGTGCGGAGTTTTTGATGCGCTGCATCTCGCCGTTGGTCAGTATCGGGCGATCCAGGCGCAGCACGGCACAGTTCTCCGGCTTGTCCTGCAGCAGGTTGCCGTCACTGCCCACGTACACCGCCGTGTCGGTCACGATCTTTTCGCGTATGGCATCGATCGGCGGGTTCGTCACCTGCGCAAAGAGCTGCCTGAAGTATTCAAAGAGCGGCTGATGCTTGTCGGAGAGCACCGCCAGCGGTATGTCCGTACCCATGGAGGCCGTCGGCTCGGCGGCGTTTCGCGCCATGGGCAGTATGACCTCCTTGACCTCCTCATAGGTGTAGCCGAAGGCCTTGTAGAGGCGGTCGCGCATCTGTTGGGAAAGCTTCGGCGCGGCGTGCGGCGGCAGCGGCAGATCGGACAGAGAGAGCAGGTTGCTGTCCAGCCATTCGCCGTAGGGGCAGCGCATGGCGTAGGTCTCCTTAAGCTCCCGATCGGATATGATGCGCCCCCTGACGGTGTCCACCAGCAGCATCTGCCCCGAGCGCACGCGCGACTTGCAGCGGATCTTCGCGGGGTCGATGTCCAGCACGCCGACCTCGGAGGAGAGTATGAGCATATCGTCGGTGGTGATGTAGTAGCGCGAGGGTCTCAGGCCGTTCCGGTCGAGCACCGCACCCATGATGTCGCCGTCCGAGAAGAGTATGGAGGCCGGGCCGTCCCACGGCTCCATCATGGTGGCGTAGTAGCGGTACAGGTCGCGGCGCGTGCGCGATATGTCGCGCTCGTTCTGCCACGGCTCGGGAATGGTCATCATCACGGCCAGCGGCAGCGGCACGCCGTTCATCATCAGAAACTCCAGCGTGTTGTCCAGCATCGCCGAGTCGCTGCCGGTGGCGTTGATCACGGGCAGTATCTTGTCGCCGTCCTGCTCCAGCAAAGGAGAGGACATGGTCTCCTCGCGGGCCAGCATACGGTCGACGTTGCCGCGGATGGTGTTGATCTCGCCGTTGTGCAGTATCAGGCGGTTCGGATGCGCACGCTCCCAGCTGGGAAAGGTGTTGGTGGAAAAGCGCGAGTGCACCATGGCGATGGCGGAAATGAACCTCTTATCCTGCAGATCCGGATAGAACGCCCGCAGCTGCGAGACCAGGAACATGCCCTTGTAGACGATGGTGCGGCTCGACATGGAGCAGACGTAGGCACCGTCGCAGCTCTGCTCGAAGGCGCGACGCGCCACGTAGAGGCGGCGGTCAAAGTCCGGGCCCTGCGCAAGATCTTTCGGCCGCGATATGAAGCACTGGCTGATGTACGGCATGCACGCGCGTGCGCGGCTGCCCAGTATGTCCGCAATCACCGGCACATCTCGCCAGCCCAGCAGCTTCAGCCCTTCCTTTTGCACCACGATCTCCATCAGCCGCTGCGCCTGCGCACGCTTCAAATGATCCTGAGGCATGAAAACCATGGCCACGCCGTAGTCGCGCTCCGCGGGCAGTTCAAAGCCCAGTTCCAGCGCGGAAAAGAAGGCGTGCGGCATCTGCGTCATCACGCCCACGCCGTCACCCGTGCTGCCGTCCGCATCCTTGCCGGCGCGGTGCTCCAGCTTCTCGACGATCCTCAGCGCCTGATCCACCACGCAGCGCTGCTTGCGGCCGTGTATGTCCGCCACCGCGCCGATGCCGCAGGCGTCGTGCTCAAATTCGGGTCTGTAAAGCCCCTGATGATACTGCTCCATGCTGATACCTCGAATATCTCAAAGATAAGGTTCTTCACGGTCTCACGGGGCCGGGACGCCAAACCCTCAGCAAACGGTGATGGAGTTCGGCACTCTCCCGGCTTTCCGTGAAAAACCAAAAAAACATGCAGGGCATGGCTGTTCCTGTTCAGAACGCCATTGCCC
>CAVINP010000108.1:0-6134 GCA_963643985.1 bacterium
GGGGTTTTGGGGTGGCGTGCCATGCGCGATTCGAACGCGCGGCCTTCAGAGTCGGAGTCTGACACTCTATCCAGCTGAGCTAATGGCACACGCAGACTGCGGATATTATAGCGCAGATGCGATCCGCAATCAAGCAAAATCTTTTAAAAAGTTTGTACACAATGATCGCCCAGCCTTATGACTGAGCGATCGTCAATACGTGTCAACGGTCGAAGTTGATTTATTCAGCCTCGCTTGCCTCGGTGTCCGCAGTTTCATCCGCAGCCTCTTCGGTAGCAGTCTCACCTGCATCCTCGGTCACGGTTTCCTCGGTCGCCTCTTCGGTCGTCTCCTCAGTGCTTTCGGCGGCCTCAACGGCTTCCTGCTGCTGCTGGACCAGATCGGTGTCGCTCGTCGTGGCGGCGGTGCTTGCGCTGTTGTGGGAAACAACGATCGTCGTCACGATGGAGAGGACGATGAAGACAACCGCTGCGATCTTGGTGATCTTCTTCAGCTTCTCGTCAACGCCCTTGGCCTTGCCCTTGCCGAAGAATGTATCGGCACCACCGGCGATGGCGCCCAGACCCTCGCGCTGGCCCTGCTGCATCAGAACGGCAACAATCAGCACAATGGAAATCAGAATCAGTACAATGTCAAGAATAATGGACAACGCGCTCATGGAACTTCCTCCTTACGTGTTTCAAACGCAACATACTTGCATATTATAACATGTCTTGGGGCAAAACGCAACCATATTTTGCCTGTTTTTCAGGATTTTACGGCAGAATTTTCGATTTATTCGGTCTCGAACATCTCCTGAATGCGCAGTTTGGCGCGGTAGACCTCATTTCTGGGGCAACCTGCATCCAGTGCAGCCTGCGCAGCCTCGGCGATCCCCATATCCCGGTTGAGTATGGCGGATAGTATGCACACCGTCGCATCGGGCACGGAGGCCACCTGCTCGGGCACGGGTACGTCCGTCAGATCCGCCACAATGCAGTACTCGCCCTTCTCCACGCTCGGGTTGCCCTGCAGTTGGGACAGGACTTCCTGCGCACCTCCGCGGTAGAAGCGTTCGAACTTTTTGCTCAGATCGCTGCACACGCACAGCCTGCTCCGGGGCCATACCTCGGCCATCTGTGCCACCAGATCACAGACGCGGTGCGGTGATTCGTAGATGACCGCCACGGGGATGCCCGTCTTCAGGATCGATGTCAACTTTTCGCGCAGAAACTTTTTCTCGCGCGGCAAAAAGCCGTAAAAGGCAAATTCACGTGCATCAAAGCCCGCTGCGGAGAGTGCGGTAACCGTGGCTGAGGGACCGCACACCGGTTCGACGGGAATGCCCGCCTCGGCCGCTGCACGCACCAACAGATGTCCCGGATCGGAAATGCCCGGCGTCCCCGCATCGCAGGCCAGCGCAACCGTCAGATCTTCCGCGAGCATGCGCTCTACGATCTGCGGAGCCTTGCCGTCCTCGTTGTGCCTGTGGCAGGAGATCATCGGCTTTTTGATGTCCCAATGGTTGAGCAGCTTCATCGTCACGCGCGTATCCTCGGCGGCAATCAGATCCGCCTGCTCAAAGGCCAGGCGCATGCGCTCCGTCAGGTCATTGAGATTGCCGATGGGCGTTGCCACCACGTAGAGCTTGGGCATATCACTTCTCCTTCAATACGTAAAACAGCTCGTTCGCCGTCTCGAATTGTGCCTCGATGAGGCGATTATCCGGCACGTGCACCTGCATCCATTCGTCATAGTGCTGCGCCATGCCGACATTGCGCCCGCCGAGCGTGCGCGTGGGATAGGATACCACGAGATATCGCGCGTCGCACTGCTGTAATACGCGCAGGGCTGTGCCCGTCCGTTCGCGTTCAATCAGCGGCAGTATCTTAAACAGCAGCACCATATCGTATCTTCCCTGCGGTACACCACCCTCGCAGATCAGGTCGCAGCAGATCGTTCCGGCTGCGCAACAGGCCCTGATGATGCGCAGGCACTGACCGGACATGTCCGCCGCCGTGATGTGCATATCGGGGTACCGCGCCGCCAGGTAGACGGGATTGAGTCCGCAGGCCAGATCCAGAAGCGTATCGGGAACGCCACAGATGCCAAAGATACGTTCGTACAGCGCGTCCGTCTCTTCAATCGGCAGCCTTTCCCTTGTGGATGCATGCAGGCTGAGCAGCTGCTCCCACTCCCCCGCCTCGGCCAGCGCCAGTGCGCGGCGGTTGTCATTCTCGGTCAGATACGCACCCGTCACGCCGTGCAGGCGCTCCCGTGTCGCGTGCTCGACGTCCTTGGGACGCTTGTATTTCTTTTCGCAGTCCGCATAGATGCGGCGTATGGTGTCGGGACAGACATCGCGGTACTTCGCCGACATCATCAGCTTCTTGATCGCATCCTCACGCATCGCGCAGCAGCTCCATCAGCCGTCCGTAGAAGCGCAGGTTGTGCGCCGTGGCCAGATGCATTGCTCTCGGGTCGCCCACCTTGAACAGGTGCTGAAGATACGCCCGCGAGTGCCTTCTGCAAAGCTCGCAGTCACAATTTTCGTCCACGGGCTTGGGGTCGCGCGCGTACCTGTCGTCCATGGCATAGTGAAAGCGGTAGAATTTGCCGTCGCTGCGCCTGATACCGTCGGGATTTTCGCAGCCGTCCGCGAACACGTAGAGACGTTGATGCCTCGCCTCGCGCGTGGGAATGACGCAATCGAAGAGTGAATAGCCCATTTCGACGCACTTCACGATCTCGTCCGGCCGCCCCAGCCCCATTGCATACTTGACCTTGTCGTCGGGCATGGCGTCTGCCGCCATCTTCAGTACATCCGGCCGCAGTTCACCGCTGCTGCCCAGCGGCCAGCCGCCAAAGCCGTAGCCGTCAAAGCCGATCTCCTCCAGCCGTCTGCCGCATTCCTCACGGAGTTTGGGATCGCTGCCGCCCTGCACGATGCCGAAGAGCAGCGGCTTTGTACCGTCTTTTTTGCCCTTGACCAGACGGTCAAACTCCTCGCGGCAGCGTCTGCTCCAGGCAACGGTCAGATCCACACTCGTGCGCTGTATGTCCTCGGGATCGTCCGGATGTGTGCACATATCCAGTGCCATCATGATATCCGAGCCGTACTGAAACTGCGCCTGAATGCACTTCTCGGGCGTAAAGATCAGTTTATCTTTCCCCAAGTCGGGTCTGAAGATGATCTGTTTTTCGCGGATTTCGCCGTAGGCCGGATTCTCACGGATCAGCGAGAAGAGCTGGAAACCGCCGGAATCGGTCAGTATCACGCCCTTGTAACCCGAAAAACCGTGCAGTCCGCCCAGAGCCTTCACCAGCTTCGCGCCGGGCTTGCTCATCAGGTGGTAACTGTTCATTTCGCAGCCGAAGAGACCGGCCTGCTCCACCTGATCAAAGCCTGCGGCACGCACGGCGGCATAGGTCGCGTCCGGAAAAAACGCAGGCAGGGGCACGCATCCGGAGGGGGTGATTAACTCTTTGATGTTCATGCTCACCTATATTTTCTCCGCAATGCGCAGACTTGCGCTGCGGGCACGCGGATTGTGTTCAAGCTCTGCCTCACAAGCCGTGATCGGCTTGCGTGTGATCAGGCGCACCACGGGCTTTTTGCCGCAGACACATACGGGCAGCTCCGGCGGACAGGTACAGGGATTGGCAAGGCTGCGAAAGCAGTTCTTCACAATCCTGTCCTCCAGGGAATGGAAGGTGATGATGCAGATGCGACCGCCCGGCCTGAGCATGTCCGTCAGATCCCGTATGGCGGCATCGAGCGGTGTCAGTTCGTCATTGACGGCGATGCGCAGCGCCTGAAACGTGCGTCTGGCCGGATGCGAACCGTCCTTGGGGCGAAACTTTCGCGGTATCGCCGCATCGATGACTGACACCAGCTGTGCCGTGGTTTCAATCGGCTGACGGGTGCGCCGGTCACAGATCACGCGTGCGATCTGCCGCGCCCACTTCTCTTCGCCGAAGTCCGTGAGAATGCGCGTGATGTCATCCTCGCTGCGGGTATTGACGATATCCCGGGCGCTGAACGTCTGGCTCGTGTCCATGCGCATGTCCAGCGGAGCATCGCCGTGATAGGAAAAACCGCGTTCGCGCTCATCCAGCTGATGCGAGGACACGCCAAGGTCCATCAGCACACCGTCCAGTTCACGGACGCTGCAATCTGCCAACAGCTGCCGTGCGTCATGGAAATTGCCCCGGATGGCCCGGAAACTGCCGCCCCCGACCGCATCCAGACGCTTCGTGGCGGCGGCAATCGCCTCGGCATCGCGGTCGATGCCAAAGAGGCGGCCCGTATCCAGGCGTTTGCATATCTCCGAGGAATGACCGCCGCCGCCCAGCGTACAATCCAGGTACGTGCCGTCCGGGCGAATGTTCAGGCCCTCGAGGCACTCCGAAAGCATGATCGGAAGATGATAGAATTCCATTGTTTACAGCTTGTACGGCGCATAGCCGATCTTCTTGCGTACCTTCAGCATCGTCTTGTGGGCGATGGCCTCGGCTCGCTGTGCGCCGTCCGAGAGCACTTCCTGCAGATAGTCCTTGTCGGCACTGATCTCCTCGTAGCGCTTCTGGATCGGCTCCAGTGCGGCGATGACACAGTCCGCCACGGCATCCTTGAACTTGCCGTAACCCTGTCCGTCAAATTCTGCGCTGATTTCGTCCATCGTCTTGCCGCTCAGTGCGGACATGATGCTCATCAGGTTCGACACGCCCGGCTTGTTCTCCGGATCGAAGCGCACGCTGCTGTCACAGTCGGTCACGGCGCGGCGCATCTTCTTGCGGATGATCTCCGGCTTGTCGAGAATGGCGATGTAGGTGTCCTCGGGGTCGGACTTGCTCATCTTGCGCGTGGGCTCCTGCAGGGACATCACGCGCGCGCCGACCTTGGGGAAGTAACCCTCCGGGATGGTAAACACGTCGCCGTAGATGCCGTTGAAGCGCTCGGCAATGTCTCGGCTCAGTTCCAGATGCTGTTTCTGGTCCGAACCGATCGGCACCAGGTCCGTGCGGTAGAGCAGTATGTCCGCTGCCATCAGCACAGGATAGGTGAACAGGCCGGCGTTGATGTTGTCGGCATGCTTGGCAGACTTGTCCTTGAACTGCGTCATGCGCTGCAGTTCGCCCATGTAGGTGAAGCAGTTAAGTATCCAGGACAGCTCCGCATGCTGCGGCACCTGGCTCTGGAAATAGATGATGTTCTTCTTGGGATCAAGGCCGCTGGCAATGAAGATCGCCATCGTGCGAAGGCAGGCCTTGCGCAGTTCGGCCGGGTTCTGACGGACCGTCATCGCGTGCATATCCACGATGGAATAGAGGCAGTCGTACTCGTCCTGCAGAAGAGAAAAATTGCGCAGCGCACCGATATAGTTGCCCAGCGTCAGGTTGCCCGTGGGCTGTATGCCGGAGAATATGCGTTTCCTGGGCTGAATAATTTCCTGTTCCATGGCTGAAAACCTCCCCAAATATCCGTTTAATTATAGCATGTGCCGCGGGCATCCGTCAATCGTTTTGCTCCTTGCAAAGAAGTTCGTAAGCGTATCTCGGCGAACCGTCATCGGTATGGATGATACCGCAATACGAAAAGCCATGCTTTATGATCTGATGTTGCATGACGGTATTGTCCGCATGCGTATCGATGCGCAGATGCGGCATGACGGATTGCGCATAGGCCATCGCCTCGCCCATCACGCCGTGCACCCTGCCGCTCGCTGCCACGCGGTGCAGCGTGCCGTAAGGCGTACAGGACTGCCATGCGCCGTTTTCGATCACGGCATATGTCGGATCGTCACCGATGATAAAGGCAAATACGCCGTAGAGGCCCGCATCGTCAAAGAGCACATACAGCCTCTGCTTTTTTATGTCCTCCCTGAGCAGATCCTCCGGCGGATAGTGGTTGCCCCACTGCGTCGGATTGCCCGTCTTTTCCATAAAGCCGCGTGCATAGGCATAGATCGCAAGGATATCGTTTAAATCTGTCATGCCCGCTTTTCGAACCATTTTTCGAATTCCTCCTGCCCGATAACGTTCAGCATTTATTTTTTCTGTGTTCATACCCGGTTCATATTTTATCTGTACAATACAGGCATTGAAGGCCCCCTCCTTCTTCATATAGATCACTGTCCCGCCGCATGGCATCT
>CAVINP010000109.1:0-6087 GCA_963643985.1 bacterium
CCACTACTTCTCCACCGTCTCTATCTCCGCATTGTCCATCAGAAGTGCCAGCACCTTGTCCGTCACGACGCTCTTTTCCACCGCAGCCTGAAATGCGGGGGTCATGTACGGCTCAAGCTGCTTGATGCTCATGCGGTTCTTGCGGCAGATCTCCTCGATCATCCCCGCCACGGCCTCTTCTGTGGGGACGATGCCCTCCTGCTTGGCGATTGCGTTGATGACCGCCTCGCGCTTCAGATTTTTCAGTGCCACCGGCCGCTGCTCCTCGCGCAGTGCCTCGTAGCTCTTCTTCATAAACTGGCAGTACAACTCGGTGCTCAGACCCTGACGCGCGAGCTGATTTTCGAAGTTTTCCATCACCTGATCGAGGGCACAGGTGACATCCGCCTCGTCGGGGGTGAATTCGAAACTGCCGATCAGCTGATTGAGCAGGCTGTCCTTGACCTCATCGTCGCTCTGGCGGTCGATGTAGTCCTGCATGGACTGCTTCACCTGCGCCCTGAATTCGGCAAAACTGTCGCAGCCGCCGATCTCACGGGCAAATACGTCGTCCGCCTTGTACTTGTCCCTGAGGCGGATCTCGTGAATTTTGCAGTGGAAGACGGCCTGTTTCCCCGCCAGGGCCTCCGCATGATACTTTTCGGGGAAGGTGACGGTCACGTCTACGTCGTCGCCGACATCCTTACCGATCAGCTGCTCTTCAAAGCCGGGAATGAACGTGCCGCTGCCCAGCACCAGCGTCTGCTTCTGCGCCGTGCCGCCGTCAAAGAAGGTGCCGTCCGTCTCACCGGCATAGTCCAGCACGATCTCGTCATCCACCTGCGTCTTGCGGCCGGTGACGGGTATGGTGCGCACGCTGTTTTCGATCATTTTGTCGATCTGGCGGTCGATGTCACTCTCGCTGACGGAGAGCTGTTCGCGCACGGCATGAAGGCCTTTATAGTTGATCATATTTCATTGACACTCCGATCCTGTTGTGATAAAATTTATATGTATTATATCTCTTTTCGCCGCGGCTGTCCAGCACTCGCCCGGAATACGAGAGATTTTACACTAATAATTCGAATATATTTATTGACATAATTCAATAATTATGATAAACTCTATAACTGAAAGTGAGCGGCGCAGCATACCGCGCACCTCGCGTGAGGCTATAGATAATTGTATAAGGAGGAATTTGACTCATGTTGGATCCGACCATCTACAAGGATTGGCAAATCGCCGAAGAAGCAGAGAAAAACCTTCCCCCGGTGGAATATTTCCGTGAAAAGCTCGGCCTGCTGCCCGAGGAAATCATCCCCTACGGCAAGACCCCGAAGCTTGACTTCATCAAGATCATGAACCGTCTCAAGGACAAGCCCGACGGCAAGTTCATCGAAGTTACCGCCATCACCCCCACTCCTCTGGGCGAGGGCAAGTCCACCGTGTCTCTGGGCCTGATCGAAGGCCTGGCCAAGATCGGCAAGAACGTCGGCGGCGCACTGCGTCAGCCCTCCGGCGGCCCGACCATGAACGTCAAGGGCACTGCAGCCGGCGGCGGCAACGCCCTGCTGATCCCCATGACCGAGTTCTCTCTGGGCCTGACCGGCGATATCAACGACATCATGAACGCCCACAACCTGGCCATGGTCGCTCTGAATGCCCGCATGCAGCATGAGCGCAACTACTCCGACGAAGAGCTGGCCAAGCGCGGCCTCAAGCGCCTGGACATCGACCCCAAGCGCGTTGAGATGGGCTGGGTTCTGGACTTCTGCGCCCAGGGCCTGCGCAACATCATCATCGGCATCGGCGGTCCCAAGGACGGCTACCTGATGGAGAGCAAGTTCGGCATCGCAGTCGGTTCCGAGCTGATGGCCATCCTGGCTGTTGCCCGTGACCTGAAGGACCTGCGCGAGCGCATCGGCAAGATCGTCGTGGCCTACAGCCGCAGCGGCAAGCCCGTCACCTGCGAGGATCTGGAAGTTGCCGGCGCCATGACCGCATGGATGCGCAACACCATCAACCCCACCATGTGCTACACCGTCGAGCATCAGCCCGTGCTGGTTCATGCCGGCCCGTTCGCGAACATCGCCATCGGCCAGTCCTCCGTCATTGCGGACCGTCTGGCTCTGAAGCTGTTCGACTATCACGTCACCGAGTCCGGCTTCGCTGCGGACATCGGCTTCGAGAAGTTCTGGAACGTCAAGACCCGCCTGTCCGGCCTGACCCCGAACGTATCCGTTCTGGTCGCCACCATCCGCGCTCTGAAGATGCACGGCGGCGGACCCAAGGTCGTTGCCGGCCGTCCCCTGCCCGAGGAGTACACCAGCGAAAACCTCGAGCTGCTGGAGAAGGGCACCGAGAACCTGTTCCATCACGTCGCGACGATCAAGAAGTCCGGCATCAACCCCGTTGTCTGCATCAACAAGTTCTTCACCGATACCGATGCAGAGGTTGAGCTGATTCGCAAGCTCTGCAAGGAGCACGGCGTGCGCTGCGCAATGTCCGACCATTGGCGTTATGGCGGCGAAGGCGCCATCGAGCTGGCCAAGGCCGTTGTCGAAGCCTGCGAAGAGCCGGTCAACATCAAGTTCCTGTATGATCTGGAGATGCCGCTGCGTCAGCGCGTCGAACTGATCGCCAAGGAAGTCTACGGCGCAGACGGCGTCGATTGGGCACCCCTCGCGGTCGAGAAGGCCAAGCGCTTCGAGAGCGATCCGAAGTATACCGACTACTGCACCATGATGGTTAAGACTCACCTCTCCCTCAGCCACGACCCGACGCTCAAGGGTGTGCCGAAGGGATGGCGTCTGCCCATCCGTGACATCCTGGAGTACGGCGGAGCGAAGTTCCTTTGCCCCATGGCCGGCACCATCTCCATGATGCCCGGCACCGCATCCGATCCGGCCTATCGCCGCATCGATGTGGACATCGAAACCGGCAAGGTTTCCGGCCTGTTCTAATCTTAAAACGAGCATATATGGGTGGCAGCGACTGTCACCCATATTTGTGGTTATACAAAGGAGTAAAAATATGGATTTCACGCTGAATTCCTGCAGAGAATTTGTTGAAGTACTGGCCAGCAGCGCACCCGTTCCGGGCGGTGGCGGCGCGGCGGCCCTCGTGGGCGCCATCGGCACGGCGCTGGGCAACATGGTCGGTTCCCTCACCGTGGGCAAGAAGAAGTATGCCGCCGTCGAGGAAGAGATCATTGCGCTCAAGGGCAAGTGCGACGAACTGCAAAAGGAACTGCTCGACCAGGTGCCCGCCGACGCGGTGGGCTTTGAACCGCTGGCCAAGGCCTACGGCATCCCCAAGGACAACCCCGACCGTGACCGCATTCTGGAAGAGGCGACCATCGTGGCATGCAAGGTGCCCATGCGCATCATGGAGCTGTGCTGCGAATCAATCGAGGCCATCTCGGTCTTCGCCGCGAAGGGTTCCCGCCTGGCGGTTTCCGATGCCGGCTGCGGCGCCGTGTGCTGCAAGGCCGCGCTGCAGAGCGCCTCGCTGAACGTGTTCATCAACACCAAGTCGCTCAAGAACCGCGAAGTGGCGGAAGAGATGAACCGCAAGGCCAACGACATGCTGGACAAGTACTGCGCGATGGCGGATGAGATTTTCGCCGGTGTCCGCGCCAACTTTTTCTGATTGACTGGAGGATAATATCATGGCTAAGCTGCTTTTGGGCAAGGAAGTTACCGATGCACTCAACGCCAAGCTTCAGGCGAAGGTGGAAGAACTCAAGGCGAAGGGCATCAGCCCCAAGCTGGGTATACTGCGCTGCGGCGAGAACCCGTCCGACCTCTCCTATGAGAAGGGCGCGACCAAGCGTGCAGAGCTGATCGGCGTGGAAGTGGAAAAGTTCGTGCTGCCCGAGGACGTGACCAAGGAAGCACTGATCGCTCAGATCGAGGCACTCAATGCCGATGATTCCATCCACGGCGTGCTGATGTTCCGTCCCCTGCCCAAGCACCTCAAGGCAGACCAGAACGAGATCTGCAACAAGCTTGATCCCCGCAAGGACGTGGACTGCATGACCGACCTGTCCAACGCAGGCGTGTTCGAAGGCCGCAGCGATCTGGGCTTTGCACCCTGCACGCCCCAGGCCTGCATGGAGATCCTGGACTACTACGGCATCGACTGCAAGGGCAAGAACGCCGTCGTGATCGGACGTTCCCTCGTGGTCGGCAAGCCCGCTGCCATGATGCTCATGGGCAAGAATGCCACCGTGACCGTCTGCCACACCCGTACCGTCAATACCGCGGAAATCGCGCGTGGCGCGGACATCCTCGTCTCTTCCGCAGGCGTACTCGGTTCTCTGACCAAGGATTTCGTGCGCCCCGGCCAGATCGTGATCGACGTCTCCATCAACTGGGATGCCGAGAAGATCAACTCCAAGGGCGGCAAGGGTGCCATCGCGGGCGATGCGAAGTTCGATGAAGTCGAGCCCATCGTCGAGGCCATCACCCCCGTTCCGGGCGGCGTCGGCTCCGTGACGACCTCCGTTCTGATCAAGCACGTGATCGAAGCAGCCGAGCGTGCGGCAAAGTAAAATTTAACAAAACCATATATCCGCAGCCGTCCGCATTGCGGGCGGCTGGATTATACCCATTTTTGACCCGAGAGGGGGATTTTCATGGCTTTTGACAAGCTTCGCGGCAAGGAAAGCGGCAAAATTTTGCGTGCACTTCTCAGTGCGTTTTCACTGGCATTCCTGATCGGCGCGATCTGTGCGCCCGACCGCGCGGACATGATCGGCGGCTTTGTGCGCATACTCACCAAGCCTTCGCTGCTGACCAAGGACTATTTCTTCTCCGAGATCGGCAGTATCTCCGGCGCGTTTCTGAATGCCGGTCTCGTGGGCGTCGTCTGCTGCGCGATGATGTATCTGCCCGGCACGAGCATTGCGGGCGGCACGGTTGCAGCCTACATGCTCACGGTGGGGTTCAGCTTCTTCGGTATCAATCTGCTCAACATCTGGCCCTTCATACTGGGCACGTTCGTTTATTCGCTCATCAGAAAGCAGCCCTTTGCCAGGAACATCAACTTTGCCATGTTCTCCACGGCCCTCGCGCCGCTGGCGAGCGAGGTGCTCTTCCGCTATCCGGATGCCGAGGTGCACGCCGTGACGCTGCTCGGCGTGGTGCTGGCACTGGTGATCGGCATTGTGGTCGGACTGTGCATGCCCGCACTCTGCGCCCACGCCCAGAATTTCCACAAGGGCTATGACCTCTACAACGCCGGCCCCGCGGCGGGCTTCCTCTGCTTTGCGATCTTTGCCATCATGTACAAGACGCTGGGCATACAGGCCCCCGAGATCGCGGCCACGCTGGGGGAGGGCAATGCAGCCTTCTGCAACGGCTTTGCGATCATCTGCTTCGTACTCTGCCTGATCTTCGGCTTGGTGCTCAACAATGGCTTTAAGGGCTACGGCAAGCTGCTGCTTGACCCCGGCCACAAGGTCGACTTTGCCGCCAAGTACGGCATCGGCCCCTGTGTGATCAACTTTGGCATCTACGGCCTGTTCATCGTGGCCTATTACAACCTGGTCGGCGCGAAGTTCACCGGCCCGACCTTCGGCGTGATCTGGTGCATGCTCGCCTTCTGTGCATCCGGTTCGACACCGCTGAACGTGCTGCCCATCATGGTGGGCTACTACATTGCCTCGCTCTTCGGTGCGAGCGCCATCAATGCGCAGGGCATCGTGGTCGGCCTCTGCTTTGCCAGCGGCCTGGCGCCCGTCACAGGTCACTACGGCATCATCGCGGGCATCGTCGCAGGCATACTGCACTACTGCTGCGTCACGAGTGTCCCCGCCATCCACGGCGGCTTCAACCTCTACAACGGCGGCTTCACCTCCGGCATCGTGGCCTTCGTGCTCGTGCCCGTGCTGGAGCATTTCTTCAAGACGATCGAAGCCCGGCGTGCGGGAAAAGTGAACAAATAAAAGATTGTTCCCCTCCGATATTGCGTTATTTCGCCAATCATGCTATACATGTGTTGCGAAATTAATGCAACGGAGGGGAACAAATGCGTATATGCAAAATAATGGTTCTTCACGGAAACCTGGGGGATTGACCAACCCCACCACCGCTCACGCGGTCC
>CAVINP010000110.1:0-6037 GCA_963643985.1 bacterium
TGACCACCGGCAAGGTATACTGGAACGTGCTCAACAAGGAGCGCCGCGGCGAGTACCTGGGCTCTACGGTTCAGGTCATTCCCCACATCACCAATGAAATCAAGGAATTTGTCTACCGCGTGGGCAAGCAGACGGGCGCGGACGTGGTCATCACCGAGATCGGCGGCACGATCGGCGACATCGAATCTCAGCCCTTCATCGAAGCCGTACGCCAGATTTCGCTGGAGGTCGGCCGCGAGAACAGCCTGTTCATCCACGTGACGCTCGTGCCCTTCCTGCGCGGCTCGGATGAGCACAAGTCCAAGCCCACGCAACATTCCGTGAAGGAGCTGCAGGGCATGGGCATCAATCCCAACATCATTGTGCTACGCTGTGATCAGCCGCTGGAGCCTGCCATTTTCAAGAAGATCTCCATGTTCTGCAACGTCAAGCCCGACTGCGTGATCGAGAACATCACCCTGCCCTACCTCTACGAAGCCCCGCTGATGCTGGAAAAGGCCGCCTTCTCCGAGGTGGTCTGCCGCGAACTGGGCATCGATGCCCCCAAGCCGGATCTGACGGAGTGGACCGAGATGGTCGAGCGCATCAGGTCGCGCGAGCACGTGGTGAAGATCGGCCTGGTCGGCAAGTATGTGCAGCTGCACGATGCGTATCTCTCGGTCGCCGAGGCCATGCGCCATGCCGGCTACACGCTGGGCACGGACATCGACATCGACTGGATCGATTCGGAGCACCTGACCGAGGACAATCTGGAGGATATGCTGGGCGGTCTGGACGGTATCATCGTGCCCGGCGGCTTCGGCGGCCGCGGCATAGACGGCATGATACTGGCCGCACGCTATGCACGCGAGCATCGTCTGCCCTACTTCGGCATCTGTCTGGGCATGCAGATCGCCGTGATCGAGTACGCACGCAACGTCGCGGGCATTCCCGACGCGCATTCCGGCGAGTTTGACGAGCTGTGCCCCCACAAGGTCATCGACTTCATGCCCGGCCAGAGCAACGACATCGACAAGGGCGGCACGCTGCGCCTGGGCGCATATCCCTGCGTGATCGGTCCGAACACCACCATGGAGCGCTGCTACGGCATGAGCGTCATCTCCGAGCGCCACCGCCACCGCTACGAGTTCAACAACGACTACCGCGAGGTGCTCAGCCGGGCCGGCCTCACGCTCTCGGGCCTCTCTCCGGACGGAAGGCTGGTCGAGACCGTGGAGCTGACGGATCGCCCCTTCTATGTGGGCGTGCAGTTCCACCCGGAGTTCAAGTCCCGCCCGAACAAGGCGCACCCGCTGTTCAAGGGTTTCATTGCCGCCGCACTGGACAGGAAGCTTGGGACAAGGGATTAGGAACCAGGGAATAGGGAATAGGAATTACGGAAAGGACTGCCGTCAATGTTGCGGCAGTCTTTTTTACAATTATCACAAAACATAAATTCAGACCAAAGCAGGCGAAAACACAGTTTCGCCATAGTTGGTGCCGGGGATTAGCGGCTATTGAGGGATTAGGAACCGGGGGAACAAGGGAAGCGCAGACCAATTACGTAACTTCCGATCCCTATTCCCTTATCCCGGATCCCTGTTCCCTCGCCGGTCCACTGCCCGATTCCGTCAAAAACTTCCTCTCACGCAGCATTTTTTTGAATATAGTGGTTTTCCGATCCGCATTTTTATGCTATAATGCATTAAACGGCAAGAAAGGACATTATGCCATGCGAAGCATGATTACGAAGGCGTTTCTGTTTGCGCTGTATGCGCACGGTGAGCAGAAGCGCAAGGACGGGCTGCCCTACATTATGCATCCGGTCGAGGTGGCCATGGAACTGGCGCGAAACGGTGCCGGCGAGGAGCTGATCTGTGCGGGCTTTCTGCACGATACGATCGAGGATGCCTTCATCACCCGCGAGCAGCTCGTGACGGCCTTCACCGATGAAGTTGCCGATCTGGTGGTGGCGGACAGTGAGAACAAGGAAGACAGCTGGGAAAAGCGCAAGGGCGATGCACTGGCGGTGCTCCGCCAACCCGGAGACCGCAACCACAAGATGCTGATGTGCGCAGACAAGCTCTCCAACCTGCGCAGCATGCACGAGGGTCTGGAGACCATCGGTGAGGACGTTTTCAAGCGTTACAAGCGCGGCAGAGACCGGCAGGCCTGGCTGTTTCGGGAGACCGTGGATGCCCTCTCCCCGCTGGAGGGGCTGCCGATGTACGAGGAACTCAAAGAACTGACGCACGAAGTATTTGACGAACGGGACAAGCAGGAAAACTGACAACAGTAAAGGAGTGTTTTTAATGGGTCTGACCATCACAAAGGAAATCGGCGAAACTTCCTTCATCGCAATCGAGGGACGTCTGGACACGACGACTGCGCCCGAACTGGAAGCTGTTCTGGGCGAAGTGCTGTCTGTGACCAAGGATCTGACCTTTGATCTGGCAAAGCTGGAGTACATCTCCTCGGCAGGCCTGCGCCTGATACTCAAGGCCCAGAAAGCCATGAATCAGCAGGGCAGCATGAAGCTTCGCAACGTGCCCGCAGCCGTCATGGAAGTGTTTGAAATTACGGGCTTTTCTGATTTTCTGACAATTGAAGGCTGAATCAGATGATATCCGATCTGACGGCAGTATATCTGATCTGTGCAACTGCCTGCCCTGCCTTGCTTTCGGCAGCATTTATGCTCCTCAAGCACAAATGCGGGTTTGACAAAATCAACGGTGCCGTTCGCCAAATCATTTTCGGCGCGGCGTTCGGCATGATTGCCGCACTGTCGACCAGGTACGGTGTTCGTGTGGGTCACGGTGTCATAGTTAACGTGCGTGATGCCGCACCGCTGTGTGCCGGTCTGTTTTTCGGCAGCCCTGCCGGCCTCATCGCCGGTCTGATCGGTGCTCTGCACCGTTGGCTGTGGGCAGGCTCGGATATCTCGCGTCTTGCCTGTGCACTGTCAACCTTCATCGCAGGTCTTGCAGGCGGCATGATGCGACGCCACGTCTTTGAGAATAAGAATGCGGGATGCCTGTCCTGCTTCGGTATCGGCTCAACGATGGAAGTGCTGCATATGCTTCTGGTACTTGCCACCAATCTTCAGGACGTCGCGTTCGCGTTCCGCTACGTTGATATTTGTACTTTACCAATGGCGTTATCCAACGGCATCGCACTGGGGTTGGCCTCACTGGTGTGCAACCTTCCACGCAAGCGGGAGCGGATTAATCTCAAATCCAGGCGTATCGGCTATGATTTCGGTTTCTGGCTGCTGCTCTGTGTCGCAGTTGCCTTTCTGATGACGAGCTGTTTTACATTTCAGGTCGTTGATCGCATTACAATCGATGATGCCGAGCTTTATCGCAAGGTGACGCTCTACCTGCTGGGTTTTATGGAGATACTGATCTACACAGCGCTGTTTATACTGGTATATCAGCTTCTCAACAAAAAGGTAGTACGTAATCTCCAACGTGTCAACAACAGCCTGAATGCCATCACAAACGGCAATCTGGATGTAAACGTCAATGTACGCGCCTTCCGTGAATTTTCCGAGCTTTCCGATCATGTAAATGCAACGGTGGATGCACTCAAGCGCTACATCCAAGAGGCCGAAGAACGCATTGATCAGGAATTGGAATTTGCGCGTCGGATTCAGCATTCGGCGCTTCCATCCGTGTTTCCGCCCTATCCGGATCGGAAAGAGTTCGATCTCTTTGCCACAATGAATGCGGCCAGAGAAGTCGGCGGAGACTTTTACGACTTTTACTTTGTAAACGAGGGACATCTCGCATTCGTGATTGCCGATGTCTCCGGCAAGGGAATACCCGCAGCCATGTTCATGATGACGGCCAAGACGATCATCAAAGATCTTGCCGAGAGCGGCAAGAGCGTAGACGAGGTCATGACCATCGCCAATGCTCATCTGTGTGAAAACAATGAAGCCGACATGTTCGTAACGGCGTGGATGGGCATACTGGACATCAATACGGGGCTGATTCGCTTCACCAACGCCGGCCACAATCCGCCGCTCATCTGCCGCAGAGACGGCAGCTTCGAATATTTCAGGACGCGTGCGGGGCTGGTACTTGCGGGCATGGAAGGCATGCGCTACCGCGCGGGCGAGGTGCAGCTGGAACCGGGAGATACGATCTTTCTGTACACCGACGGCGTAACAGAAGCGACCGATGGCGAGTGCAGGCTCTTTGGCGAGGATCGTCTCAGGCAGATCCTGAACGTCTGCAAAAATGAAAAGGTGGATAGTCTGTGCCACTGTGTCAAGGCGGACGTGGATGCCTTCGTGGGCGATGCGCCGCAGTTTGACGACATCACCATGCTGGCACTGAGATACAACAAGAGGTGTAACAACAAATGAAACAGCTGATCATAGAGGCCTCGGTGCGCAGCATCGGTCTGGTCACGCAGTTCATAAACGGCGAACTGGAGGCGCAGAACTGCAGCCCCCGCGCGATGGTAAAGATCGATGTGGCCATCGATGAGATCTTCGGCAACATCGCACGCTACGCCTACGCCGACGGTCACGGCAGCGTCACGGTCTGCTTTGAAGTAAAGGACGGATGCGCCGAGATCGGCTTCATCGACAACGGCGTGCCCTTCAACCCGCTGGAGACCCCGGAGCCTGATATCACGCTCGACGCGGCGAACCGCGACATCGGCGGTCTGGGCATCTTTCTGGTGAAGAAGACCATGGACAGCGTCGAATACGAGCGCAAGGACAATCAAAATATACTGCGCCTGACCAAGCGCATCTGATACAGGGGGAAATACAATGCTGAAATCCAAGTGCGAAAACGGCAAGCTCACCGTCTTCCTGAGCGGTCATATCGATTCGAGCAACGCGCCCGAGATGGAAAAAGACATACTGAAGCTGCGCGAGGACAACCCGCACAAGGCGCTGGATCTGAACATGGAAGATCTGGAATACATCTCCTCCGCCGGACTGCGCGTTATACTGCGCCTGCGCAAAATGGAGACCAACTTCAGCCTCAGCGACGTAAGCGCCGCAGTCTACGAGGTGCTGGACATGACGGGCTTTGCCGAGATGATCCCCGTTCAAAAGGCCTATCGCCGCCTGAACGTGGACGGCTGCGAGGTCATCGGTCAGGGCGCCAACGGCAAGGTCTACCGTCTGGACCGCGACACCATCATCAAGGTCTACTACAACCCGGACAGCCTGCCGGACATTCAGCGCGAGCGCGAGTTGGCCCGAAAGGCCTTTGTGCTGGGCATTCCCACGGCGATCCCCTACGATGTGGTCAAGGTCGGAGACAGCTACGGCTCTGTCTTTGAGCTGCTCAACGCCAAGACCTTCTCCAAACTGATCACGGAACACCCCGAGGATATGGACAAATATGTGGATCTGTACGTCGATCTGCTCAAGACCATCCATTCCACTCATGTCAGGGAAGGCGATATGCCGCGCATGAAGGACGTGGCCGTGGGCTGGGTGTATTTCCTGCGCGACTACCTCCCCAAGGAGCAGGGCGACAAGCTCTGTGCGCTGGTCGAGAACGTGCCCGAGCGCGACACCATGATGCACGGCGACTACCACACCAACAACCTGATGATGCAGGGCGATGAGGTGCTGCTGATCGACATGGACACGCTGTGTATGGGACACCCCGTATTCGAGCTGGCAAGCATGTATCTGGGCTTTGTGGCCTTCGGTGAGCTGGATCCCAACGTCACCAAAAAGTTCATGGGGCTTGACTACAGCATCACCACCAGATTCTGGCGCTGTGCCCTCACGCGCTATCTTGGCAACCCGGACGAAGCAACGGTCGATAATGTCGAGCGCAAGGCCATGCTTATCGGCTATTCACGCCTGATGCGCCGCACCATCCGCAGAAACGGCATGGACAGCGAGGACGGCCGCGCCGTGATCGAAAACTGCCGCAGGCACATAGCCGAAATCCTGCCCAAGCTGGACACGCTGGATTTCTGATTGAATTGAAGAATGAACCTCTCCGCCGCTTGCCCGGATCCCGGCTCCCCTGAAAGTACGCACCGGAGACTTCGCGAAGCGAAGTTCCGGCAGCGC
>CAVINP010000111.1:0-5991 GCA_963643985.1 bacterium
TCCATGGGGATGTTCAGCGCGGGCAGCAGGCGCACTTTGTCCTTGGCCTTGATTACGATCACGCCCTTTTCACGGCAGGCGGCGAGCACTTGGGAGGCATCCTTCTCGGTCTTGATGCCGATCATCAGCCCGAGACCCGTGACGGAGACGATGCCCTTTGCGCCCTCGAGCGCGTTTTTGATGTAGGCAGAGCGTTCGCGCACACCTGCAAGCACATCGTCCGTGAGCCTCGAGAGCACGCTGATCGCGCCCGCACAGCAGACGGGATTGCCGCCGAAGGTCGAGCCGTGCATGCCCGCGCCCAGCACATCCTGTACCTTTTCGCCCAGCAGCGTCGCGCCCAGCGGCAGACCGCCCGCCAGGCCCTTGGCCGTGGAGACGATGTCCGGCTGTATGCCGAAGTTCATATAGCCGTAGAGCATGCCGCTGCGGCCGTTGCCGACCTGCACCTCATCGCAGATCAGCAGCACGTCGTTTTCGCTGCAGAGCTTTGCCGCGGCTCTGACGTAGTCGCCGTCCAGCGGCATCACGCCGCCCTCGCCCTGCACGACCTCCATCATGACGGCTGCGCACCTGTTTTCCTTTATCAGCCGCTCCAGATCCGCAATATCGTTCGGCTCGGCGTACACAAAGCCCTCGGTCAGCGGCGTGAAATCCTTGTGGAACACGTCCTGACCCGTGGCAGCCAGCGTGGTGATCGTGCGCCCGTGGAAGCTGTTCTTGAGCGTGATGATGGTGCAGTATTCCCTGCCCTTTTTGTCCTCGGCGTACTTTCTGGCCGCCTTGATGGCGCACTCGTTGGCCTCCGCGCCGGAGTTGCCGAAGAAGACCTTCTTCATGCCCGTCCGCTCGCAGAGCAGCTTGGCCAGCTTTGCGCAGGGTTCGGTGTAGAAGAGGTTGGACATGTGCTGCAGCGTGCCGAGCTGCCGGGTGACGGCCGCGATCCACTCATCGTCCGCCACGCCGAAGGTATCCACGGCTATGCCGGTCGACAGATCGATGTATTCCTTGCCCTGATCGTCCCAGACCAGCGAGCCCTTGCCCCTGACGATGGTCACGGGGAAGCGTGCGTAGGTGTTGGCGACATAGGTCTTGTCCATGAGCTTTATATCCATTTTGCTTCCTCCTACTTTGTAAACATCGTGCCGATGCCCTCGTTGGTCAGCATTTCGATCAGTATCGAGTGCGATATGCGTCCGTCAATGATGAACACGCGGTTCACGCCCCACCCGATGGCGTTGCGGCAGCACTCGGCCTTGGGCACCATGCCGCCCTGAATCACGCCGTCCGCCACCATCTGCGCAAGCTCGTCCACCTTGATCTCAGAGATCAGCGTGGACGGGTCGTTCTTGTCGCGCAGTATGCCCGCCACGTCGGTCATGGCGATCAGACTCTCCGCGCCCAGCGCGCCCGCAAGCCGCGCTGCCGCGGTGTCGGCGTTGATGTTGTAGATGTGTCCCTCATTGTCGCAGCCGAGCGTGGACACGACGGGAATGTAGCCCTTGTCGATCACGTCCAGTATGGGCCGGACGTTCACGCGGGTGATGTCGCCCACGAAGCCGAGCGCAGGGTCCTTCACGCGTGCCTCGATCATGTGGCCGTCAAGACCCGAGAGGCCGATGGCGCTGCCGCCCTTGAGCTCGATGAGGTTGACCAGCGACTTGTTGATCTTGCCGGCCAGCACCATCAGTGCCACGTCGACCGTCTCCTGATCGGTCACGCGCAGTCCGTTGACGAACTCGCTCTTCTTGCCGATTTTGCCCAGCATGTCGGTGATCTCCGGCCCGCCGCCGTGCACCAGCACGACCTTCACGCCGATCAGCTGCAGCAGCACGATGTCGCGTATGACGGAGTCCTTCAGATGCTCGGAGACCATGGCGTTGCCACCGTACTTGATCACGACAATCTTGCCGCTGTATTCCTGTATATAGGGCAGGGCGTGCACCAGCACCCGCGCCCGCTGTGCATTTGAAATATCCATGTGCTCACCTCAGGTTCTGTAGTCGCCGTTGATTTTCACGTAGTCATAGGTCAGGTCACAGCCCCAGGCCGTCGAGGCACAGGGGCCGCTCTTGAGATCGATGAGTATGTCGATCTCGTGCTCGAGCAGTATTTCCTTGGCCTTCTCCTCGGAGAAATCCACGCCCGCGCCGTTTTCACAGACGAGAATCTCGCCCGCCTTTGACGAAAAGCGCACATCGATTTTGTTTACATCGACCGGAGCGCCCGAGTAGCCGATCGCGCAGAGCACGCGCCCCCAGTTGGCGTCCGCACCGAACATTGCCGCCTTGGTCAGCGAGGAGCAGATCACGCTCTTGGCGACCGTCCTGGCGACCTGCTCACTTGCGGCGCCCGTGACGGTGCACTCCAGCAGCTTGGTCGCGCCTTCACCGTCACCGGCAATGCAGCGGCACAGGTACACCGTCACGGTGTTGAGCGCCTGCATGAATGATTTGAAGTCCTCGTCGTCCTGCGTGATTTCGTCATTGCCCGCCAGGCCGTTGGCCAGCACTGCCACCATGTCGTTGGTGGAGGTGTCGCCGTCCACGGAAACCATGTTGAATGTGTTGGCGATGTCCGTCGAGAGCGCCTTTTGCAGCATTTCGGAGGAGATGGCGCAGTCGGTCGTGATGAAGACCAGCATGGTGGCCATGTTCGGATGAATCATGCCCGAGCCCTTGCAGATGCCGCCGATCCTGCATTCCTTGCCGCCGATCTCAAACGAAACCGCGATTTCCTTGAGTTTGGTGTCGGTGGTCATGATGCCCTCGGCAGCCTCCTCGGAGTGTGCGCCGAGATTTTCCACCAGCATCGGTATGCCCGCCGCGATGGGCGCGATGTCGAGACGCTGGCCGATCACGCCCGTAGAGGCCACGATAACGTCCTGTGCGTCGATCTTCAGCGCGTCCGCCAGCAGCGCACTCATCTTCTCGGCGATTTCCACGCCGTCGGCGTTGCAGGTGTTCGCGTTGCCGCTGTTGCAGATCACGGCCTGAGCACGCCCGTCCGAGATGTGCGCCTTGGTGACCGTCAGGGGTGCGCCCTTGACGAGGTTTGTGGTGTAGACCGCCGCCGCATGGGCAGGCACACAGGAGCAGATCAGCGCCAGATCGCGCTTGGACTTGTTCTTGCGGATGCCGCAGTGCACGCCCGCGGCAGTGAAACCCTGTGCGGCACAGACGCCGCCGTTGATCGTTTGCATCATAAAATCCTCCTGTATCAAAGCTCAAGCCCGAGCGTGTCTTCACAGCCGCAGGCGATGTTCATGCATTCAATGGCCGCACCGGATGCACCCTTGCCCAGATTGTCGTAGACCGCCAGCAGCAGCGTGCGCTCCGCATTGCCCGCCACCGCGATGCGCATGCCGTCCTTGCCGGACATGGTCGCGGCCGAGAGGAAGCCGCCCTCGTCGACGGCATCGGCATAGCGCACGACATCCGTGTTGTACAGCGCCGCATAGGTCTCGCGAATGGCTGCCGGGTCGGCATCAAAGAGCGGCACGGTGACCTGCATGCCGCTGTAGAAGTCCGCGACGATGGGGCAGAACACGGGTTCATGCATAAGCTCCGTGACAGCCTTCATTTCCTTTAAATGTTTGTGGCTCTGCCCCAGCGCGTACTGCCTGGGCGCGTCCAGCAGGGGTGAACGGTCCTGGTCGCGGTACTGCGCGATCATCTTCTTGCCGCCGCCGGAATAGCCCGTCAGCGAGGTGCAGACCAGTTGCGCGTCCTTTGCGATCAGCCCTGCCTTTACCAGCGGATAGGTGAGCGCGATAAAGCCGCTCGCGTGGCAGCCCGGCACGGCGATGCGCCCGGAGGTGCGGATCATTTCATGCTGTTCGGGCGACAGCTCCGGGAAGCCGTAGACCCAGCCGGGCGCGGTGCGGTGCGCCGTGGAGGTGTCCAGCACGACTGTGTGCGGGTTCTCGACCCATTCGGCTGCCTCGCGGGCCGCATCATCGGGCAGACAGAGGAAGACCACGTCCGCCGCGTTTAGCATCTCCTTGCGGCAGGACGGGTTCTTGCGGTCCGCCTCGCAAAGCGTCAACAGGGATACATCCGGGCGATTTTGTATGCGCTCGTGAATGCGCAGGCCGGTCGTGCCGGAACTGCCGTCAATAAATACCTTCATCATAATACATCCGCTCCGATTGCGATATTTGCAGTATACGATACTCTATAATTATACACAGATATGGATATTTATTCAATACCCATTCCGATATTCGCCGAATTTCGTCGCGGATGTATAATTATGCTGCCGGAATATGATTGATTTGAACAGACGATACTGAAAACGGATGCATATTTTATCACATATACGGAAACGGTATGCAAAAAAAGCGGGAACCTGTGCGGTTCCCGCCCGAAATTATTCCGTTATGACCACCGTTGTGCCCTTGGGGCAGTTTTCGTAGATCCATTTGGCGTGCTCCACCTTCAGGCGGATGCAGCCGTGGCTGGCGCGCCGACCGAGCTTGCGCACGGAGGTCTTGTTGAGCACCTTGCCCTTGGAGTAGACCACCGAGTGGAACATGATGCCGCCCACGATGTGGTAGCCCCACTTGGCGTAGCACTTGTACTTTTCAAAGTAGTACCACTCGCCCGTGCCGGAGGGGCCGATCGACTGGTAGGTGCCCAGCGGCGTTTCTGTCTCCTTGCCCTTCAGACCGGTTGAGCAGATCATCTCGCCGACGTAGGTATTGTAGCCCTCGCCGTCCCACTGGTAGACGTACACGCGCTGATCCGTCACATTCACGATCAGCTTGTAGAGATTGACATACTCCTCGGATGCCCCGGCATCCGCCGAATACAGACAGCGCTGCGTATCTTCATCGCCGATGCCCGTCTGCGTCAGATTGTTCTTTTTCTGGAAGTACAGCAGCGCGCGCCCCGTGGACTCGTCAAACTCGCCGCTGACCACCGCCAGATAGTTCAGCGTGTGCAGACGGTTCTGCAGACGATCGACCTCCGTGCCGGTATCGCCGGAGGTGACGGTCTCGCTGTAGACATCAAAGGTATTCTCTCCGTCGACGAAGGAGAGCACGTCATCGGTGATCTCCGTTTCGTCTTCCTTGTCCAGCAGCACGTCCTCGGCAACGGGCGCATCGTCCAGCCCCGTGCTCATCGTCGGTTCCGGCGTCTCCTCCGGCTCCGGGCTGGGCGTGGGATGGACGCGCAGGTAGCTTCGAAGGTAGGTCTTGAAGGCAGAGACCGCCTCACCGGTCGCCGTGCCGGCCTTGCCGTCGGGTTCATCGTCCAGGAAGCCCCAGATCATCAGCTTTTCCTGGGTGCGGTAGATGACGCTCTCGGGGTCCATGGAATTGGCCGCCGTCACCAGCTCCGCGCCGGAGAAGAGCAGCGACTGAAGCTCGGCATCGGCCTCACCGGTCTCTTCCATATTATTGGCGCGCTGCAGGGCCTTGATCGCATCCTCGGTGTTCTGGCCGAACACGCCGTCGGCGGTGTCGCGCAGATAGCCCAGCTCGATCAGGCGGTTCTGCAGCTGCAGTATGGTCGTGGAATCGTCGCTGTCGCGGTCGCCGCGCACGAGCGTCCCGGCCGTATCCGTCGCCACCTCGTCGTATATGTCTTCCCCGTCATCCTCGCCGCCTTCCTCGGCAGCGGCCATTTCCGCCGCGTCCTCGGCACTCGCCGTGGGCAGCGCCGCCTCCTCGGAAAGGGCGGTCACGCAGGACAGGGTCATTGCAATCAGCAGCAACAGGCTCAGGCATTTGCGCAGCATGGGTACACCTCTGTATTTTATCTTGGCTCGGCGGTGATGTAGACCGCGGCTTCACCGATCTGTACGGGCGGATCCTCCACCATATAGCTGCACGCACTCAGCAGCAGCGCCGCAACCAGCAGCAACACCGAAAAAAACAGCTTCCTCATGGCAGAAAACCTCACACTATCGTGCATTATTGTAGTACGGATGCATGGCACAATCTATAAGCATATTGTAAAAAAGTCAGGACATTTAGCGGTCAGG
>CAVINP010000112.1:0-5979 GCA_963643985.1 bacterium
CATGGTTATAAACCGCCTTTCAGCGAAAGGCACCGAAGGGGTTATGAAACGGTGCGCTATCGCAAGTCGTAGAATTCTGCTATACTCAGTCTGTAGGGTCGGCACACTACAGAACCCGTGGAGGTGATTGGCGGGGCTGTATAGCGGCAACCTCGCATGGTTATATGGTGTCGGTTATCCGTTAAGGAATCAAAGAATGGCGCAAAGAAACAGCCCGTAAACTTATCTCTTTGAAATCGACTCGATTTTCCGGATAACCAGTCCCTGCCGACTCTGCAAATCATTCGCAGGAGGGACGCCATGTTCAAAATTCTTCTTTCCAACTGCTGTGGTCTCGACGTACACAAGACCTGGATTTTTGCCTGTATTGGCATCACAGACAAGTCAAATCGTACGGTTTACCACGAAGCAAGATTCAACGCCTTTTCCAAAGGTCTGCGGGAGCTTGCTGAATGGCTGCGCAAATTCAACTGCGTTGACGTCTGTATGGAGTCTGCCGGGAAATACTGGATTCCCGTGTTTAACATCCTCGAAAAGTCCTGTAGAGTTACGCTTGCACATCCGAAGTACACCAAGCCTCAGAAGGGCAACAAGACGGATCGCAAGGATGCCAAATGGATCTGCGACCTGTTCATGTGCGGTATGATCCGTCCCGGCTTTATTCCGCCTGCCTGCATCCGGCAACTTCGCGACCCGGTGCGCTATCGCACCAAGCTCGGCAACATCATCACCGGTGAAAAGAACCGTGCTCAGAATTGTCTCACCGTCTCCAATCTCAAGCTCGATGACGTGTTCTCCGACGTGTTCGGCAAGTCCGCACGTTCCATCACCGAGTATATCCTTGCACACCCCGGCGAGACGTTCGACGTATCCCGCTTCGTTGATCGTCGATGCAAAACGCCTATTCCCGAAATACAAGCTGCTGTTGACGGCGCTGTTTCGCATGAGCAGGCTATCAAGCTCCGACAATGCCTCGACCACATCGATGAACTTGAACTGCACCGTTCTCACATCGAATCGGAAATCCGCCGAATCGTCTCCCCGTTCACAACCGCCCTCGACCTGATTCACACCGTTCCGGGCTTCGACAAAAATCCGATGACAGCCATTACCGTGATCGCTGAAATTGGCGTCGATATGTCCGTGTTCCCTTCGGCGAAAAATCTCGTCTCATGGGCGGGTTGCTGCCCTCGCAACGACCAAAGCGGCGGTAAAATCAAGTCGTCCCGCATCTCCGGAGCCGGATCTTGCCTAAAACCGCTTCTCGTTCAGGTCGCCAATGCCGTGATTAACTCCAAGGACCACCCTGAATTCGGCGTGCGTTATCGTCGAATCAAGGCCCGTCGCGGTCACAAGAAAGCTATCATCGCCATCTGCCGTATGATCCTGACCGCTATCTGGAACGTACTTGCAAAAGGCGTCTCTTATTCTCCTGATGGCTTTGCTTTCCCGCAACCTTCCTTCGTTTCCAAGCCTCTGACCCAATCTCAGGGTCTTGCGCTGCTCAGACAGATGGGTTATTTCATCAAAGGGGATTCTCCCATCCCTGTCTGATTGTTCTACCTGTCCCTGCGACCATCTCTTTGGATGGCCTGTTTTCTTATGCCCTTGGTAAGGTGATGTTGTTTCAAACTTTACCACCTCATTTAATCAGTGTATCCCTAAAAGCGGAACAGGCATGACCGAGATCATGCCTGTTCCAAGAAATTTGAATTTTACTGTCTTACCAGCAGAGAGCCTTGCAGCAGCTTTTTTTGTAGCCCGGTCTGTAACGGAATGCAGCCGTTTCTTTTTATTTTTTGCAAAATTGCAGTCACAGGCCGTGTTCTGTGCTATAATGTAAGCGGAATAATTTTTTAACGAAGGAAGGTATTCCCCATGAAAAAGGCAATTATGTACGGCGGCGGCAACATCGGCCGCGGCTTCATCGGCAAGGTTTTTGCGGACTCCGGCTACGAAGTGGTCTTTCTGGACATCATGCAGAACCTGATCGACGAGATGAACCGTCGCGGCGAGTATACCGTGCGCATCGTCTCGAACGCCGAGACCGTGAACACGACCGTCAAGCCCATCCGTGCCGTCAACTCCACCACCGATCAGGCGATCGACGAGATCGTGAGCTGCGACATCATGGCGACGGCCGTCGGCGTAAACATTCTGCCCAAAATCGCGCCCGTCATCGCCAAGGGTGTGGTCGCCCGCATGGAGCGCAGCGGCAAGCCCCTGGACATCATTCTCTGCGAAAACCAGCTCGAGGCCGATGTGCTGATGCGCGGCTGGATCAATGCCTGCCTGACCGATGAACAGAAGGCCTGGGCTGACAAGAACCTGGGGCTGGTCGAAGCTTCCATCGGCCGCATGGTGCCGCCGCTGACCCCCGAAATGCGTGCACAGGATCCGCTGCTGATCTGCGTGGAACCCTACTGCGAGCTGCCCGTGGACAAGGATGCCTTCCGCGGCGAAATACCGGATCTGAAGGGTCTTATCCCTTACACGCCCTTTGAGTTCTACATCAAGCGCAAGCTCTTTTTGCACAACGGCGGTCATGCCGTCTGCGCCTACCTGGGCAAGCAGAAGGGCTACGAGTACATCTGGCAGGCCATCGCCGATCCCGAGATCTACGAGGCCGCCAAGGCTGCCATGAGCGCCAGTGCACAGGCACTGATTGCCAAGTTCGGTGAGGGCATCCGTGAGAACGTCGAGAGCAACGTGGTTGACCTGCTCTTCCGCTTCCAGAACCGCGCCCTGAAGGACACCGTGGCCCGCGTGGGCGCCGATCCCGTGCGCAAACTGCGCCGCAACGACCGCATCGTGGGCGCTGCGCTGTTCGCCATGGAGCAGGGTGTCGATCCCAGCCCGATCATCCGCGGCATCGTGGCTGCGCTGAAGTTTGATCAGGAAGGCGATGCCACCGCACCTGAGATTCAGACGGCGCTCAAGGAGCAGGGCGTAGACTATGTGATTGAAAAGTACATGGGTCTCTCCCGCGACGAGAAGCTCTTTGGCCTGATCGAGAAGGCGTACAAGGAAGCTTAAATATTTCCGGTAAAAAACGATCCGCTGCCGACATTGGCAACGGATCGTTTTTTCTTCGAAGTATCAGTTGTTGCGCAGTACCGCATCGCAGATGCGATCGGCGGCATCTTCGGTAAACTGTTTGGCGCAGTTGCTGCTCAAAGTGGCCAGCTCGTCCTCGGAAATGATGGCATCGTGCACGCGCCGGGCCAGGGCCGACGGTGTCGGTGCACAGAGAGCGCAGCCCAGCCCCGTCAAAAACTGCATGTTGCGGGTCTCGCAGCCGGGCGCAGTGTCGATCAGCATCAGCGGCACGCGCTTGTGCACGGCTTCGGTGGTGCTCAGGCCTCCGGGCTTGGTGATGAACAGGTCACAGGCATCCAAATACTCCCCCATACGCTGCGTATAGCCCATCACGATCAGCTTGTCGCTGTGCATCAGCAGAGCGAGATTGCGCCGGAGCGCGCGATTGTTGCCGCAGATCGCCACCAGTATGGCATCGTCCGGCAGTTTCTCGGTGATGTCGATGACCATCGGCCCCATGCTGCCCGCGCCCATGCTGCCGCAGCTGATGACCGCGATCTTCTTGTCCTCGGGCAGATCCAGGGCCCTTCTGGCTGCAAGCTTGTCGCCGTGCTGCATGAAATCCCTCCGAATGGGGATGCCCGTTGGGAGCAGTTTCTCCTCGGGGATGCCGTACCCGGCAAACTCCGGTATCAGCCTGGCATGCGGTATGAACCAGGCATCCGCGTCCAGCTGGTTGACGCCGGGGCTGCAGGTATAGTCCGTGGACAGAAAATAGGTCGGCAGGCTGATCTCCCCACGCTTGCGCAGCTCCGATACGAAACGGGCCGCAAACACGTGCACGCAGATGATGGCATCAAAACCGCCGCTTTGCAGATAAACGCGCAGGTCGCGCTCGCGCTTGGGCAGGTGACGCCGCGCACTCTCGCGGTTGAGTTGCCTCTGGAAGCGCTGCTGGCGGGCATAGATCTCAGTCACGCGATAGCCCATGCCGTATATCTTGGGCAAATTGCGATACATGAACACGTGCCCCTCGCAGATCAGCTTGCGCGTGGCGGCGGGCATGAAGCTCAGGCCGTCATGGATCACGCATTCCGCGCCGCGGGCCTGCAGAGCCTCACGTATGGCACGGGCTGCAGAGTTGTGACCCTCACCCGTGTTCGCCGACAGTATCAGTATTTTCACGTAGGATTCTCTCCTCTCGTTGCTTCAGTCGCCTGGCCAGCAACGACAGCGTCGGCCGGTTGTAACGCTGAATGATGATGAAGGGAATGTGGGAAAGCGCGTAAATGATGGCGATGACCGCGCCCAGCGTGCAGGCATAGATGCGATAGATGATCCATGAGAGCAGCATCAGCACCCAGTGTACCGTCTCCGCCACGCAGGTCTCCCGAACAACGTTTTCGGCATGCACCGCACCCGCGGTCATGGAGACACTCTTGCGCGTCATGTCGGGCATGATTTTGCTCATGTCCGGCAGCTTATCCTTCCAGTGCCGTACGCCGATCTTATCGTATATGCGCCCGTTCTGCTCAAATTTGAACGGTGCAAAAGGCCGGGCTTCGGGGTTGAACCACTTGCGGGGAAGGGCCTCGCCGAGCATATGGGACAATATGCCCATGGCCGGTATGTAGAGCAGACAAAAGAGCAGACGCATCAATATCCTCCTTTGGGGATAAACCCCATCCGATATCACCATTATACCTGTTAATTTTTGGATAATCAAGCTATTTTTGTTGAAATAACAACATACTTTCCCGATATATTGTACTAAAATATACAGTGAAAAAAGGAGGCGGCATCATGGCACAGATTTACAACGGTTGCCCCGGCGCGGCACGGCTGAAGGTGCCCACCATTTCCGAGAAGATTTGTCCGAATTGCGGCGCGGTCATCGAGCTGTTTTCGACCGACGTCAGCGTGCCCTGCGACAAGTGCGGCTTTGTGGCCTACAACGACATGCAAAACTGCATACAGTGGTGCGAGCATGCCGAGGAATGCATCGGCACGGAAATGTACAATAAGCTGGTCAAAAATCGCAAAAAGAAAAAGAACGATCCGGAATCGGCATGAAAGTCAGGAGGGTGCAGCGCACCCTCTTACTTTTTTCTGCAGAGCGTGTACACGCCCGTCACGAGCGACAGCAGGACTGCTGCCAGAAAGACAACCCGGACGATCATGTGGAAACCATCCCAACTCCCGGCCAGTATTGTGCCCCACAGCACGCCCTGCGCGATTTCCCCGGCGCCCTTGAGCTTATAGCTGTCGCTCCTCTTCATGGACAGAATCGTCACGACAAGGTAGATCACAAACACGATGGTCAAAATGAAGATTTTCACGGTGTCCGACATGTTTTTACCTCCTCGGGAGTTGATTTCGGATTACTTCCTGTTCTTGATATACGCGTCAATGGCGAGAATAACGTTCGCGCCCGAAATATTCAGTCTTCAGGTAGGGGCTTGCAGAGTATCTGCTCGGGCGGCTCGATTTCCCGCGCCAGCGTGTGCTCGGTCATCTCGGAGATTACCTTCAATTTTTGATTGATGAGCGGGTGCAGACAGTTGGGCACGTGCTCCTGGTGCGCCCTGTGAATGGCGACGCATTCCTTGCATTTGCCGTGATATCTGCAGGCCACCTGGCAAGGGCAATGATCCTTATCGGCGTACTCCTTTCTGAATTCCGCGACGAACTCTGCCTGTATCCGCTCACCCTCGTCCTTTTCGCCCCTGTGAAACGCCGCCATAGCGGCTATTTCCGTCTCGTTTCTGTCGATTCTCAAGTCATCCGCCTCCTTTTACCATTCAGTATACAATCATAACTATAACAAATCAGAGCCATCCGGAAAAAACGCAGACGGCTCTGTTTTGCTGAACCGGGATTATTTCTTGTTCTTGATATACTCGTCGATGGCGGCGGCGGCATTCTTGCCTGCGCCCATGG
>CAVINP010000113.1:0-5969 GCA_963643985.1 bacterium
AGGCCAGCTCCTTGCAGCTGTCGTTGATCACGCCGCTGCCCACGCCCAGTATCAGGTCACAGCTCGTGTCAAAGTGCATCAGCGCGTTGCCGATCGTCCACTCATCCGGCGCGGGCTTGTCCTTGGGCAGCACGTAGAGTTTGTAGGCGATGCCCGCCTTTTCGAGCACCGCGCAGAGCTTTTCGCCCGCGGCCCTGTAGGTGTTCCTGTCGCAGAGCACAAAGGGCTTTCGGCTCTTGAGTACCCGCAGCATCTCCGGCGCGGATTCTATGGCGCCCCGGCAGGACTTGACGTAGGCAATGTTGACCGCGTGATGCCTGCCGCAGTCGCAGTCAAAACCCTTGGGATCAATCAGCTGCTCAACCGTGAGCTTCGTCAGATCGGACATGGCGTATTCCTCCCGTTTAATAATCAACTCCGAGTTTTTGCTTCAATGCGTCCTGAAGTACCTGCGAGAAATTGAGACCACGCTCCTCGGCAGCCTCATTCAACCAGGACGGAATGGTCAATGTTTTCTTGATGGCCTTTTCGGATGTGCGACGGCGAAAGGCCTGCGTGTCGGCGGACACCAGCGAGACAACCGCTCCCGCAGGCGCGGCATGCGCACCGATGGCAGAAGCCTCGGGAATATCGCGCCCCTTTTCCTCCGCGCGCGCCAGATAACCCGACAGCGCATCCTCGGCCATGAACATGGCATCGGTCAGATCGTTGCCGCAGGTATAGCAATCGGGCAGATCCGGAAACGATACATTGTACAGGCCGTCCTCAGCCTCAAAGATTGCAGGATAAATGTATTTGGACATACTGCGCCTCCTTTGGCAGGGAACTTACTGCAGACCCGCATCCCGCTTGATTCTGTTTGCCGTTCCCGTAGGAATTTCGCGGGCAGGATGGCGCGGGATCATGATTTCCTTGCCGGTGATCGGACTGTACCAGAGATCATGCTCACCGCGATGCTCTATGAAGTGACAGCCCGCCTTCCTGATCAGCCGCGTCAGCTCGCTGGTCTTCACTGCGTTTCCTCCCTGTACACTACATTATATACGTATTTATACGTATTGTCAAGGATCCCTAATCCTTAAAACGACGGGAGAATATTCCCCCGTCGCTTCATATATATTACTTGTCTCCGATGGTGGCCTTGATGCGGCGCACGCCTGCGGAGGAAGCCTCTTCCTTGCGGATCCTGAAGGACTTCAGATCGCCGGTGTTGCTCGCGTGCGGGCCGCCGCAGATCTCCTTGGAGAACTTGCCCATGGTGTACACCTTCACGCGCTCGCCGTACTTGGACTCGAACAGACCCATGGCGCCCTGAGCCTTGGCCTCGGCCACGGTCATTTCCTCGCAGACGACCGGCACGGCGGCCTGAATGGCCTCATTGACGAGACGCTCGACCTCGGCCTTTTCCTCTTCGGTCATCTTGCGGCCGAAGGAGAAGTCAAAGCGCAGGCGCTCTGCGGTGATGTTGCTGCCCTTCTGGTGCACTTCCGGCCCCAGCACCTTGCGCAGCGCGGCCTGCAGCAGGTGCGTCGCGGTGTGCAGCTTCGCGGTCTCCTCGGAAGCGTCGGCCAGACCGCCCTTGAAGCGCTGCTCCGCGCCCGCGTGGCTGGTCTCCTGATGCTTCTTGAAGCGCTCGCGGAAGCCCTCGACGTCCACCTTCACGCCGCTCTCCTGAGCCATTTCGCAGGTGATCTCGATCGGGAAGCCGAAGGTGTCGTAGAGCTTGAATGCGCTGCGGCCGTCGATGACGGTGCAGCCGTCGATCAGCTTGCCGATCTCCTCCCCGGAAATCGTGCCGGCCTTGATCTTCTCGATCGTGGGCAGGTTTTCGGGGGACGGCGGCAGCATCTTCAGCGCGGCGGCCATGCTCTCGGCGGTGATGCCGGCCTTGAGTGCCTCAAAGGCCGCGCTCCTGCGGCGCATGTTGCCCAGCACCTTTTCAAACTCGGCCTGGCCCTTCTTCAGTGTGCGCTGGAAACGCTCCTCTTCGAGCTTGAGCTGCTCCAGGATCACGCCGCTGTTGCGGTCGAGTTCCGGATAATTCTTCTTGTACTGATTGATGATGACCTTCGCGATCTCGCAGGTGAAGCCCTCGGGCAGGCCCAGCTTCATGCCGTGACGCACGGCGCGGCGGATCAGGCGGCGCAGCACGTAGCCCTGGTCGACGTTCGACGGGGTCACGCCGCGGTCGTCGCCGATGATGAAGGTGGCGGTGCGCATGTGGTCGGAGACGATGCGGATGGCCTTGGTGACCTCCTCGCTCTCGCCGTACCTGCGGCCGGACAGCTCCTCGATCTTGCCGATGATGCCGGAGAAGATCTCGGTGTCATAGACCGACTTCACGCCCTTGAGCACGCAGTAGGTGCGCTCAAGGCCCATGCCGGTGTCGACGTTCTTCTGCTTGAGCGGAATGAAAGTGCCGTCGGCCTGCTTTTCATACTGCATGAACACGTCGTTCCAGATCTCAAGATACCTGCCGCAGCTGCACGCGGGGGAGCAGTCGGGGCCGCAGGGCGCCTTGTCGGTGATCCAGAACATCTCGCTGTCGGGGCCGCAGGGGCCGGTCACGCCGGCAGGGCCCCACCAGTTGTGCTTCTTGGGCAGGTAGAACACGTGATCGGGGATCGCGCCCTGCTTGCGCCAGAGCTGCGCGGCATCCTCGTCGCGCGGGCAGTCTCCGTCGCCCTCAAAGACGGTGAACGCCAGGCGCTCCTTGGGCAGGCCCAGCCATTCCTCGCCGGTCAGGAACTCCCAGCTCCAGGGGATCATGCTCTCCTTGAAATAGTCGCCCAGAGACCAGTTGCCCAGCATCTCAAAGAAGGTCAGATGGCTCGGATCGCCCACGTCGTCGATGTCGCCCGTGCGGATGCACTTCTGCACGTCGGTCAGACGCACGCCCATCGGATGCTTCTCGCCCATCAGATAGGGCACCAGCGGATGCATGCCCGCGGTGGTGAAGAGCACGGTCGGATCGTTTTCGGGGATGACGGACGCGCTGGGGATTTCCGCGTGTCCCTTGGACTTCATGAATTTCAGAAACAGGGATCTGAGATCGTCGGCCGTCTTGATGTTTGCGTTCATGATAGATTCTCCTTCGTATAGACCAAAAATCGGCATCCTTCACCCTCAAGGACGAAAAGATGCCGTTCGCGGTACCACCCTGATTGACCCCCGCGGCTGCGGGAAGCCCACTCAACGCCCGTAACGGAGGCCGCCGTCGCGCCATTTCCTGCGCAAAGCCCGGGAAAATTCCCAAAGGGAGATGGCCGCCCGAAACCGCCCATGCCGCCGCCCTTCCACCAAGCGGGCCGCTCTCTGTTCATCGCATGCGCACATACCGGGCTATTTCACCCTGAGGCCTTTGTATATCGGAATCATTATATCAATAGGAAAGTTAAATGTCAAGACGTGAGAGAGGCCGGTGGCCGGTGAAACAGTGTGATGCGGCAGTTATTGCAGCACAAATTGCCCGCATCACATTTTTCCGGGTTTTTCAACGGGAAATTTCACGTTTTTCCGCCTTTTTTGAAGCGTTTTATCACATTTTTCCGAATGTGACCGGTGAAACAGCGCATCACAACTCATGCCGCCCCTGAAAGGGGAGGTGCCGAGCGAATGCGAGGCGGAGGGGTTTTCCTCTCCTGTTCCCTAATCCCTGTTTCCTGATCCCTCCCCCAACTCCATCAAAAATATGACGAATTTGAAGAAATCTGGGTTTATTCCCCGAAAGCTTGAAAGCACGCATGCGCTTGGGTATAATAAATGTATAAATGTGAAAATTGGGGTGGTTTTATGTCTATGTATCCTCTGATTCTGATTGCAGACGACGATCCGGTGGTACACGAGTCGCTGGGCCTGTATCTGGACAGCGAGGGCTATGAACACCAGAGCGCGTATGACGGTCAGCAGGCACTGGAGATGTTCGAGAGCCTCCATCCCGATCTGATGGTTCTGGATCTGATGATGCCCAAGGTCACGGGTCTGGACGTGTGCCGCCAGATCCGCCAGAACAGCTCCACGCCCATCATCATGCTCACCGCCAAGGGCGAGGAGATCGATCGCATACTGGGCCTTGAGCTCGGCGCGGACGACTACATCGTCAAGCCCTTCAGCCCGCGCGAGGTGCTGGCCCGCATCAAGGCCGTGCTGCGCCGCTTCAGCGAGAAGCCCGGCGATGAGGATTCCTCCATCATCCGCCTGCCGCAGCTGGAGATTTCTCTGGACAACTATCAGGTCAAGGCCGCGGGCAAGGTCATTCCCTGCACGCCCAAGGAAGTCGAGATACTGCACATGCTCTGCTCGAACGTCGGCCAGGTCTACTCGCGTGAGCAGATACTCTCCCGCGTCTGGGGCTACGACTATTTCGGCGACACGCGCACCGTGGACGCGCACATCAAGCGCATCCGTCAGAAGCTGCCCCAGGAGGGCGTACCGTGGGCACTCAAGACGGTCTACGGCGTGGGCTATCGCTTTGAGGTCAACGGATAATGAAACACAAGCCTGTCGAAAATGAAAAACCCGCTCGGACAGGACGTCACAGCGTGCTGGTTCAGCGCGCTGTTATCTTTACCGCGGGGGTTTTTCTGTCAGCGGTCATCGTGGGCGCACCCGTCTATCACCTCTGTGATCGGCTGAACGTGGGTCGCCTCTCAGGCTCGATCGCACTGGCGGCGGGCTTCGTCGCGGCGTGCCTGGCCTCCGTGCCGCTGTGCAAGGCACTTCTGCTCAAGAGCGTCAGGCAGGTCGCCGCGCTGCGGGACGTGGCCACCCGCGTGGCCGGCGGTGATTTTGACGCGCACGCCGATGAGTCCGCGCCGGACGAGCTGGGTGAGATGGGCAAGGCGCTCAACAACCTCTCCTATCAGCTCTCGCGCAACATGTACATGCTCATCGTCGAGCGCAACCGCCTCAAGCACATGCTCAACGGCCTCTCCGAGGGCATCATCGCCATCGATGCAGACGGCAGGATCACGCACATCAACCCCGCCATTTCGACCATGTTCGAGCAGGCGCCCGTGTCGGTGGGTCTGCCGGATCCGCGCATGAAGTTCGTGCCCGTGCAGGAGGTCTGGACCGACTTTGACAGCGTCATCAGAAGCGGCGAGCCGACGACGCGCAACATCAGCAGCCGCGACATGACCATACACCTGAGCATCACGCCGACCGTGGACGAAATCGGCACCATCGCGGGCGCGGTGGGCCTCTTCAGCGACATCACGCAGTCCGAGCGCCTGGAGCGCACGCGGCGCGAATACGTCTCCAACGTCAGCCATGAGCTCAGAACGCCCCTGACGGCGGTGCGCGCGCTGATCGAGCCGCTCAAGGAGGGCATGGTCACCGCCGAGAAGGACCGCATGCGCTACTACGACATCATACTGCGCGAGGTCATGCGCCTCTCCCGCCTGATCAATGACCAGCTGGAGCTCTCACGCCTTCAGAGCGGCAGCGTGGCCATCAAAAAGCAGAAGATGACGCTGGACGATCTGATATACGATGTCTGTGACCGCTATCACGTGATCGCCGAGGAACATAAGCTGGAGCTGATCATTCCCGAGGATCTCTCGGGCTGCCCGACGGTCTACGCCAATGCCGACCGCGTGGAGCAGCTGCTGATCATACTATTGGACAACGCCATCAAGTATACCGAGAAGGGCTTTGTGCGCGTTGAAGTGACGTGGGATGACGAAAAGGTCACCATCACCGTGCGCGACAGCGGCATCGGCATCGCCGAGGAAGACCTGCCCTACGTCTTCGACCGCTTCTACAAGGTCGACAAGGCGCACAGCGGCAAGGGTTCGGGGCTTGGGCTGTCCATCGCCAGCGAACTGATGGGACGCATGAACGAGAAAATTTGGGTGGAAAGCAAAAAGGGCGAGGGCAGCGCGTTCTCGTTCACGGTACACCGCGGGGAGAGTGACTAGAGTGTGTTTCTAAAATGAGACATGTGCAGTTTCGAGTGGATTTGCTTG